>NZ_LMCK01000115.1:83492-111236 GCF_001623165.1 Pseudovibrio sp. WM33
ATAGCCGCTAAATCACCCAGCAGCTCGTCTTCAAGTGCATCTGGTGTGTCTTCCGCAACATTCGGAAAGCCATCCTTGCCAAAATCAGGATCATGGCTTTCAACATCAGCCAGTTCCGCATCTGCAAGATCATCAGCTCCCAGAACATCTTCTTCCAGCGCCAGCCAGTCTTCTTCCTCTTGGTCCCGCGCATCATCAGGATTTTCCGGCAGAGCAGCTTCCAGCTCCTCAACACCAGCCTGAACCGCAGCCAACAGATCATCATCATCCAGCGCGTCTGCAGCAGCAAGCTCATCACCTTCATCTGCAAGAAGATCCATCTCATCCAGATCAAGTGAGATCTCAGGTAGATCGTTCTCAACAGCAAGAGAGGCACCATTTTCAGCAGAAGCTTCGGCCAGTGCCTTCTGGATTTCTTCATGATCAGAGAAAGGCAGAACTTCTGTTCCAACGATCTGCCCTGTTTCATGCCCCTTACCGGCCACACAAAGCACATCGCCTTCTTGCAACATCTTCACCGCTTGGCGGATGGCAAGAGCACGATCCCCAATCTCAAGAGCAGCAGGACAGGCAGCAACAATCTCCTCACGAATTTTGTCAGGATCTTCCGTGCGCGGATTATCGTCAGTCACAATGGAAACATCCGCAAGACGATCAGAAATCTCGCCCATCAACGGACGTTTACCCGCATCACGATCACCGCCACACCCCAACACACTGATCAGGCGACCAGCCGCAAAGGGACGCAAGGCTGCAAGCACATTCTCCAGCGCTTCCGGCTTATGAGCATAATCAACGAATACCAGAGCACCGTTTTCACGTGTGCCCACATGCTCAATCCGGCCCGGCGCACCACGCAGAACAGTCAGCGCTTCAAGAACAGTTTGAAGCTCTACACCAGCAGAAATTGCCAGACCTGCAGCAATCAGCGCATTGCTCACCTGAAAATCACCAGCCAGCGGCAACGCAACAGAAAACACGCCCTCAGCCGTTTCCAGCTCAAGAACCTGACTGAACCCTTCGGGCTGAACGCTAAGCACCTTTAGATCATCGCCGAAGACACCCGTCGTAAACGTCTTAAGGCCGCGCTCCTCTGCAATCGCAAGAACGCGGTCAGCAAATTGCGTTTCCGGGTCAACGACAACCACACCATCATCCGGCAGCAAATCGCAGAACAAACGCAATTTTGCCTGAAGGTAGTCTTCCACCGTTGGGTGGTAGTCCATGTGGTCTCGGCCAAGGTTGGTAAAACCAGCTGCAACAATTTGCACACCATCAAGACGATGCTGATCCAACCCGTGACTGGACGCCTCCAAGGCCGCATGGGTAATTCCATCCTCAGCCAGACGCTTAAGGTCTTCATGCAAAGACACAGGGTCAGGCGTGGTCAATCCGCCATAGCTCTGCCCTGTCGATGTGACAGTACCAATAGTTCCAAGACTGGCAGAAACCAACCCGGCATATTCAAAGATCTGACGCACGAAAACAGCAACAGAAGTTTTGCCCGCAGTGCCAGTCACAGCAACCATCTTCTCAGGCTGTTTGCCAGAGAAAGCCGCAGCCATCAAAGCAAGTTCCCGGCGCGCATCTTGTGCAGCGATCAGCGGAACCTGTTTGGCTTGCTTGCGAATATCATCAGAAAGTCTGTCCGCATCAATCAAAATGGCAGCAGCACCCGCGTCCACGGCTTGCTCGATAAACTGCGCACCATCAACTTTCGCGCCCTTAAGGGCAGCAAAAACAAAACCGGGCTCCACTGCTCGACTATCAGCAGTAAGCCCCGAAATATTAAGAGTATCAACCCCGTCTGGCCCATCGCCCTCGGCGGAGATTATCTCTTGTTTTGTAAGGTCTTTAAGCAACATAGCGTCGATATGTCCGGCCTATGAGACATGAATGTGGCAAACCAGATTTGGAGAACAGTTGTCTTCATATTTCCCCAAAATCTCCGTGTATTGCCTCATTCAATTCTCCTGTTTAGTTTCGGTTCTGATAGGAAACCGGAATTGTTTCCGCGTCATCTGCGAAATCAGGCACCACGCCGAGCATTGGTGCAATTCTGCGGATAACAGATGCAGTGGTTGGCACAGCATTCCACCCGGCAGTAGAATAACGTTGCCCTTCCACGGCTTGTGGCTCATCCAAAACAATCAAAACGAGATACTCAGGATTGGACATCGGGAACGCCGACATAAAGGAGTTCAGATAAACACCTTCAGCATAACGGCCATTCACAACTTTCTGCGCTGTTCCAGTCTTACCGCCAACATCATAACCCGGCACAGCAGCACGCCGCCCGGATCCACGCAGGACATTTTCACGGTTGAGATACCGAAGGATCTCGCTGGTTTGTGGTTTCAGAACCTGTTTAGCAAGCTTGTCAGCTTCTTCCTCACTGCGAGGCAGGAACGTTGGTTCAAGATATTTACCGCCATTGACCAGCGTCGCACCCGCAACAGCCATCTGCAGCGGCGTGATGCCCAAGCCATGACCAAAAGAGATCGTCATTGCAGCAAGGTCATTCCACTTCGGTGGAAGCAGAGGCCGCGCAACGCCCGGTATCTCGGTCTTCATTTTCTGGGTCAGCCCAATCTTTTTCAAAAACGCCTTCTGCTCCTCAATGCCAGCTTTCTGCATGACTTTGATGGTGCCGATATTGGAGGAGTAAATGAAAACTTCAGGCACGGACAAAACACGGCGCTTCCCGTGGAAGTCATCGATCTTCTGACCTGCAACACGGATAGGTTTGGTGGCATCAAAGCCATCTTCCAACTTCACCTTGCCACTATCCAGCGCCATCGCAATGGTAATACCCTTGAAGATGGAGCCCATCTCAAACACACCACCAGTCACCCGGTTCATGCGTTCTTTTTCAAGCGCTTGCTGACGGTTGTTCGGGTCAAAATCCGGCAGCGACGTCATGGCGATCACTTCACCGGTGTCCGCTTTCAGCACCACACCCATGGCCGCTTTGGCCTTGTAGTATTCCATGGAACGGCGCAACTCATCACGCACTGCATGCTGAACACGCAGATCAACCGAAAGCTTGACGGGCTCCATGGTCCGATCCTGCGTAAAGCCAAGATCTTGCAGATCCTTCAACCACGCCTGATCGACATACTTCTCCATGCCAGAGAGGCCCTGGTTGTCGACATTCACAGTCCCCAGAATGTGACTGACCGTATGACCACCCGGATAAAACCGCTTATTGCTCTCACGGAAGCCAACCCCCGGAAGACCCAGCGCATGTATAGCCTGACGTTGTTCAACCGAGATCTCACGCTTGAGCCAGGTAAACAGTGCATTGCTCTCAAGACGCTTCTTGATGACAGGCGTATCCAGCTCCGGCAGAATAGAGATCAGTCCATCAAAGACTTCATCCGTATCCGGGATCTTGCGCGGCTCAGCATAAAGCGCAGCACTCTTGATATCGGTCGCAAGAATTTCACCATTGCGGTCAACAATATCAGGGCGCGCCTGAGTAACAGAACTCTGCGCAGCAAGGAACCCCTCAGCAGGGTCCCTGTCCTGCAACCCAAGCAGGATCAGACGACCAGCGATAGCCCCATACACAAACACAAAGATGGTCATCGCAAAGAAAATGCGCGAGCGTCCCGGACCACGAAGCCGGATCGCACTTGTGCCATGTTTTTGGGTCACATTAGACCGCCGCAAAAAGGAACTGTCAGCTTTCCTGGCCACGAGCCCCCCCCCTTACTGCACGGATGTAACGCGACTGGCGTAACCGCTCATCGCATCAGCAGAGACTGGCTCCATCAGAACAGGTCTAACCGGCAACGCCTTCAGTGTCGTGATCTGCTCCGCACGCAGTGGCTCAAGCTTCAAAATATCGTTGTAACGATCAACGATACCCTGCAAACGCCCGGGCTGATTAAGCACACTCCACTGGGCTTTGTAGTAACGGATATCGTCTTTTTCCTTGGCAATCTCAGCAGAAAGCTGACGCACCTGATCGGCAAGGTTTTCGTTAGACATCTTGATGTCGTAAACGAGCGCAGCACCAATAACCACCGCAACAACAAAGAACAGATTTACGAAGCGCAGCATAGCTTAGCCTCCTAGACCATGGAATGAAGCAAGGCGCGGAACGCCTGCCGCATGAATATCTAATTCCCGCGAAGGCGTATCCAGACGCCGCCCAGCTCTCAAACGAGCAGAACGCGCGCGAGGATTATCAGTAATCTCTTCAACGCTGGCATCCTGATTGCCCTTCACGATAAATTCGAAAGTCGGAGGAGGAATATCCATCTCTGGCATATGACGAGATCCACCACCGCGGGTCTTGCAGCGATCTGCAAGGAACCGCTTCACAATACGATCTTCCAAACTATGGAACGTCACAACAACCAGACGCCCACCCGGACGCAAAATCCGCTCAGCAGCAGCAAGAGCACCAGCCGCCTGATGCAACTCACCATTCACATAGATACGCAGTGCCTGAAAGGTCCGCGTTGCTGGATGAATGCTGGCTTTCTTAGGATTACGCTTCACCACCTTTTCAATAACGCGAGCAAGCTCAAGCGTCGTCTCGAAAGGCTTCTCTTCACGCGCCTGACAAATGGCATGCGAAACACTGGAAGCACGCTTTTCTTCACCAAGCATCCCGATGATGCGCGTCAAGTGCTGGCGCTCCATGGTATTCACCACGTCCGCCGCACTTGGACCATCCTGTTCCATGCGCATATCCAGCGGCCCGTCAAACCGGAACGAAAATCCACGCTCCGCCTGATCCAACTGCATGGAAGACACGCCAAGATCCATCACCACACCGTCAACGGCATCATAACCAAGCTCACGCGCATGGTCATCAAGATCAACAAACTGACCATGGACCAGCTGCAAGCGCCCATCGGACTCTTGTTCCAAAACACGACCGTCGCGGATCGCATCCGGATCCCGGTCAACGCCAATCACACTGGCTCCAGCCTCAAGAAAAGCCCTGGAGTAACCACCAGCACCGAACGTGCCGTCAATAATCACATCACCCGGCGCGGGGGCCATTGCCTCCCGCACCCGTTCCAGAAGGACTGGAATGTGACGCGCTGGTCCGCCAGCGATATCGGATTTGTCTCCGTCGCCGCCCGTCATCATAGTGCCCCTCCGGCTGCTGTCCCCGGCGCACCGCCGGAAGACAATACTGCAAGCGCCCGCTTCATGGCCTCGTCGCGGTGCTTGGCGAACCTCACAGGTTCCCAAATCTGAAACTTAAACCCCTGCCCAACAAAGGTGACTTCACCATCAATGCCGGTGTGGTTGCGGATCATCTCAGAAAGAACAATCCGGCCATCCCGATCAATCTTCAGGGTTTCACTGGCACCATAAAGCGCCGTGGACAGAGCGTCATACTCCATTGAGAGCGTCGAAAACGCATCAAGTCGTTTTTGGATTTCAGCTGTAAGTCCGTTACCACCTGCATCAACCGCCTCCTGAAAAGGAGATGGGAAGCAGTAGAGTCCCTCAAAGCCGTCTTTCGCCAACGCCGCACGAAAGGGTGCAGGGATCGATACACGACCCTTTGCATCCACCCGATTGGTGAAGTGCGAAACAAAACCAGCCATTGGTCCCCTCTTTAATGAGCCAGATCTTCTTGATCTGTCAGCGGCACATCAAACAACTCTCCACTCCTTGGAGAGCCAGCGCTCAAATCAGGCAAAAACAACAAGATTACTGAAGTACAAACCGGAATATCCCGGGAGCCTATGGGATACCATGGGATGCCATGGGACGTCAATGAACCCACCAGCCCAAACCGAAAAGAATGCCCCTTAACATCTGGTAGTTATCACCAATTATGGTAAACGAAGTATTGATAGGAGTTTACGCAGGGATTTCTGCGAGTTACACGCATCCAAATTGCGATTACAACCAGAAGCACTCACAGTTTTCACAAAGGTCGAAGAAAGAATTTCGCCGATTAGCTCTAGTGATTTTAACCTATCAGCCTTGGCAAAACTCCGTTTTTCCCATGCCGGACCATGAAATTCCATGCCCATTCAGAGGACGGTGGGGCAAATTCCCATACCTACCCACGATTGTCCTGAGTCGATAATTTCTGCCGGAAAGACACGTCACGCACCACGATCACAATTGGTTTTACTGGTTATTTTGACCGCTCAAACAAAGGAGGCCGGCAGTGCTGCCGACCTCAAACCTCATAAGAAGAAGCAAACTGAGCCGTTATCTGGCGAGACCCAGCCCAACCAGATAATCTGCGCCCTTGCGCAAAGTGGTCTCATCCATGATCTCAAGGATCAGGCGTAGGTTGCTTTTCAGTTTTGCCAGTTCCGCAAACAGCGGCTCCCACGGAATAGACCCCTCACCCGGATTCCAGTGACGGTCAGCATGGCCATCAATGTCCTGAATGTGCACGTGCTGCAAAGCATCGCCTGCTGACTTGATGAAGTAATCAACCGGAGGAGCCCCATAGCACGAGTGCATGTAGTGAGCATGGCCGGTATCAATCGAAAGCGCCAGAGCTTCGCTCTCAAAACTCTTCAGGATCTCCAATCGGTAGGAAGGATCCAGATCTTCAATGTTCTCCAACACGATGACACAACCCATGTCCTCCGCCTTGGCAACAACGTCCTTCAGGTTTGCATGGATCATTTCCAGCTTCATCTGGCGACCATTGTCATAAAGATCGAGGTTGTTGTGATCCCAGATCGTGTAAGGACTGTGCAGCACCATCTGGTCTGCACCCATCTTGGCACACAACTCAATACCCTGATCCAACCGCTTGCGGACAGCCTGCTGAAACAGCGGATCAGCCGCAGAAAGGTCCAGATTCCAGAATGGGCCATGCAGACCGAGGCGCCCCTCATGTCCATCCAGAAGCTTCTTTGCTTCTGCGACCAGGTCATCACACCCATTGTCCAGCAAGTTCCAATTATAGAAATCCTGCAGCTCAAGATCGCGAGGCAGCTCCAGCAACCATTCACGATGTTGGGGAAGATGTTTGACACACATTGCTGCGCCTAAAACCGGCAAACCACTCATGCGGATATTCCAAGATAAGGCCTCAAAAGGCACTGCTTTCAGTTATGCCTTTGCTCTTACATGTCTTGCATGTCAAAGGCATTACATCGCCTAAAGCTGCTTACCTTATTCCGGCTCGCTCTCACTGCTTTAAGCGCTCATCCCGCCGCATATAATTTGCGGCAATCGGAGCACCATGACAGCTTCGATTTGCGCGGTCTACGTACTATTCCAGAGCGATCGAGAGCATCAACAAAAAATGCGCATAACACGTTCAAACGCTGACGCTCTCGTAAGCCCGTTACACTCAGTTTTCCATCCGCACAAACGCCGTTGCCGCCTTACGAACCGAGCGCCAGATAAAGACGAGTAAGCCGATAAGCGCCATACAGGTCAGCGCAGTGGCCACAATCCGAAACGTTCCGGCAAATCCAACCGCAGCAATCAAAGGAATGCTGACAAAAACAGAGAGGAACTGACCAAGGAAAACGGAGGAAGTCAGCACCCCACCTGCCATACCACGCCGGAAACTCGGAGCCACCTGAAGTGCAATCGCCGGAAAGTTCGGCATCGCAAGCGCATACCCGGCCCCCATAGAGGCCGTTCCAAGGAACACGCTCCAGGTTTCCTGCAAGGTCAGCAACATCAACCCAATCGCCATAAACCCATAGGCCAGTGTAAATGCACCACTGTAACCAACACGCGCTTTAATCCGCCCATAAAGCAGAGCCGCCGTGCCACCAGTCAACATCAACGCGCCCAGCGCAGCACCTGTCATACTCGCACTGTCATAACCTTGAGCATCCAAAAAGAACGGCAACTGTGTCGGCATGAGGAAGAAGATCATATTGGTCAGCATTTGCAGCAAAGCCAGCGCTGCCAACAACCAGACCCAAGCCGGAGATCCATCGTCTTCTGCACTTGCAACCTTCTTTGCAGCTGCTGAGTGCTTCACCGGCTCGCTGATATAACGCCACAAAAACGGCACCATGAGCAACGCAAGCCCATAAATCGCAAACGGTAACCGCGGAGAAGTGACGGCCAGCAATCCAGCCATTGAGATAAAGAGAAAACCGCCGAAGTTGCGAGCAGAAGTCTGTAATCCCATCAACGAGCTGCGCTGGTTGCCGACAAAGTAGTCACCGATCAAAGCTGTTTGCGCCGTCATCACCATGGCAACTGCAATGCCAAGTCCCAGCCGGCTCACCAATATACTCGTCAGATCCGGCAGGATCATGCCGGCGCTTCCCATCACAGCAAACAGCAAAACACCTGTAAGCAACAGTGCCCGCCGACCGTAGCGATCTGCGATCACTCCAGCCAGCGGGGCACAGATAATAACAGTCAGCGAGGGCGTTGAGACCAAAAGCCGGGACAACCAGAGAACATTTGGATCATCCCGGAACATCTCCTCCAATCCAGCAAGAGCAGGACTGATCGTTGCGTTCGCCATGACTGTTAAAGTAGCCGCCATTAAAAGAGCAATCGCTCTGGGGTCTTTCCAGACCTGTTGCTCGTGCTCCACGTGCACTTGTTTCATTTGCTTATCCTCTTGCAAAATTACCCTGTTGAGATCAGGATACGACTTCAAGTCAACTTGAGGTCAAGTATGAAACTGCTAGATATTGGAGAGATCACCGAACGCTCAGGTGTGAAGCCCTCCACACTACGATATTATGAGGAAGTCGGGCTCATTCAGTCCATAACGCGGCACGGTCTCCGACGTCAGTACGAGCCGCAAATCCTGACGAAACTCTCTCTGATCACACTCGCCAAGGCAGGTGGATTTTCACTGACAGAGATCGCAGGCATGTTTTCTGAAAAAGGACAGCTCCAGATCCCGCGAGAGCAGATCCGTGAACGTGCCGATCTGATTGATGAGCAAATCAAGGAACTCACAGCCCTGCGCGATATCCTGCACCACGTAGCCGACTGCCCTGCCCCGAGCCATATGGAATGCCCCTCCTTCCAACGTATGCTCAAGGCATCGGACAGAAGGAAACCAGCAAAGAAAAAACCGCCGACCAAGTAGCCGACGGTTTCATATTTTCAGGACGCGATTGCTAAGTTCAGTTTACTTCGCTGCACGCTCAACAAGCTTAAGGCATACCTGTGTCGCGCATGCCATATCCTGCACGCTGATCCATTCCAACGGGCCATGGATTTCCTGCATGCCGGTGAAGATGTTCGGACAGGATGTACCCTTCGCAGTCAGCACAGAACCATCGGTTCCACCACGGATCGGTTTGGAAGATACGCTCAACCCCATGTCCTCATAAGCTGCCTTAGCAAGCTCAACTGGGGTCATATCATCACGCAGCCAATGGTGCATGTTGCGATACTGCTCTCTAACCTCGCAAGAGATGGAAGCACGCGGCTCGCTCGCCTGAACAGCAGCACACACCTGCTCCAGCAAATCGGCTTTTGCTTCAAGACCTTCCAACTCAAAATCGCGCAGTGCAAAATGCAACTCCGCTTCAGCTGCATTCCCCACCATGTCAGCAACAAAGATAAAGCCATCACGACCATCGGTGGTCTCAGGTGTCATCGTTGCATGTGGTAACATAGCGATGATTTTGCCTGCCAGATGCAACGCATTGACCAACTTATCCTTCGCATAACCAGGATGTACAGAAACACCAGTGATCTTTACTGTCGCACCATCAGCGCAGAAGTTTTCATAGTTCAGCTCGCCCACTTTGCCGCCATCCAGCGTGTAAGCGAAATCCGCACCCAGAGCGCTAGGCAACTTGTCATGCACACCGCGCCCGATTTCTTCATCCGGCGTAAACGCAATACGAAGCTTGCTATGAGGGATCTGCGGGTTTGCCAGCAGATGACGAGCAAGACACATGATGATCGCAACACCAGCCTTGTCATCCGCACCCAGCAACGTGCTTCCACTGGCGGTGATAATGTCATCACCGATTTTCTCGCCAAGATAACGGGAGTTCTCAGGAGACAGGGACAGCTCAGAGGCATCCGGGAAGGAAATTGCAGAACCATCATAAGCACGATGAACGCGCGGCTTCACACCTTCAGCATGGTAGGCTGGGGCGGTATCCACATGCGCAAGCAAGCCAATCACGGGCCCATTCGTCTCGATAGTCGCAGGAATGGTGGCAAGAACAACGCCGTACTCGGTCAGTTCAACGTCGCTGGCACCAATTTCCATCAGCTCAGCACGCAGCACCTTTTGTACATCAAGCTGGATCTGAGAGCTTGGGGACTCCGGGCACGTCTCATCGCTCTGGCTATCAATAGCGGCATAGCGAACGAGGCGCTCTTCCAGTTCCTGATCAAATTCTGTTCTCATAGAAGATCTCCTTGCAGTTACCTTCTATCTGCGCGAAGCTCCATCAACTTTCAAGTTGGAACACTGCCATAGGAGCAAAAGCAAACCGCTTTTACCGCACCTCACTCGCAATTTTCCCTGCAAACCCAAAAAGAACAAAGCCCGACAACACACGGAACCGGCGATACCGCGCCTGAGTAATAAAGCGCGCCCGTAACAACGAGGCCAACGCAGAATACCCGCTTAAAGATAGGACAGAGATTCCGCAAAACGTTGCAACAAGAATACTGGCCTGTGGCAGCAGGGCCAACTCAGAGCTCATAACTTGCGGGAACAGAGCAACAAAAAACAGGATCGCTTTTGGGTTGGTCACCGCCAGCAAAAACGCTTCCCAGAACAGTGTCAATCCAGATACAGAAACGCTGACATCCCCTGATAAATCAATCTCCTCACGCTTGAAGACAAACTTAAGCCCAAGCCAGACCAGATACCCAACGCCCAACCATCGGAATAAGCTCCACAAAACCTCAGAGGTGAGCACAAAGCTCACCACACCACCTGCGCAAAATGCACCTGCAATCGCAAGCCCCAGCGTATTACCTAGGATAATCGGGAAAACCCGGCCCATCCCCAACTGCGCAGCCCGTCGCACCGTGTTGAGGATCGCTGGCCCCGGCGTGAAAATATTCGCCGCGGAAATCAGCATAAAAGAAACCCAAGCCCAAAAATCTATTTTTGTATTCCATTGTATACATAAATTAAACCTTGGGTACTTGATCGGATTGAGACAGTCAACCCAACAAGACGGTATCTGTATTTTCTTGGATCAGGGCTCACCTTCTCGGCAAGCAAAGCAAACAGCCTACTTTATTGACCGTGCAACACGAAAGCCCAGATCCTCAACACGAAAGGTTGGATGACTACGCCGCCTGTTGGTGACAAGGCAGCCACGCTCATCATCTGCCCAACCACCACCTTTGAACACGCGGTACTCTCCATAAACAGCTGGATCATAGAGATCCCAACACCACTCCCAAACATTGCCCAGCATGTCGTAGAGCCCAAACTCATTCGGCTCTTTGCACCCAACAATCTGCGGAGTTTCAACCGAATTTCCAGCAAACCACGCGATATCTTCAAGCGGACCATATTCTCTGGTGATTGCTGCACTCTCACGTTAGTGTACAAAGATGAGTACTGAACCCAGATTTGATATTATCGGAGCTGCACTAGCTGACCCCAGCCGCTCCCGAATCCTTTGCGAAATGATGGATGGCCGAGCGTTTACCAACAAAGAACTAGCGTGCGCCGCCAATGTAACAGCTCAAACGGCGAGCGCACATCTCAAGCAACTGGAAGCAGCAGGATTGACGGCATCTCTTCGCAGCGGGCGCAATGTTTATCACCGAATTTCAAGTGCTGAGGTTGCAAGTATTTTAGAAACTCTGGCAGGCCTGTCACCCACAGATCACCTACACCGCGCTAAGAACAGAAACAAACCAGAAGTTGACGCCCTGCGCGCACGTAGCTGTTATAACCACATTGCCGGCAGGCTTGGCGTATTGATTACAAATCAGCTCATCACAAAAGGAGCTTTGCTATTACAAGGTGACTCAGCTTCAGTTACCCCTGAAGGAGTGGCATTTTTTCACGCAATCGATATCAACGTGCTGAATATAAACAACACTAAGAAACCTGCTGTAAAACTCTGCCTCGATTGGACCGAACGCCGTCACCATATATCCGGCCCCCTGGCAACAGCCATTATGGATAGGTCTTTAGAGAAGAAATGGTTAGAGCGATGCAAAGCGAGCCGAGCGCTTAAAATAACGGCTCTTGGATATGAAGCCTTTGACCGAAATTTTGGGATCAGTCACGACAGTCTTGAAGGCATATCTCTCACCTAACAGTTCGTTCGGAACCGAACTGTCTGTTCTACCTTTTGCAGTCAAATTCAGTTATCTCAAATGAGAGATAACCGGAGAACAAAATGCCCCTTCCAACCCTAAAAACCAAAAGATTTACCCATGAACATGGCTTAAGAATTACTGTTCAGGTTCCAGAACCAAGTGCCCAGAATATTATAGACCATCTATGCAAGATCACGTCATTAAAATATGGCGATTATGATAGCGTTACCTTTAAAACTGCCGGAGGAATACAGCGGTTCCGATCATTGGGAAGTGGTCGCAATGCAGCGACAACGGATGCTGTCGAAGTGCTATGTATCGAGTTGTCTTTCTTCTTAGAAAACGACGCGGCTCTGGCAGCGCAGGTAATTGAAGAAGTCTATTGCACCCACCCCTATGAAGAGCCTGTCATCTTCGTAGAAAATTGTTTGCGGACATTACACTTTCGCGGCATGGATGAGGGTAATCCAAATAGATTTTGGAATGCTGCGCCTGCCGATTGGGTCCCAGAAGAGCACAGATAAATCAGCTAAAACCAAAGCACATTATCAATGTGCTTTGGGCGGCTTTAGCGAACGCGAAGAACATAGTATTTGCTAAGATACAGGTGAAGGTAGTCCTGTAAGGGCATTTCCTCAGAACAAAGGGCGAAAACTTTGGGCGAATTCCTTTCACAGATATAGAGTAACCACTATGGAAGAAAATCTGGAACAACTTGGGAAACCAGTACACTTCGTTGTAAACGAAAATTAAAGTCGGAGCGCCTGAAGCGTGGAGTAATGCTCTGCTCCCTCCACAATGTGTAATTTTGCATCTGTCGGCAAAGCTTCTTTTATTGCATACACCATTTCGATAGGTGACCATGTATCAGCAGACCCGTACCAAAGTTCTGTAGGGCAACGGATGCCATTCAGTACAGCAGACCAATCAGAGACATAGGCCTTCAAATAAGCCCAATAAGTATCAGGATGTTTAACAAGGCTGCTTGTCAGTCCTGCACGCAGCACTCCAAAAACCTCAGGTTTTTCTATGAGTTCTTTTTCCTTCGCCCCGCACTTTGCAAACAGTCGGTTCAGCAAAAGCGCTGGCCCGATACGAAAGAAAAGCCCTTGAAAGGCAACTAGAAACTTCAGCAAACGAGGTGTAGACTGCGCCACCTTAAACACAGGAGCTCCGGCAGTTTTGGGTAGGAAGTCGCCAAGACCAAGCGGAGCTGCAGCTGAAACGAATGTGAGCTTTGCCACCTTATCGGCCCGCGCACCAGCAATATGTGCAGCGGCCATCGTTCCAATCGAAAACCCAATAACGTGGATCACGGCTTGACCCCGACCAGCAGTCATCTCATCAAACTGCTGAACACAAGCCTCTTTGGGGTCCCCTTCCACATCAAGCAGATTGGGTGCAATAACCTCAACTCCTGACGGCAGGCTATCCTGAATAAAGGCAATGTCATATGCACTTCCGGGAATGCCATGGCAAAAGTAGATCACTTGGGAAGGTTTAGAATCCTGCATGATCTGACTATATAAAAACATCGTAATATTGTCGACATATGCGCCAACAATCATGTTCAGCAGACCTGTGCCAAAAACACAGGCGTCCATGATGAAGAAATAAATACCAGTCGGCCTGTAAGCCGGGTTTTGTAAGGCACAGGCTGTTACACCCATACGCGACGGCAATTCATCTGGGATGCCCATTACTGAACACCTCTAGCGACCCACCCGGGCGGTCAGGTCTGGAAACATGACTGGAAGTAAACTTCCGCGCCGCCCCTATTCGGTCTTGCTCCCGGTGGGGTTTACCATGCCGTTTTTGTTGCCAAAAACGCGGTGGGCTCTTACCCCACCCTTTCACCCTTACCAATGCATGCACTGGCGGTTTGCTTTCTGCGGCACTTTCCCTAAGGTCACCCTCGCCGGACGTTATCCGGCACCGTGTCTCCATGGAGCCCGGACTTTCCTCCACTGCGGCCTTTCGGCACTTGCAGCAGCAACCGTCCGGCCGACTGGTGCACCTGAACTACGGAGCCTAAGGAAAAAGGTCAAGCAAAGAATTACGCTTGCACACGATCTCCGCTCAGTTCCATTGCTTGCTCAAGAGCTTGAACAAAGCCACTCCGCAGCTTCTCATTCGCCTCAGCAAACCCAACAACAAGCCCCTTCTGCGGTGCGCCAAGATAAAATACAGAAAGCGGATTAACTCCAAAACCTTTCTGGTTCATCAAATCCGCAACAGCCACATCATCGCAGGTCTCCGGCAGATAAAGACAAGTCTGTAAGCCTCCGGTTGGCATGGAAACACCAACCTGATTGCCAAAACGCTCCCCGATCAATTGGCAAAGAGCCACACCGTTTTCATGGTAAGCACTGCGGATCTTGTTCAGATGCGCCCGAAAGTGCCCGCTCTCGATGAAATCAGCAAAAGCCATCTGTACATGCACATTGGCCAGTGCACCCGATGCCCGCTGCGCCAACTCCAATCCCACCACATGCTCTTTAGGAACAACAGCATAAGCAAGCCGGATCCCCGGCATGAGCGACTTTGCAGAAGTACCGATATAGATCACAGAGAGACGATCACTCAGCCCCTGAAGCGCTGCAATCGGCCGCCCTTCAAACAAGAACTCACTGTCGTAATCATCTTCTAAAATCACCGCACCTTTGTCATAAGCCTGCTTAAGCAACATAAGTCGCTCACTCATCTCCATGCGCCGGCCAGTTGGATATTGGTGTGAGGGCGTCACGTAGATCAAAGAGGCCCGCGTAACCTGATCGATCTCTGTCAAAGCTTGCACCTTCAACCCAGCAGCAAAAAAGGCTGATCGCGCACCCAGGTACCCCGGCTCCTCAAGCAGTGCCACGTCCCCTTCCTCAGAAAAGCACTGAGACATGAGCGAAAGCGCTGACTGTGTGGTTGGAAAAGCAAGAACCTGCTCGGGAGAGCAGACCACACCGCGCTCCTGCGCCAGATACTGCGCCAGTACCCGCTGCAACTCCGGCAGGCCGGAAGTGTGCTCATACCCAAGCGCATTACCGTTGAGCAGTCGCGCTGCTCGCCGCAAGCTCCGTGCCCACTGTTCTTTAGGAAACAGCTCCCGCGAAGGTTCACCCGGCTGCATGGAAACACCCCGCCCCGACGGGCTTGTGTAACGATGATTACAAGAAAACCGCTTGCCACGCGATGAAAGTGGAGGTGTCGTTTCACGAACAGGACCTGCAACAACAGCCCCTTCGACCTCAGGCAAGGCCACCACTTCAGGCCGTGCACCAGACCGCACATCCACCAGCCCTTCAGAGCGCAGCAGATCATAGGCTGTGTTCACTGTGTTGCGAGAAACGGAGAGGCTGGTCGCCAACTGACGTGAGCTGGGCAACCGCTCTCCTTCAGGAACACGCCGCTTCAGAATTGCATCCCGATACTGCTGATAAATCTGACTTGATAGCGGAGTGCTGACCTCACGATTGATCATCACAACATACTCAAACAACTGGCACCCCAAAATTAGATTAAGCGGATCTATATACAGGACCAGTTTTGCAGAGAATACGTATCAGCGCAATACTTCTTCGCCTCGCAGCGGAGGTAAGGTGCACAAATGAAACAGAAAACCCGGCAAGCAGTCAGAGCACAAACTCAAACCACTTGCCGGGCCAACTGGTCCCATATTGCCGACTTCGCTCAAAACCGGAGACCAGAAAACGGTTAAGACAATGACAGCAGAAATGACACTTGAAGCAGCGCCAAGCACTAGCACTCGTGAAACCAAGCCACCTAAATTTGCTCATGTCAGAACAAGTCTGCGCGCGGATTATGATTGGAACACAATCCTCCCAATTCTGGAGAGCTCCCTCGTCGTTCATGTTGGCTTCATGGATGAAGACCGCCCTATGGTCATTCCCATGGCTTTTGCGGTTATGGACCGCACCATCTACATTCACGGCGCGAAAGCAGCGCGGATCGTGAAGAAGATGAGCAAAGACTCCCAAGTCTGTCTCACATTCACACTTATTGACGGCATTGTTGCTGCGCGTTCAGCTTTCCACCATTCCGTCAACTACCGAACCGCCGTCATTCACGGCACTGCCCGTCTTGTTACCGACCACCAGGAAGCATGGGACTCCCTCAAGGCAATCACCGAACACCTTCTGCCTGGCAGATGGGATGAGGTCCGCCCGATGACGGAGAAGGAACAGATCTCAACTGGTGTCATTGCAATCGAGATCGAACACGCCTCAGCAAAAATCCGACAGGGCGCTCCGGTCGACGATGCGGAGGATTACGCGCTGCCCTATTGGGCTGGCGTTGTTCCGGTCACAACGTCACTCGGTCTACCTATTGATGATGGGAAACTACTGGATGGCGTGAAGGTGCCCGCTTCGCCAACAAATGCAGCTCGAAAGTTCGCCTAATTTTCGGGGAATTCGCCTAAAATTTTAAGAGTTAGGGTGGTTGACTTTGCCCGGTCAACCACCCTGATATGTCCTTGCAGACAGACTGACCGTCGGTCAGACATTCGTAAAATTCTAAGAAACTTTGAATGGGAACTTACAGTCCCCTGCCCGAATATGCAAGATGCATTTAGCTGCGTGCCATAATATCCTTAACGCGCTTGCAGTACTTGGCACTAATCCGGTTCATACGCTTGGCATAGTGGCCAGCGTTGTATCGCAAAATGGTTCCGCACAGATCTCCGCCAGCGCGCTTGTAAGCACCAGCCAGATATCGCATGCCCCATTCGATGTTGTTCTCTGGTTTATAAAGCGCTTTGGTCGAACCGCGATAACCCATACCACGTGCGGTAGATGGCTTAATCTGCATGAGACCAACTTCACCGGCACGGCCGCGCGCTCTTGCGTTGAAGTTACTTTCCACTTCAACAACAGCCTTCGCGATGTGGTGCGGGACACCGTGCTTCTTGGCTTTCTGTTCGATCAGCTTGACGTAGCTTCCCTTTTTAGTAGCTGCTTCAGCTTCATCAGAGAAGACATTGGTATTCACAACACCGCCGAGCATAACACTTGCAGCAAGAACGGGGATTACTACGTTATTTTTTATTTTTGTAAGGTTCATCTTCATTTCCTGGCAATCATGTTTTGAGCAGGAGTGTTTATCTTCAGAAGATGAGACGAAAATCAGACAGGTCTGATCACGAAAAGTTACAATTTTAATGTTTAAAAACTGGCATAAACCTTAGTTTATGGCGCAAAAAAGGCTGATACAGGGCATATTAGCCTTACTTAAGGAAACTTTTCAACAAAACAGAGTCATTCCCCTACGTAATCAAATCGTATTCCTATTACGTATTAGCCCCTGCTTTGCTGATATTTCAATGACATCTATCACAATCAGAAGGATTTTAGCTTTTTTAGTAGGCTATGCAGTGTCGCAATGGTCTGCGCATCAGCAATTCCGTCAACTTTCGCAGGACGGAAGTGACGCTGAAACGCTTCAACTGCGTATTTGGTCTTCTCATCGAACACACCACTGACCAATACATCATATCCATAGAGCCCCAGAAGCGACTGCAGAGCTTCAATCGGCTGCCCTTCATCACCTTCCTGAAAGAAGCTCGAAGCCTCAAGCTCTACCGGCTCAATATAATGTCCAACACCAGCCTCAGCCAATCGTGCCCATGGGAAATGACGACCCGGATCCTGTTTACGGGACGGTGCCACATCAGAATGCCCGAGCACCCGCTCTGGAGAAATACTGTTGCGCTCGCAGATATCCTTGGCGAGAACGATTACAGCTTCAATCTGCACATCAGGATAACCTTGCGTTCCCTCTTCCTGATCCCCCAGATTGGAAATCTCGATTCCAATGCTGCGGGAGTTAAGGTCATCCTCACCTTTCCAGCTGGAAACACCGGCATGCCAGGCCCGGCGACTTTCCGGCACCATCTGCGTAACCATGCCCAGTTCGTCAACCAGATAATGGCAGGAAACTTCTGAGCGCGGATCACACAGCCACGAAACAGCCTCCTCAGCACTTTCCATCGCAGTGTAATGCAAGATCAGCATATCAACGGCAGGAACGCGGCGCTCGTTGTGATTGGGAGATGGACGAAGACGCGCAGGCACTGCGCATTCAGTTTTAACGCTCATATTCCTCGTTCCGCGCAGATCTGCTCATACGCTTTATTCAATGCGACCAGTTTATCGCTGGCGATCTTGACGAACTCTTCGGGGACACCTCGACCAATCAACCGATCAGGATGTGTCTCCCGGACTTGCTTGCGATAGCAAGAGCGCACCTCTTCATCACTCGCCGTCATATCAATGCCAAGAACCAGATAGGGATCTCCGTCCCCTCTTATATGACGGGCTTTAATCTGCGAGAAGCCAACAGCATCAATTCCAAAGATTTCAGCAATCCGGCTCAGGTAGGCAACTTCTCTCTCATGAATAACGCCATCTGCCTTGGCTATATAAAAGAGGCCATCCAGCACATCCGTACGCGTCATCTCATCTTCAGCAAACAACACAGAGAGTTTGGAAGCATAGGTCTCAAAGCCCGCCACGTCCTGCTGGGCCAGTTGGAAGAGCCGCGAAACGTTGCGCTCCTCACCCGCTGGCATCTCAAACAGATCGTAAAATGCGATCACTTCGTCATGGGTTACAACACCATCGGCTTTTGCCATTTTTGCAGACAAGGCAATCATTGCGACCGTAAAGGCAACGTTCCGGCGTGCTTCACCAACCGATTGAACGAGCTGTTGCAGCCGATCAACCAATCGAGCACCACCGGTTTGCAGTGCGCCTACAATTTTATCAAAGCTGCCCCAAAAATTCATTGGCATCCTGCTCTCTGCTCAATCTGCCTGACAATTTTGCCTGGATAGACAGCAAAATAATTAGTCACCGCAAATCAGGTTTATACCTAACAAATTATTTATCAATCTGAATAGTTTGTTTCCCTTGGGTTTTATTTGCCCACTGCTATCTATAAGTGCCCATTGCCAGATTTCAGTTCAAGCCTCAGTCAAGCTTGCCCTCAAAATATGACCCCATGAAACACATGGGTAATGTTTTACAGATATATTCGCTATTAATTAAGTACACATACAGGTAACAGCGCCAACTAACTTCTCAGTTGCCTGCTGCCAGCGCACATTATTTCGTGCGTTTCGGGATGGGGATTTCAAGTGGAAACGATACCTCCACATCGTAAATTACTTTACGCCGGCATAGTGTTTACTGTGATTGGTGCCATTGCCACAAGCTTTTATGCCATTGACCAAGCGACTTTATATTATTTATTCAAGAGTGAAGCTCAAAAAGAATTCGACACTGCAAAGAATATCATCAAATTACACCACCCTCTTGAGGCACCCCCCAGTGAAGACACAGGACAAAAGGATGTCTCTTCTCCATTAGACTTCGGCCTGCGCGGTTCCAGCGCGGCCCCAACCAGCGAAATCATCTCTCCAAGTTGGAAACTGCCAGCAACCAAAGCCACTGCGGTTAAGCAGGCTCTGGTCGAGCAGTTTGAAGAATTCGAACTGCTGGTCGTCAACGTTCCCGGCCGCCCATTGGCCGTGCATCCGCGGGATATGACCAGTGACCGCGTCAACGAAATTCTGTCCGACCCCTCCGCCTATGACGCATGGCACTCAGCGCTCAACTCAGGACAGTTGGTGATCTACTCCAACTTCAACTGGTTTGAATGGCGGATACCAAAATTTGGCGTCGTCATTCCTTATGTGAATGATGACAACAAAGCCCGTGGTGGCTTTATCTTCACCACAAAACCAGCACTCAACACCGTCGTGTTTATGGATGCAATCGCCTTCGGGTCGGCCTTTGCATTCTTATTGGTCCTCGTCGTAGCAATCGCCTCTATCATGTTCGCCTGGAAAGGGCTGCACGATCGCTGGAAAACCTCCAAAACAATCCGCTTTCTCGCGCATAATGACCCACTGACGCACTTGCCAAACCGCGCGGTTTTCTCGGACGAGTTGAACAAAGCACTCCGAAAGGCATCCATCACAGCTTCCAATGTATACGTCATTGCCATTGACGTTGATAAGTTCAAGGAAGTGAACGACAACCACGGCCATGCGGCTGGCGATACGTTTCTCCAAATCATCTCGGACCGGTTGCGGCTCGTCTTCACCGATCACCTCGTCTCGCGTCTTTCTGGCGATGAGTTCGCCGTGATGATCGAAGGGGAATACACCAGCCACGACATCACCGTGCTTGCCCAGCGTGCCATGGCAACCACCAACTCCAGTTGCGTCATCGACAGCAAAGAGATCCAGATTTCTCTATCCATGGGCATCGCTCAGGCAACCGATGCAGCATGGCGATCCTCCCGCCTCCTTCATTGCGCTGACCTAGCGCTTTACCGCTCCAAGAATGGTGGACGCTCCACTTACACCTGGTACGAGTCCAGCATGGATGAAGAGCTGGAACGTCGCCGCGAGCTGGAAACAGAGATGATCCGTGCCCTAAAGCTCGACGGATTCTCAGTCGTGTATCAGGCTCAGGTTGGTCTGGCAGACAACAAACTCAAAGCCTTTGAAGCCCTGCTACGTTGGGTCCATCCGGAAAAGGGCCGCATCTCACCAGAAGTCTTCATCCCGATCGCGGAAGACACAGGCCTTATTGAAGCGCTCGGCGAATATGTGCTCAAAAAAGCTTGTACTGACGCGGCAAGCTGGGCTGACCCAAGCCTGAAAGTCGCCGTCAACTTCTCGCCTGCGCAGTTCAAGACCGGATTGATCGAGCAGAAGATTTCAGAAGCCCTCGAAGAATCTGGTCTGGCACCTGAGCGCCTTGAGATCGAGATCACCGAAAGCCTTCTGATTGCCGATACCACCAGCGTGGTGAAGTCACTCAAGAAAATCGGGAACATGGGCGTTTCCATCGCCATGGATGACTTCGGCACTGGCTATTCTTCCCTAAGCTACCTTTCTCGCTTCCCGTTCAACAAAATTAAGATCGACCGCAGCTTCATCATGAACATCGGCAAGGATGCCCACACTGATGCTATCGTTGCTGCGATTATCGGTCTTGGCCGTTCACTTGACGTATTGATCACGGCAGAAGGCGTTGAAGAAGAAATGCAGGCCCAAATCCTGCGAGCCGGCGGCTGCGATATCGTTCAGGGTTATTACTTCGGCAAACCATCCAACGTTGATCCGGCCAATCCGCACGCAAATGTCCGCTGCACGCTTGGAACACAAGAGGCCAAGCAGATCGAAGCTGCCTACGTCGGATAACCTCTCAAATAAGCCTAGCGAGAATAGCAGGATATCTCTCGCTAGGTGCAGCACGCTACCTTGACACAAATGACCCACGCTTGGGATTCGCTGTGAGGTAGCTATGGCAGACAAGAGCAATGCAAACACTGAGGACATGAGCGAAGAGGAGGATCTTGCTGAGATTGCACGGCCCTTCCACTATTTGTCGGTCTTCCAGCTGCTTCAATCCCTCATCACAGCTCTCTTGCTGGGCGTCGTAGCACTCATCTCTCTGGAAGTGCTCATGTCACCTATTCCTGAATCTGCACTCCGGCCCATGCTGATCTGGCTTGCACTGGCGTTCTTCTTTGTCGTGATCGTCGTGCCGAAAAACTTCACACTCGGCTTTTTGTGCATGCTGCTTTGCCAACTCGTCGCTTGGCGGATTGCCTCACTTTATTATGCGTACCTGCTCAGCTGGCCTCTTGCCTTTGCCTTCTTCGTCAATCTCATCTGGTTCCTCAGCACAATCCAGCGCAATTCATTTGAGACAGCAGGCCGCGGCCTGACACTTTGGCAATGGCAACTCACCTTCTTCCGCATTCTGGTTGGCTTTGTGATGGTGCCACACTTCACCGACAAGTTGTTTGCCGGGTCTCTCCCTTACATGGAGCATGTAGAGTTCTTCTCCCTACTCGGTTATCCCGACCCTGCAATGATTATTGATGCCGCAGGCTTGGCAGAACTGGCCATTGCAATTGGTATCGGCCTCGGGCTGCTCACCCGTCTCTCTTGCTTCTTCGCAGCCGCCTATATCTTGTTTGCAGCAACGTTGAGCGGGGCACTGGAGCACGGCTTTGTCTCCTTTGCTACAGCCGTCTCATGGGAGCTGCCACTGATCCTGTTTGCGTCTTATCTTAGCTTCACCACCACAGGAGGGGGAGAATTCTCCATAGATGGTGCGCTGCGCAGAACCGGCAAAATGCCCGGATGGATCAAACTGCTCATGGGAGACACAGGTCTCGCCCATAATGAGCATGTCGATTAAGTCAACGAGAACAGGTTCCCGCTGCGATCACGTTACATCGCAGCAGCGGACCGCGCGGCTTGGTCATAATGACCTGATACACTGCGCAAAACAGATGCAAGCCGGGACAACTCGGCTTCATCAAGTCCAAGCTCTTTCACGGGCTTCACCAGCAAAGCATCACGTAGCTGCTTGTAAGCATCACAAAGCGCACGGCCTTCCTCTGTAATCTCGGCAATTTTCTCCTTACCGCGCTTACCGGATTGCACAAGGCCAGCTTTCTCCAGCTTTTTCAAAGCGTAAGATACCGTGTGCGTGTCCTCGATGTTCAGAACGAGGCACAGATCAGCCAGCGTTTTTGAGCGTTCACGATGATTGACCGAGTGAAGCACAAGCGTTTCCAGAGGGGATAACCCCTCCTGCCCTGCAGCTGCCATGCATCGCACCATCCAACGATGATAGGCATTCACCATCATCGTCACCGCAAATTCCACTTCAGACAGTGCAGGCAATTCACCTGATGCAAGGTGCGATGAGGACACGACCGGTCCAACACCCAGCCCGCCAGTATTTTTCTGCTCTAAAGCATCACTCATTTTCGACCTCACAACCACCAAGTTAGAATTGCGCAGATTCGCATCATCTCGCGCAACATAATGTCGAGAGTTTACGTAGATCACACAACCTCTCTTAAAAGACCGATCCACGTAAATTTCAATACCAATCGCTGCGTTTCTCCTGACTCTCGCATATTCACATTGACAATATGTCTACATTTTGTAGATGTATCACAGAATAAGATTTCAAATCGAGGTGGGACAAAACATGACAATGGGCAAGTGGGACTTCTGGATCGACCGCGGCGGCACCTTCACAGATATCGTTGCACGCACACCTCAAGGAGAAATACGCGCCCATAAAGTCCTCTCCGAAAACCCTGAGGCCTACAAAGACGCCGCCATTCAGGGCATCCGCGATCTCATGGGCGTTGCCAAAGACACCCGCATCCCATCCGACCAGATCCGGGCGGTAAAAATGGGCACCACAGTCGCGACCAACGCACTGCTGGAACGTAAGGGTGACCGCACCCTTCTGCTCATCACCAAAGGCTTCCGCGACGCTCTGGAAATCGGCTATCAGGCCCGCCCGGACATCTTCGCCAAAGAAATCATCAAACCAGAGCTTCTCTACGATCAGGTTCTGGAAGCGGATGAACGCGTCCGCGCTGATGGCACCGTTGAAGCGGCTCCAGACCTTGACCAGATCAAAGCCCAGCTCGAAGCAGCCTACGCTGAGGGCACACGCTCCATCGCCATCGTTTTGATGCATGCCTACGCTTTCCCTGAGCACGAGAAGCAGCTGGCGGAGATCGCCAAGCAAGTCGGCTTCCCGCAGATTTCCGTCAGCCATGAAGTCTCCCCGCTCATGAAGCTGGTTGGCCGTGGTGACACGACTGTGGTTGACGCTTACCTCTCTCCAATCCTGCGCCGTTATGTGGATCAGGTTGCTAATGAACTCGACATCCAGAACACCGACTGCCGTCTCATGTTCATGCAGTCCTCCGGTGGATTGACCGACGCCTCCCTCTTCCAGGGCAAAGACGCTATTCTCTCCGGTCCGGCTGGCGGTGTTGTTGGCGCAGTTGAAACCTCCAAAATGGCGGGCTTCGAGAAACTCATCGGCTTCGACATGGGCGGCACCTCTACTGACGTCTCCCACTTCGACGGCGAGTTTGAGCGCGCCTTTGAAACCGAAGTGGCTGGCGTTCGCATGCGTGCGCCAATGATGATGATCCACACCGTTGCAGCTGGCGGTGGTTCCATCCTCCATTACAAAGACGGTCGCTTCCAGGTTGGCCCAGATTCCGCTGGCGCAAATCCCGGACCGAAATGTTACCGCCGCGGTGGCCCACTCACGGTCACCGACGCCAACGTCATGACGTCCAAGCTCAACGCCTCCTACTTCCCTAAAATCTTCGGTCCAAATCAGGACGAGCCTCTGGCAATCGAAGAAGTCAAAGCGGCCTTCAACGCATTGGCAGCCCAGATCGGTGATGGCAGAACCGGCGAGGAAGTCGCAGAAGGCTTCCAAAAAATCGCCGTAGAGAACATGGCCAACGCCATCAAAAAAATCTCCGTGCAGCGCGGATATGACGTAACCGAATACGCCCTCACCTGCTTTGGTGGCGCTGGCGGTCAGAGCGCCTGCATGGTCGCCGACAGCCTCGGCATGAAAACCGTCATCGTGCACCCGCTTTCCGGTATCCTCTCTGCATACGGCATGGGCCTTGCGGACATCCGCGCAACCCGTCAGCAAGCGGTCGTCAAACCTCTGAACACTGACAATCTGGCAGCTCTTGCAGACCTCGCTCAACGCCTTGCGACAGATGCGAAAACAGAGGTCGCAAATCAGGGCATTGCAGAAGACGAACTCTCCGTCCTCCCACGCGCGCACCTGCGTTATGACGGCACCGACACACCAATAGCTGTGGATCTGAACACAAGTGATCTCGACGCCATGATCGCGTCCTTCACGCAGAACCACATCAAACAGTTCGGCTTTGCCTACGAGAATAAGACCATCGTGGTCGAAGCGCTCGAAGTGGAAGCCATTGGCGGCGGCGCTGGTCTGCAGGAGCCAGACGAAGCACTGGCAGCAAACGCCCCTGCCATTGCAGAGCAAACCCAGTTCTACGCGAACGGCAAATGGCAGGATGCGTCCATCCTCAAGCGCGATACGTTCCAGCCAGGCATGAAGCTGCAAGGCCCTGCCCTCATCATGGAACCACACGCAACTATCATTGTGGAACCGGGCTGGCATGCTGAGGTCAACGCCAAGAACCACATCATTCTAACCCGCACCATCCCGCTGGAGAAGAAAGTTGCTCTCGGTACCACCGCTGATCCGGTGATGTTGGAAGTATTCAACAACCTCTTCATGTCCATTGCAGAGCAGATGGGTGTGACCCTGCAGAACACCGCCTACTCCGTAAACATCAAAGAACGCCTCGACTTCTCCTGCGCAGTCTTTGATCAGAACGGCGCGCTGGTTGCCAACGCCCCGCACATGCCAGTGCATCTGGGGTCCATGGACCGTTCCGTTGAGGCGATCATCTCCCTCAACAAAGGCAGGATCAAACCGGGCGACGTATTCGCACTCAACGCCCCATACAATGGCGGCACCCACCTGCCGGATATCACTGTTGTCTCTCCGGTGTTTGATGACGACGGCAAGGAAATCCTGTTCTGGGCAGCCTCCCGTGGTCACCACGCTGATGTCGGCGGCTCCGCTCCGGGCTCCATGACCCCACTCGCCACCAAGGTGGATGAAGAAGGCGTCTTGATCGACAACTTCAAGCTGGTGGACCAAGGCGACTTCCGCGAAGAAGCTCTGGTCGAACTGCTCACCAACCACAAATATCCGGTCCGCAACGTGCATCAGAACGTGGCCGACCTGAAAGCCCAGATCGCCGCTAATGAGAAGGGCGTTCAGGAACTGCGCAAGATGACAGACCACTTTGGTCTGGAAACCGTGCAGGCCTACATGGGCCACGTGCAAGACAATGCTGAAGAGAGCGTTCGCCGTGTGATCGAAGCACTCTCCGACAGTTCCTACGAATATCCAACGGATCAGGGCTCAACCATCAAGGTCAAGATCACCGTTGATAAGGACAAGCGCGAAGCAACCGTTGATTTCACCGGAACCAGCCCGATGAAAGAGAACAACTTCAACGCACCGGAACCTGTCACCCGCGCCGCTGTGCTCTACTGCTTCCGCGTCATGGTGGAAGGCCACATTCCGATGAACGCAGGCTGTCTGCGTCCAATCAACATTGTGGTGCCGGAAGGCTCCATGCTGCGCCCGCATTATCCGGCAGCAGTTGTGGCAGGCAATGTAGAAACCTCGCAGCACATCACCAACGCTCTGTTCGCAGCTCTCGGTGCCATGGCGAATTCACAAGGGTCCATGAACAACCTGACCTTCGGCAACGACACCTACCAGTACTATGAGACCCTGTGCTCCGGCTCTCCGGCAGGTCCGGGCTTCAACGGTACTGATGGCGTCCACGTCCACATGACCAACTCTCGCCTCACCGACCCGGAAGTTCTGGAGTTCCGCTATCCTGTGCTGCTGGAAGACTTCCACATCCGCAAGGAAACAGGCGGCAAAGGCAAGTGGCATGCAGGTGACGGCACCAAACGCACCATCCGCTTCCTGGAAAAGATGGACTGCGCAATCCTGGCCTCCCACAGAACCATCGCTCCAAAAGGCATGCAGGGCGGCGAAGATGGCCAGAAAGGCCGCACCTACGTGCGCCGCAATTCCGGCCAGATGGAAGAGCTGAAAGGCTGCGACCAAACAATTCTGGAAGCCGGCGAAGCCATCACAGTCGTCCCCCCAACCAGCGGCGGCTGGGGCAAGGCAGAATAGGCAAACAAGTCACTGCACCCACCAACGCCCAGCTTAAATAGCTGGGCGTTTTTAAATGTTTCTTGAAGAACAGAGCAATATAATTTTCAGGGTTTTGCGCTCTAAATCTTCACGATGTAATCATCTCCAAGATTTCTGGAGAATGATCTGTGGAACCCTTGGCGGACGTTCCGCTAACCACTCTGCATTGCAACCTCAACATGTCACAGGCAGCCCAAGGCTGTCCTGATAATTGGCGTTGACTCCCTCCCAAAATCTGACATCTATCGCACATGACATTACGCAAAGCGAATAATTCAGATGCTTCTAGCATTGCAGCGATCTCGATTGAGGTATGGATAGGCACTTACCTTAAGCGTGGTGTAAGTGCTTTTTTTGCAGACTTCGCCTTGGAGGAGTTCGCCCCCTCGAAGATCGAGAAGCTTATATCTGACCCTAATCAATTCATCCTCGTTTCCGAGAATAAAGAAGGAATCGACGGCTTCATACGGGTTTCCTCAGCAAGCAAAGCCCCTGTATCAGGCTGTTCAGAAATGGAAATTGCAACCTTCTATGTTCAGCCACGCCATCATAGGAAAGGCATCGGTAAACGCCTATTAAATGCAGGTTTCCAGCACTGTCGTGAAAAAACTGCCGATTCTGTTTGGCTAACAACCAATGCAGAAAATGACCCTGCAATCGATTTCTATCTTGCACAGGGTTTCGAGCATGTTGGAGAAACCCACTTCTGTATTGCTGACGAGGCATATCTGAACAACGTATACTCATATCGCTTGTCATGATCCAACGCCCTCACTACCACAAACACCAGTAGCACCGCATGGCCTCCCATGCGGTGTTGAACCAGAGTTCCCGAAGGTCGGGATGAGCAAGGCGGCAGGCAATACCTGCGCTACTT
>NZ_LMCK01000115.1:111246-121785 GCF_001623165.1 Pseudovibrio sp. WM33
GCATTCAGTTCCACGCTGCAGGTAAAACCATGCGGCGCTAAAGCGCGTGTCATGCTGCTTATTATGTGCAAACTGCTATAACGCCTTGCTTGCAACAAACTCCTGCAAATAACATCTGCCACATTCAAACAACATTGATTTGATTGATTCATGGTGGAAACAACATTGCAGCCTCGGCACAAAGCTTACGTCTATATGACCTGCGGCACACATCTTCTCGTTTTTGACGAGCCGGAAACCGACATCGCAGGCACATTGCAGGTGCCAGGTGGAACTCTGGATCCGGGTGAAAGCTATCTGCAAGCTGCCAAACGCGAGTTTGAAGAAGAAACCGGCCTCCGTGTTTCCGGCGCGCTCGAACAGTTCACAGGGCATGATTTCCTGTATGACGATGCTCTCACCTCAGGTCCGGAGCTACACCGCCGCAAATTTTTCCATCTCAAAATTCAGGAAAAAGCAAAGCAGACTTGGGATCATTACGAAATGAGCCCAAATGACGGTGGAGATCCTATCCTCTTTCGCTTCTTCTGGGTTGATTTGGCAGACAACGAAACTAAGTCCAAGCTAACAATGCACGGAGGGTTCGATATCCCTCTTGAGCAACTGTGTGAACGACTGAACATCACCCAATAAGGAAAACAACATGACCACTGCTCTAAACAAGATCGCTGTAATTGGCGGAGGATCTTGGGGAACTGCGCTCGCCTTGGCAGCCGCAAGAGCAGGTCGGGAAGTCTCCTTATGGGCCCGCGATGCGGAAACCATCGCCGCAATAAACGCCAGCAAACAGAACCCGAAATACCTGCCCGGCATCGAGTGGACAGAGCAAATCACCGCAACCGGCATCCTTAAGCATGCTGTGAGCGGTGCCGACGCGCTTCTGCTCGTCACCCCAGCGCAAACAACGCGGGCGATGACAGAAGCGATCACGCCGTTTCTAAAGCCAGCAACACCAATCGTTCTCTGCGCAAAAGGCATCGAGCAATCAACCGGCCAGCTCCTCTCTGAGGTGATCAAGTCCGTGGCGCCTGATGCCATCCCGGCAGCGCTGTCCGGCCCAAGCTTCGCACATGACGTGGCAAAGGGCTTGCCAACAGCCGTCACAATCGCGGCTGAAGACGGTGCAGTAGCAGACCAACTTTCCGCAGCACTCGCCTCAAACAGCTTCCGCCCCTATGCAACTGATGATCTCATCGGCGTGCAAATTGGTGGAGCCCTCAAAAACGTGCTCGCAATCGCATGCGGCGCAGCGGTCGGCTATGGCCTCGGCGCCAGTGCACAGGCAGCTTTGACGGCCCGCGGTTTCGCAGAACTGACCCGCCTCGGCATGGCACTGAATGCCAGAAGCGAAACACTCACAGGCTTGTCTGGTCTTGGTGACCTGGTCCTCACATGTTCCTCAACCCAATCACGAAATTTTGCCTTCGGCTTAAAGATCGGACAGGGTAGAACTCCGCAGGAATTGGTTGCACCGGGACAAAAGCTTGCAGAAGGCGCTCACTCCGCTAATATCGCGGTCGCCTTGGCAGCCGAACATGGTGTCGACATGCCAATTGCAAACACCGTGTCACAAATCGTTGCTGGGAAAATCGACGTCGCACAGGCTTTGAGCGACTTAATGACGCGCCCCCTCAAACGAGAGACACACCCCTAGTAGAATCCTTTTAAGCTAGGAATTGCCTGGTTGTATATCAGGGATCAAATGGTTAGGTTGAAAACCTGCTACTGGAGTATCCAATATGCTGTACGCTCTCATCTGCACTGATAAGGCGCATTCTGAAGACCTTCGCCAGAAAACACGACAAGACCATCTCGATTTTCTCAAAGGTCTTGGTGATCGCTTGAAGGCAGCTGGTCCTTTTATGTGTGATGACCTCGTATCTCCGACGGGTTCGCTGGTCTTGGTAGAAGCTGCGAACAGGGACGAAGCATTGGCAGTAGCTAATGAAGATCCTTATTCACTCGCAGGCCTCTTTGAATCTGTTGAGATCCGTCCTTGGAACTGGGTAATTAAGAACCCGGAAGCCTAATTTTGTTGTAAGTATTACAACACGTCAATTCTGGAGCACCAGTCTCTCATTGTAGGCAGGTGCTCTTTTTAATGGAGGCAAAGTTGCAATACTGGCTGTTCAAATCCGAACCTAACAAGTGGTCTTGGGATCATCAAAAAGCCAAGGGCGAAGAAGGCGAAGAGTGGGACGGCGTACGCAACTATCAGGCCCGCAACTTCATGCGCGACATGAAGATCGGAGACCGAGGCTTCTTCTACCATTCCAACATCGGCAAAGAAGTTGTCGGCATCGTAGAGGTCTGCGCGCTCGCACACCCCGATTCCACGACAGATGATCCACGCTGGGAATGCGTCGATATCAAAGCTGTCAAAGACCTCCTGCAGACAGTAACACTGGCGCAAGTGAAGGCCGAAGAACGCCTCTCCGATATGGCCCTCGTGACTTCCATGCGTCTTTCTGTTCAGCCAGTAAAGCCGGAAGAATGGGCCGTGGTTCTGGAAATGGCAGGAATGGACCCATCTGAGGTCTGATCTCACGATGAAAATTACGGACCGGCGCGCTTTTATTTTGGAACAGACACGGCAACACCCTGTTCCTCATGCGCCGTCCATACGTCTTCACCTGGCAGACGAAAGCGTCGATCTCTGGCGCATGGGTGAAGAGGAGCTGGAAGAACTCGGTGTCTCCTCCCCGTTCTGGGCATTTGCATGGGCAGGCGGACAAGCACTGGCACGCTACATTCTCGACAATCCCGAGACTGTTAAGGACAAACGCATCCTCGACTTCGCCAGCGGCTCAGGCCTCGTCGCCATCGCAGCAATGAAAGCCGGAGCAGCCTCAGCTGTTGCAGCAGACATCGATCTCTTCGCTGCAGATGCCGCACTTATCAACGCAAACCTGAATCAGGTTACAATTCAAGTCAGCACTAAAGATCTTCTGGGAAGCTCTCTTGGTAATTACGACCTGACTTGCTGCGGCGATGCCTTTTACGACCCGGACATGACCACAAGGGTTCTTAGTTGGCTAGACACCAGCCCTAAGGAAAAACCAATTCCGGTTTTAGTCGGAGATCCTCAACGCTCCTACTTCCCAACTTCACGTCTCACGCACCTGAAAACCTATGAAATTCCGGTGCAACGAGAGCTCGAAGACAACGAGACAAAGAAGACATCCGTCTACGCATTTGCCTGAAGCAAGAGTGCCAATCACCGACTAGGCCTGCTCATTTCCTCAAAGAACCGTGCAAGCGATTCCACATTCGCATCCGCTTTATAGGGAGATGTCAAAGCACACTCGACAGTCACAGTGCGCTCATCGATCTGAAGCGAGAAATCACTCGTCAACGGCCACATGCTCCAACTGTCACGCAAGGAATTGTAGCGCAAAGAGGTTCCAAACAGACCACCATTTACGAGAAGATTGATAGAGACATTGCGTCGAAAATCAAAAGGACCAGTTTCAAACTCGGCTTTGGCAGGCAAAAGGCTGGTGTATCGATTGGCTTTGTTGAGGAACATCCATTGCTGTTTCTCCTCTGTGACATTCCGAAAAACACTCCGATAGATCGCCATACTGTCTCACCGCTGTTGAAGTTGAACCACGTGCAATATGTGACCTGACGTCAGCAATAACTTAGCGTGACTAAGCTGTCCTTGGGTTAGTTAAGGAGCGGCATTGGCAGTTCATTTAATTTTACTCAACTGACCCTTTTGCAATTGATTTGCTCTTGCAATATTTCACTGCACTGGGCCAAAGTGAGGTTCATTTTCTAATCTCAATAAGAATCCGAAGTATTTGAGGGAGCACTCCGATGCCAACCATTAATCGTCTTGCAGAAATGCACGATGAAATCACCGCTTGGCGCCGTGATTTTCATGAACATCCTGAAGTTCTTTATGAGACACACCGGACATCAGCAAAAGTAGCCGAAATCCTGAAAGAGATCGGCGTTGATGAAGTCACCACAGGTGTTGGCCGTACGGGCGTAGTTGGTGTTATCAAAGGCCGCAACGGCGGCGCTGGCAAATCCATCGCACTTCGCGCTGACATGGATGCCCTTCCAATGGCCGAAGAAACCGGCAAGGAATACGCATCCAAAAACGAAGGCGCAATGCACGCGTGTGGTCACGATGGCCACACCGCAATGCTACTGGGTACAGCGAAATATCTTGCCGAGACCCGCAACTTCGACGGCACAGTTATTCTCGTGTTCCAACCAGCTGAAGAAGGCGGAGCTGGCGCAAAAGCAATGATGGACGACGGCTTATTTACCCGTTGGAACGTTGACGAGATCTACGGCCTGCATAACCAGCCTGGCACTCCGATTGACCACTTCGCAACCCGCTCTGGTCCACTGATGGCATCCACCGATGAGTTCACCATCACAGTCAAAGGCATAGGTGGTCACGCTGCATACCCACACAACACAATCGACCCTGTGGTGGTTGGCTCTCAGATCGTATCTGCCCTGCAGTCCATCGCATCCCGTAATGTTGGACCACTGCAGTCTATCGTAATCTCTGTAACCTTCTTCCAAGCCGGCACTGCATACAATATCATTCCAGACACAGCGAAACTGGGTGGTACCATCCGCACATTGGATCAGGATGTCCGCAAGCAAGCTGCTCAACGCGTGAAGCAGGTTGTTGAGGGCGTTTGTGCTGCAAACGGTGCTGGTGTGGACTACGATTTCGCAGATGGTTACCCATCCACATCAAACCATCCGGATCAGACCAAGTTCGCAACCCAGATTGCTGCTGAAATTGCAGGCAGCGCAGACAAAGTTGATGAAAACATCGACCCAACCATGGGCGGTGAAGACTTTGCTTACTACTTAGAAGAAAAGCCCGGTGCTTTCATCTTCCTCGGAAACGGAGAGTCTGCAGGACTGCACCATCCGAAATATGACTTCAACGACGAAGCTATTCCATATGGCTGTTCCTATTTCATTAAACTGGTTGAAACTGCGATGCCTGCAACCTAAAATGCACATTGCAATTTTCGAAGCCTCGGATTTTTCCGGCGCTTCTCTATATTAAAAATATTCAGGCCATTACCGTGCAAATATCTAAGCAAGTTATTGAAGTCGCTCATAAACGAATTCAGAAATACATTCGCAAGACACCATCTATTGTGAGCGGTAACGGCACTTTTGGCCTGAAGTACTCCATTTCTTTGAAACTGGAACACCTGCAGCATTCAGGTTCCTTCAAAGCCCGTGGAGCATTCAACTCATTACTAAACAACTCAATTCCTGAAGCTGGCATAGCAGCAGCCTCAGGTGGCAATCACGGCGCTGCCGTTGCCTGTGCAGCTCATGCACTTGGCAAGAAAGCCAAGATCTTCGTCCCTGAGATCTCCAATCCAGCGAAGATCGATAAGATCCGCAGCTTCGGCGCAGACGTCCATGTCGAAGGTGCCGCCTATGCGGATGCTGCAGCACTCTGCACCCACTACCAGCAGCAAACCGGCGCAATTGATATTCATCCATTCGATGCCATAGATACAATCAACGGTCAGGGCACCGTAGCATTAGAATGGTCTGAGCAAAGCCCCGATCTGGATACCATCCTTGTGGCTGTCGGCGGCGGAGGCCTCGCAGCTGGTGTCGCAAGCTACTATGCAAACAGCCCCACCAAAGTCATTGCCATAGAGCCATTTGGTTCCTGCTCCATGAACGCAGCGCTTAAAGCCGGCGAGCCAGTTGATGTCGAACTGAACAGCATCGCGGCCAACGCACTTGGTGCAAAGCGATGCGGCACCTTCCCGTTTGAGGTCGCAAGAAACCACATCGCAGAATCCATCCTTGTTGAGGATGACGCTATTCTCGCCGCGCAACGCCGTCTCTGGAGAGAGATGCAGCTCGTCGTCGAACCAGGCGGCGCGACTGCACTGGCAGCTCTGATCTCCGGTGCATACAAGCCAGAAGAAGGCGAGCGCATCGGTGTCTTATTGTGTGGTGGTAACGCTGAACTCATTCAGGTCAACAACACCCTGTCTGGCCGATAAAAGAAAAGCGGTACATCCGTATGGAGGTACCGCTCTTGGAATTCTCTAAAGAACTTTACGCAGGAAACTGCGGGTTCTTGGATCATCTGGGCTCGTGAAGATCTTCTCAGGTGGGCCCTGCTCAACAATGCGCCCACCTTCCATAAACAGAACACGATCAGCGATCTCTTTTGCAAATGCCATCTCATGAGTCACGATCAACATCGTCTGATGAGCCTGCGCAACGCGGGTAAGCAGCTGCAGCACTTCATCGACCCACTCAGGATCAAGCGCAGAGGTTGGCTCATCAACCAGCATAAGCTCTGAATTGCTCGCCATCGCCCGGCCAATGCCAACACGCTGCTGCTGACCACCAGAAAGAGACGCAGGATAAGCATCTGTTTTATCTGCCAGACCGATGTCCCGCAGAATTTCATCCGCCCGCTCAAACGCAGTCTCTTTGGCTTCACCACGAACGGTGATCAAGCCTTCAGCAATATTCTCACGCGCTGTTTTGTTGGCAAACAGGGCATAGTTCTGGAACACAAATGCCGTTCTCAGACGCATCTCTTTAATCTGCGCGGCATTTGCTTTTCGAACGTCGATGCTCTTGCCATCAAGAACATACTCACCCTGTTCTGGCGTCTCAAGAAAGTTGAGACAACGCAGCAAAGTGGATTTACCAGTCCCTGACGGACCAATAATGGCGATGCGTTCGCCTTTTTTGATATCTAGGTCGATCCCGTTCAACACAGGGACACCATTATAGATTTTTGTGAGCCCGCGGATCTGGATCATCTGGAAACAGCCTTTGAAAGTCGATTTTCAATCTGGGTCTGAACGAAAGCAAGGCTCTCAACAACACCCCAATAAATAACGGCAACGACAATAAACGTCTCGAAGTACAGGAAGCTTCCTGCTGCTTCTTTCTGCGCAGCACCCATCAATTCAGTCACACCAAGCGTAAAGGCCAGACTGGTGCTTTTGATCAGATCGATGAAGTAGTTAATCAGCGTTGGCGCAGCAACACGCGCTGCTTGCGGCAGAATAATCCGGCGCATCATCTGACCAGTAGACATGCCAATCGACTTTGCTGCTTCCCATTGGCTACGGTCTACACCCAGGATCGCTGCACGGATACTCTCAGCCATATAAGCGGAGAAGTGCAGAGTCAGACCGATAATCGCGGCAGAAACCCCATCAATCGCTGTGAGGAACGAAAAGAGCTGCGGCAAACCGTAGTAGAACAAAAACAGCTGCACCAGCAGCGGCGTTCCACGAAAGAAGCTGATAAAGAGCCGCGTGATTGCATCCAAGACAGGAAAGCGCACCACGCGGATAATTGCAAACAGCGATGCAAGTATGAGCGCCAAAATCATGGACACACTTGCCATACCCAAGGTTAGGGGTAAGTACTTTAAAAGGATCGGCAAAAGGCCGAGCATGTAGTCCAGATCTAAGGCGCGCATAATCAGTTCTTGTTATTAGAGCATGCCCTCGAACGACGGGAGTAAATTCCCGAAGGCATGAAAAAGGAAAAGCAGTTCCACCAAAGATTCTTAGATGTGAACTACTTTACTAATTCTGAACGGACAGCTTAGTCAGCTTTGGTGATGTCCGCTCCAAACCACTTGTCGGAGATCTCAGCCAGCTTGCCTGAAGCCTTCAGTTCGTCGATTGCAACATCTACCTTAGCAGCCAAAGCTTTACCATCTTCATCAGTACGGAACGGCATTGCGTTGCGAATTTCAGAGAATGGAGCACCAGCCAGCGCCAGCGGCAGCGGAGTTTCTTTGATCACCTGTGTTGCACTGATGCGGTCATGAATAAACGCATCAACACGACCAAGAGCAGTATCCTGAGCCAGGTTGCTTTCGTAGGTGCGGATGTCGATTTCATCAGCAAATGGCAAACCGCGCAGAAGCTCTTCAAAATTGGAACCGAGGTTTACAGCAACGCTCTTGCCTTTAAGGTCTTCAACGCCACCGATTTCTTCGTTGCCAGCTTTTACAACAACCTGCGCACCGTCATAAACGTATGGCTGGGAGAAGGTGAACTTGGCTTCACGCTCAGGCGTAATGGTGATCTGGTTCGCAATAGTGTCAATGCGGCCAGCTTCCAGAGCGCCAATCAGGCCGGAGAAGCTCATGGTAACGAATTCAACTTCATCACCAGTCTGCTTAGCAATCGCACGAGCAACGTCAACTTCAAAGCCCTGCAGAACGTCCTGCTTGACAAATGTGAATGGGAAATACCCACCAGACATGCCCACACGGATTGTTTCAGCCTGAGCAGGAACAGCCACGAGAAGGGCAAGTGCAGCAACAGTAGAACGAGAGAACATAATCTATTCCTGATTACTATTATTTTATTGAGCTCGTTCTATCAGAATGAGGAAAATTTTCTACAATTAGCGGAGCTGTGAGCTTATTTAAATCAAATAAACTACCAATACTGGAATTTATTAGAACCAGTTACCACAAAACCTCACATACATAAAAAATACTTCCCATAAGGCGTTTGGAGACAAAATCTCATTTGAGAACATCTTGTCATTTTCTGCAATTTTCCAGCAATATCACGGAGATGTTACAGGTAAAACGTGCAGTTACCCCTAGTTTTTAGCCAATACGTATAACTAGGGACCTCCCCCTTTGAAAAAAAATGCTCCCCGTAAAACAGAGAGCATTTCTGGTTCAGATTTGAAGCCTTTTGTCAGCTCACCATATCGAAGAACTCTGCTTCAAGCTCACACATATGAGTAAAGCTCTCTGAGATCTCGCTTTGGCGCTTCACGCGTTCCTCTTCGCCAATCGAGTTCACTTCCCGCTTAATCCACTCAATGAACTCTCCAAACTCATCGGTCGCCAGAAACTCAACCCACTCAGCAAGGTAAAACCGCTCAGGCCGTGGCTTGGCAGCTTCCCGATGGCCCCATTCGCGATAGATCCACTCCGAAGCCAGCAATGTTGCCATGCCATCAACGTAGTGACCTTTGCCAGCTGTCGACAACAGCGTTGCGCCAATTGCCCGGGTAATCGTATTGGGCTTGGCAGCCTCATAAACCTCAGGCGCGATGCCCAGTTCTTTAAAGGTGCGCTGAAAATAGCCCAGTTCATTAGAAGTCAGTTGCTGCGCAAAGCCAGACAACCGTGCTTTAGCAGCCATTGTCGGCGCCTTGGCAATCAGGAATCCAAGCGCAGATGCCAAGTCCTGAATGTAGTGGTAATCCTCCAACAAGTAACGGGTGAACAGCTCGGCACTCACTGTGTCGTTACCAACAGCACTGGTAAACGGGTGATTGATCGCCTTATTCCAAGCAGGTCCTGCAGATTTCACAAGCCAATCCGTAAAGGTCTCATCCGTATGAGTGATCTTGTAGTTGGCATAACTTGCAGTGTTCAGCATTCTCGTGTGCCTCCCAACACATTGTCCTGAAGCGCATCTTCCTAAAAGAGGTTCGGATATTCCCCAAAAGGACACGCATGGCAAAAACGCTAAGAGCAGGAAGCGTCAATCTTGAGAAACGCAAAGTGCTCTGGCTTACATCTACTTCGAACAATGCCACTCAGAGTTACGCTGCACTAGACGGAAATCACCGTATATGCCCCCTGCAATTTTAGGGGTATCATCTCGCGCCCGTCGTACTGCACCACACTGCACCCTCTACTTTGCCGGGAAACCTAAGCCTTCCACTCATACAAAATATCTGGTGCACCTTCTTCATTCTCTGAACCGCTTGTCCGCTTCACTTCCTTAAACCCATGCACTTCGTAAAATGCTCTCGCATCCACATTCTCAACAAAGCACATAAGCTTCAGATTTCCGGAAGAGTGAGCTTTTGCTTGGTTTAAGAGCTTTGTACCAACGCCCTTCCGCAGGTGCCGCGGATCCAGATAAAGCTGTTCTACCCAGTCATCTTTTGTGGCCATCATACCTATGATTTGCTCATCTCCCATGACTATTGTCAGTTCATTCTCTTTAAAAACAATATTCTGAAAGAACCAAAGATCTTCTTCTGGCGTGTGCAGTCTAGGTATAAATGTAAGGCATCGGTCTCGCGAATACCGGTACATGCGAGCGACCTCAGGCAACTCATCATACTGCGCAGCTCTAATTTCAAGTGTCTGCATATTCCCCCCATAATTTGGGATAAACCTAGCATAACCTCTACGTAAAGTATTCCCGCAAACACCAATAGCACCACATGGCATCCCATGCAGTGTTGAACCAGAATTCCCGGAAGTCGGGATGAGCAAGGCGGCAGGCAATGCCTGCGCTACTTGTTTAAAAATGTTTCTTCAGCATTGGCTACACGCCTTGCCCAGGCTTTTTATAATGAACAACGTCGCCTCTTTTGCCTATAAGGCACGATAGCCGGTTTCCCGGAAAGACAGTGGCTTACCCAGTCAGGTTTCCCTAAGCAGACAGTTCCTCCGTCTCTGACAGACACATCTGCAAAAGCAGGTTATCCCTGCCATTACATCAGCCTCTGTCACGGCGTGATACCCTATAGTCCTGGGCCCTTCCCCTCAAACCA
>NZ_LMCK01000116.1:0-968 GCF_001623165.1 Pseudovibrio sp. WM33
TGCATAAAGCATGGGGGCTTTTTGCGTTCTAGAAAGCCTGTCCCAAGATAGAGCCGGGGACACTCGTTTGAGCGAGAGCTGTTTTTTGAAAAGACAACGTTTGAGCGTCTCCCACATCTAAAGTTAAGAACCCGCTTTCCGCGTTGGTTTTGCGATGTTCGCAGCGGTGCACAGGGCGCTTAGCAAGTTCATTATTCAGTTGTCAAAGAACTCGGATTTTACCGATAGTCGGGTTGTCTGTGTTGGTTTTGATAGTGCAGCTTGTTTTGATCTCGGTCTATTCCCGTAATGTTCCCCTTGAGTCTTTGTTGGCGGTGATTTGGTTGCCAAGATTGGGTTGATATTTGGAATTGGTTTGATTTGAAGGCTTGAGGTGGTTTGGGTTTGGCCGTTTGCTTTGGGTGCTGATGTTATTTGTGCTTGTTGCATGTTGGGACAGGAGTGCTTTGTGAAGAAGTGCTGGCTTTATGGTTTGTCCGATGCCGATGCCGATGCCGATGCCGATGCCGAAGTTGTCGTGCTGAGTGCGGGGATATGTTTTTCTGGAGTGGGAATAGATGTTGGCAGATGGGGAATAAGTCTGCTGCTGAGCCTTGCTCCTGGTTGCTTCCTTGGACTGTCTTGGTGCGAGGTCTTTTGTGGACTTGCTTTGCCGTTTGGCTTGCTGATTTTACATAGCAACGCATCATTGCGGATTTGAACGCAAAAAAACGCAAAGCGTCTCAAAACTGGTGTTGTGGTGTCTTGGAGCTGCTGAAGGTGGCTTTTGTTGCTCTTTACGTGTTGTTTGGGTTCACGGTTCATTGTTGTAAGGCCGATCAGCTATCTCATCCTTTCTCTAACGTTCGTCCTTTAACAGTGACCTTACATTGCTGATGCTCATCTCTGTGATGATTGCCTCTGATTGGTGATGCTCCTCTTCCTGGGTGTTGCCTTGGCTTGTTCTGCACTTTGGCGCTAGCTGTCAG
>NZ_LMCK01000116.1:978-1396 GCF_001623165.1 Pseudovibrio sp. WM33
AAGCTATCTCATCCTTTCTCTAGTGTCTGTCCTTTAAGAGTTGCCTATGATTGGTGACGCTCATCTCTATGACGGTTGCCTTGGCTTGTTCTGCACTTTGGCGCTAGCTGTCAGAGTAGAGGGTGCAGAAGTTTTGCTGCCAGGGTCTCTGTTTGCCTCTTCGTCAGGTTCTCTTGTGTGTCTCCATCTCTCATTGTTGCTCTCGGAGTGCGGTGCTGTTCGGCGAGGTTCTTTTTTAGTCAGCTTTTGTGGGTTTGGTGGCGGTCCTGATTGAGTTGTGTGTTTTCCAAGTGTCTGTGCAAATTTTGTTTTTGTTAATTTTTGTTGTTTGTTTGGTTGTTATTGGCTTGTTTCTGGGGTTTTTGGGTGGTTGTTTGAGGTGTATGGGTTGATATATGAAGTTATTGAATTGTTTGAA
>NZ_LMCK01000117.1:0-247 GCF_001623165.1 Pseudovibrio sp. WM33
ACGGCACGTTCTCTTATGACCCCAATGGTGCGTTTGAGTACCTGGCAGTCGGAGAAACAGCAACAGACAGCTTTACCTATACTGTCATAGACGCAGCTGGTGAGAGTTCAACTGAGACTGTGAGCGTTACCATCACTGGCCAGAATGACGGACCTGTGGCTGTTGCGATGAGTGAGACCACGGAAGAAGATAACTCTGTTACCATAGTCCCTGAGTTTTCCGATAAAGACACCTCAGACACGCACAG
>NZ_LMCK01000118.1:0-230 GCF_001623165.1 Pseudovibrio sp. WM33
TGTGACCAAAAGCGCAGAGGCTTTTGATCAGATCGAACTAAGCCCGCACACTCTGGGTGCGTTTACGGATTATTCCCGAAGACTTCTCATTCAATCCTCGCTGGATGTGGAAGCTATGGTGCGTGATGATCTGGCGCGGGTGATTGGTTTGGAGATCAGCCGGGCGGCGCTGCACAGTGACGGCTCTGGTGAAACTCCAAAGGGGATCGCTGCCACCACTGGCATTAACT
>NZ_LMCK01000119.1:0-400 GCF_001623165.1 Pseudovibrio sp. WM33
GAAACTCCAAAGGGGATCGCTGCCACCACTGGCATTAACTCAACCACCTTTGCGGCAAATGCTCCAACATTTGAAGAAGTGGTTGCAATGGAAACGGCTGTTGCAACGGATGATGCAGACATTGGTGCCTTGGGCTATGTCCTCAATGCTGCGATGCGTGGATCTTTCAAGACCACGGAAAAAGCTGCTGGGACTGCCCAGTTTATCTGGGAGCAGGGCAACACGGTGAACGGTTACAACACCGGTATTTCTAATCAGGTGCTGGATCACAACGGCTTCTTTGGCAACTGGGCGGATCTTCTGATTGCGCTTTGGACGGGCGTAGACCTGACGGTTGATCCGTTTACCCAATCCACCAGCGGGACCGTGCGCGTGGTTGCCATGCAGGATGTAGATTTTG
>NZ_LMCK01000119.1:410-1285 GCF_001623165.1 Pseudovibrio sp. WM33
TAACGGCTTCTTTGGCAACTGGGCGGATCTTTTGATTGCGCTTTGGACGGGTGTAGATCTGACGGTTGATCCGTTCACTCAGTCCACCAGTGGGACCGTGCGCGTGGTTGCCATGCAGGATGTAGATTTTGCAGTGCGTCACCCGCAGAGCTTCTGTCACTCCTTCAAAGCTTAAGCTTTACGCCAGTTAAGCAGCCGGTTCGCCCGGCTGTTTTTATTTGGACTTCTCATATTCCTTTCATTTCTCAAGAGGGCAGATCATGGCTGCAAAGATGAAGATTGAAATTTTGAAACGCACGGTTTGCGGTGGTGAACCGGTTGCGCCGGGTGATGTGGTGAACGCTTCTGAAAAGGATGCAAAATTCCTGATCAATATGAAAAAAGCAGAAACAACCACAAGGCGGGTTGGCAAGGCTAAGGCGGGAGAAAAGCCAAAAGAAGAAGACGAACCAGCCGGGGACTAAAACCCGACTCATATGAGAAGCAAACGGGGGGCTTTGTTGTAGCGTATCCTTATCCGAAAACCGGTTTCCACTTTTCGGGGATACGCTCTGCCTCCCGTTTTTCGTTGGCCCTTGGAAGGCGAGGATTTACCAGTGAAAAAAGAGCTACAGAGCACCACCAGCCTGAAACCACCCAAACCACTAACACCCAAAGAGCTTGCGCGGGTGATGGGCAGTGCCCGTGTTAACCGGGCGGTTGGTGTGCAGGGCGGGCAAACAATGGTGAAGCGGCAATGATTGATTTTGACGATGATCTGAATGAGATGCTGCGCACTGATGAGTTTGCAACAACGGCAACCTACGCGCTGCAGAACGGGGACACCGGGCAGCTCACCGGGATCTTTACCAATGAGGGGGAGGAAACCTCCTTTG
>NZ_LMCK01000119.1:1295-2536 GCF_001623165.1 Pseudovibrio sp. WM33
AGATCTAAATGAGATGCTGCGTACTGATGAGTTTGCAACAACGGCAACCTACGCCCTGCAGAACGGGGATACCGGGCAGCTTACCGGGATCTTTACCAATGAGGGGGAGGAAACCTCCTTTGGTGAGGTTGGCATGCTCACGTCTAAACCAGTGTTTGCGGTGAAGGGCTCAGATATTCCGGCTGAGTTTGGCGAGGGTGCAGAGCTGCTGATTGACGGGCAACGCTTCACGGCGGCAAGCAGCCCCATGAGTGACGGGGCTGGCTTAAGCCAGATCCTGCTAGAGCGCGAATAGGGGCAGCCATGGCTCATATTAGAACGCAGGTGCGCGATGCTGTAGAGGCGGCTTTAAAAGGGCTTCCTTCTACAGAAGACCGCTGCTTTGTCACGCGCACCTTTCCGCTGGATCACAAGCGGCTGCCTGCGCTGCTTGTCTATGTGCTGGATGAACAAAGCCAGCCTGCGGAAATGGGTGCAGACCGCGACATTGAACGGCAAATGAGCGTCACTGTTGAAGCCACGGCCGATGGCAAGGGCTTTGATGATGAGCTGGACCAAATTGCGGTGGAAGTTGAAACCGCGCTTGCTGGCAGCGGCTTCTTAGGTGGCTTGGTGAAAGAGCTATACCTGCAGTCAACCAATCTGGATATAGCAACGCGCCGGGACCGGGGCGAGAAGCGCCAAGGGATTTTGACATTGCGGTATATGGCGCTAGCCATTGCCCCGGAGAGTGACCCGGAAACCGCGCACTAAAGTTGCTTGCGTATCTTCATCCGAAAACCGGTGCCCACTTTTCGGCGATACACGGTAGCCGCGCTTAAGCGTGCGGCTGAGGAACTAACTTTCCAACAAATCAGGAGAACAGAGCATGCCTTTAATTCACGGCAATAAGGGCAGTGTGACTGCTGGCGGTGAGGATGTCGCCAAGGTTCAAAGCTTCAACCTTTCGGTAGAAGCGCCAATCTCGGATGCAACGGCGATGGGTGAAGAGTGGGAAACCCACTTGGAAGGCGCACCAAAACGCTGGTCCGGGTCTATCAGCGCCAAGCGGGTGAAAGGCGACACGGGGCAGGCTGAGCTTAGCGCCGGGGCTTCTGTGGTGTTGCACCTTTATTACAGCGGCAATGAGAGCGGTGAAACCTACGCCTCCGGCACTGCAACGGTTACCAGCGTGCAGCATGCGCAGGGCCGTTCTGAAACCATTGATATGACCTTTGAGTTTACCGGCAACGGCCCGCTGA
>NZ_LMCK01000119.1:2546-4449 GCF_001623165.1 Pseudovibrio sp. WM33
TGCCTCCGGCACTGCAACAGTTACCAGCGTGCAGCATGCGCAGGGCCGTGCGGAGACTATTGATATGACCTTTGAGTTTACCGGCAACGGCCCGCTGACAGAAGAGGCGGTGGCTTAGCTCCGCCTCTTCCAGTGAAGTGAGAGAGGCAGTCTGTTTGTGCAGGCTGCCTTTTTGTTTAGCGCAGAGACAAGGACCCTAAAAGATGCGTGCGATTGAACGTGTAAAGAGCCATTACAAGCGGGCGAAAAACCAGATTATCGAGGTGCCGGAATGGGGTGAAAAAGGCGAGGCTTTTAAACTCTTTTATGACCCGATGACCCCAAACCAGCGTAAGCGCGTGAATGACGAAAATGAGGGGCTGGACCCGGAAGCCTTTGTGGATGTGCTTGTGATGAAAGCACAAGATGAAAACGGCGAAAAGCTCTTTAATGCCGATGACAAACACAAGCTGCTGACGGAAGCAGATGGCGCGATTATTGGCCGGATTGCGGTGCAGATGCTTGGTCCGTGCGATGCCAGGGAAATTGAAAAAAACTAAGAGGCGATCCGTGGCGCATGTTCTTATTTCGGCTTGCGGATCGCTTACACATGCGGGTTGCGGATCTTGAAGACTGGCCGGAACCTGAGATTTTAGAATGGTCTATTTATCTAAAAATTGCCGGGGAGCCTAACTCATGACCGTGCCGGATCTTGTCTACAACGTGCGGGCCAATGATAAATCCCGTGCAACCTTTGAACGGAACCGGCGCGAGTTACAAAAGACGCGCCGGGAAACCAAGTTACTCAACATGGATATGGGGTCACTTGGTAAGTCTATGGGCGCAATTCGGTTTCTTCCGGCAGCAGCTGCGGCCGCTACCGTTGCCAAGTTGACCGCTGCAATAAAAAGCGCCGTTTCAGAAGGCTCCAAGCTTGCCAAGGTTGCCGATAAAGTGGGCGTAACGACCGATGAGCTGCAGCGTATGCGCTATGGGTTTGAGCTGACTGGTGTTGCGGCTGGCACGACTGATACAGCTTTGCAACGGTTTTCCCGGCGTGTTGGTGAGGCTGCCAACGGGTCAGGCGTTCTTTATGAGATCCTGAAAGCAAATGGTGTTCAGCTTCGCGATTCCAGCGGCAAGATGAAAACCCAAAGTCAGATTTTGGGCGAATATGCAGACCTGATTAAAAACGCCAGCTCGGAACAAGAGCGGCTTTTGCTGAGCTTTAAAGCGTTTGACCGGGAAGGGGCCGGGCTGGTTCTGGCACTCAAAAACGGTTCCAAGGGCCTTGATGAGTTGATGGGCAAGGCTGATGAAGCGGGCGGCGTTCTGGATGAGAAGCTTCTGCGCAAGGCAGAAAAGATTGATGATGAATTTGCAAAGATGTGGCGCACCTTTGAAATCGGTGCAAAGCGGGCAACTCTGGCGGCTGCCAATGCAATGGATGTTGCATTTAATACACCGGTTGCAGAGCCAACCCTCAAGGATTTGCAGGTAGAGTTTTCGCGCAAGTTGCCGGGGCTTAACCGTGAGTTGTCGCTTGCCCGTTCGCTGGGTGATGAAGCCCGTATTGCTGAAATTCAAGAGCAAATAGATGCGGTAAACGCCCGCCTTGCGGGTATTCAGAGCGAACGTCAGTTGCGCCATACTGGTTTTGCAAGTGGACCAACCCGGCGCGGTGGTGGTCGTGGGCGGAAAACTGAGAAACCAACAATCATTCCCGATAAGAAAACGGATAGCAGCGGCGGCGGTGGGTCTTCCAAGACAAAGGTGGACCCTTACGCCCGTGTTTTAGAGCAGCTTAAGTTTGAGCGCGATCTGCTGAGCATGAACGCACAGGAACAAAAGCGGGCCAATGCACTACGCCTTGCCGGGGTGGAGGCTGCCAGCAAGCAGGGGCAGGAACTGATTAAAGTTACAG
>NZ_LMCK01000120.1:0-628 GCF_001623165.1 Pseudovibrio sp. WM33
ATCGTATCAGAAGGCTCTCCAGTTTTCCTGAGCCAGTCCATGAAGGCATGGTCGTCGTCTGCCATAGATTTGTGACACGAACTTGGGCCGGGAAGCTGATAATCAGACTTACCCTTCTACACACTCTGGATTTGTGTATAGAAAAGCCTCGGCGGCACGAAGCCGCCGAGAGATATTATAGCGCTGTGATGCCAAAAACTAAATCAGACAAACTGGAAGTCGTCTGAATGCAAATCGGATATCACTACACCTTTCAAGGTGATTGAACTATCATCATCCAGCGTAATTACCGTGTCTGCTCCATCATTGCTAGCTGCTGCAATGACAGCGTCAAAGTCCGCCAATATCTCTGCATCAAAGAGAATGACATCATCTGATCCTTGACCAGATTGGAAGTCGGTGATCACATTCTTACCAAAATCAGAGATATAAATACCAGAATCGTGAAACACAAATACGTCTGAACCTGCACCACCAGTCAAAGTATCATTACCTCCATACCCCCAAAGCTTGTTGTCACCAGCATCACCAGTGAGGATATCGCCATAAGCATCTGTGCCCATGATGTTTTCAATGGAGACGTATTCGTCTCCAGCTGCATCGCCTGCGTTTTGAGACTGGTCGGAGA
>NZ_LMCK01000120.1:638-789 GCF_001623165.1 Pseudovibrio sp. WM33
CAGTATCTTCAGCAAGGTTGATCGTTACTCCTGCATCTGATGCATGATAATAGGCTAGGTCAGAACCAGCACCACCATCAAGGTGATCTGCACCGGCTCCACCAAACAGATAATCACGCCCCTCTCCACCATAAAGCTTATCATCACCTCC
>NZ_LMCK01000120.1:799-1260 GCF_001623165.1 Pseudovibrio sp. WM33
GTAGCCCGAGAGCCTGTTATTAGCTGCATCGCCTGTCAGGATATCATCGTACCTATCAGTACCCATGACGTTTTCTATGGAGATGTATTCATCTCCAGCTGCATCGCCTGCGTTTTGAGACTGGTCGGAGAGATTAACGGTAACAGCTGCGTGGGACCAGCGGTATCTTACCGTATCATTTCCTTCGCCACCATCAAGGTAGTCTGCCCCAGAACCATAGGCATTGAGCGTGTCATTTCCTTCTCCGCCATAAAGATGGTCAAGACCATTTTGGGCATAAAGGGAGTTATTGTTACTGTCGCCTATCAGGACATCATCGTAATGAGAGCCCTCAATACTTTCAATATTGACAAGGACATCTCCTGTCGCATGCCCACCACTGGAAGTACCTTCAGCAAGGTTGATTGTTACTCCTGCATTCGATGCATGATAATAGGCTAGGTCAGAACCAGCACCACCAT
>NZ_LMCK01000120.1:1270-4741 GCF_001623165.1 Pseudovibrio sp. WM33
ATAGCCCCAGAGCCTGTTGTTACCAGCATCACCTGTGAGGGTATCACCGTAAGCATCCGTGCCCATGATGTTTTCGATGGAGATGTATTCATCTCCAGCTGCATCGCCTGCATTTTGAGACTGGTCGGAGAGATTAACGGTGACGGCGGCCGTTGCATCGAAGTAGCGAACTGTATCTCTTCCTTCACCACCATTAATACGTGCCGCCAGATCTCCAGCAGTAATATTGTCGTCACCGTCAGTACCAGTTAACTCAACACGGCCATCATTCAGCACCTCGATCTTGCTGAGAGTTGTCCCGTCAGCAAACTCAAATCGCTCAATATGCTGGCCCATGTTGGCGATCTGGAGTTGACCTGCTGGTCTACCCCCATCTGCATCCCAAGAGAGTTTCAGAGCGATACCGTTGTCGCCATCGTGATCAACTGTTGTAATTGTAAGGTCAAGAAGAGACAGATCCTCAAAAACAACCGTGTCATACCCGCCACCGTCAACTTCAGTGGTGAAATCGATCATGGTTGAACCGCTATCCGCCCGGATCAAATAGATATCATCCCCCGTACTCCCGGCCAGTATTTCACTGTCGCCTGCAACGCTCACGCTGGCTGTCGCGGTTGACGATTCTCCAGCGCTGTCTGTAACCGTGTAATTGAAGGTATCAGTTATGGTTTCGCCAAGTCCCAGAGAGCCGACTAAATTTGTCGGATCGTAGGAGAACTTACCATCCTCATTCACTGTGACCGAGCCAAGTGTGTTGGTGGTATCCACACTGAAGCTATGGGTATCAGAGCTGTCAACATCCGTGTAGTTCGGTGTGATGGTTACAGAGCTGCCCTCATCAGTGCTGGCAGCGGTCGCAGAAGCAACAGGCCCATCATTTGCACCACTGATGGTCACCGTGACCGTATTCGTGGAGCTTGTACCGGAACTATCCGTTACCGTGTAGTTGAAGGTATCCGTGGAGCTTTCGCCAACAGCCAGACCCTCAAAGGCACCATTGGGATTATAGCGGAAGCTGCCATCAACCAAAGCAACTGCACCTGAGGTCTTACTTACATCAAATGTGAAAGTGTGGGTGTCTGAAGCTTCCGCATCTGTAAACACCGGGTCGATCAAGACACTGGTGCCCTCTGAGGTTTCCGCAGAAAGACCCGAAACAACAGGGGCGTCATTCACGCCAGTAATTTCAATTGTCACAGTTTCAGTGGAGCTTGCGCCGGAGCTGTCTGTCACCGTGTAGCTAAAGGTATCTGTAGCCGTCTCACCAGCTGTCAGGCCCTCAAACGCACCAATCGGGTCATAAGAGAATGTTCCATCATCATTCACGGTAACGGAACCAGCCGTCTCACTGGTGTCGACACTAAAGCTGTGGGTGTCTGACGTATCTGCCTCTGAATAAGACGGCGTAATCGTAAGGCTGCTGTCCTCGTCAGTTTCACTGAAAACTTCAGCGGCGACCGGCGCATCATTTTCCCCGGTTATGGTTACAGTGACCCTTGCTGAAGTGCCGCTCCAGGAACCATCAAGAGCCAGATAGACAAAGCTGTCAGTTGCCGTTTCACCTGCTCCCAGATGATCAAACTGGCCGTTGGTATCGTAGGCAAATGTACCGTCAGAGTTTACAAGGACTGTCCCCTGGGTCTCTGTATTATTAATACCAATCAGATGTACATCTGATGTGTCCGCATCACTCACACCATTATTGATGGTAATGGTTCCACCTTCACTCACCTCAGCTTCAACAGCCGCAGCAACTGGTGCATCATTCTGGCCAGTAATGGTAATCATCACAATCTGAGTAGAGCTCTCACCTGCTGCGTCTGTCACTTTATAGGCAAAGCTGTCAATTGCTGTTTCTCCAACCGCCAGATACTCAAACGCACCATTGGGGTCATAAGAGAACGTGCCGTCCTCATTCACAGTTACCGAACCTGCTGTCTTACTGATATCCACGCTGAAGCTGTGCGTGTCTGAGGTGTCTTTATCGGAAAACTCAGGGATTATGGTAACAGAGCTATCTTCATCCGTGGTCTCACTCGTCGCAGCAGCCACTGGACCATCATTCTGACCAAGAATTCTGACGGTTACGGTTGCAGTTGAACTCGCCCCGGAGCTATCCGTCACCGTATATGTGAAACTATCATATGCCGTGGTGGTCTCATCTTCCAGATCCCCTGCATAGGCTGCCAGGTATTCAAACTTACCATTTGGATCATATGAGATTGTTCCGTCATCATTTACAGTCACTGAACCAAGCGTATCTGACGTATCGACCGTGAAACTATGCGTATCCGATGTATCGATATCAAGGAACGAAGGAGTAATCACAACAGAGGTATCTTCACGCTCTGTTTTTTCGATATCATCGGCGATAGGAGCGGTATTTGTCATTTTGAGAGCCCATATATGAATCATTAAATCACTATTCATATATGCATGAGTAATAAAGATTGTAAATTTTTATTATAAAACCATAGATTGGTAATGTTCAGTAGAACAATGCGCAGTTAGAAATGCATCCGCAATGACTTTTTTGAAAGGGAATACCAAGAGAGCTTCATGTTGCGGAGATAACCCGCAAGCAACCACAGTCATATGCGCTGGCTAAATTGCCGACAAGTGCTGCAGGTTATACTATTCTCCACAAACGGGCCTTCTTTTCGTTCTCCATCGTAAGCTGAGAAAGATCAATCAGAAGCTGCAGACGCTCACTGGCTGGGTGCGCCTTGATTAAGGCCGAATGTCCGGTGTTGGTCACGAGTTCTTCTTCAAGCAGGAATAGTCCTAAGGAAAATGGGCGTCGCTGAGTAGCTCTCAGCTTGCTAACTGACGCTTTGCAGCAGCTGAGTCACTACGCCTACCCTGGAGGCCCTCACCCGTACTGATCCGCGACTGTGATCGTCATTCCCCCCCATCCAGCTATTGCCTGCCTCGCGATTGGTTCAAATGTTGACGTGGTGTTGACGCGAACGCAAAAAGCCCTGAGCGGTTGGCTCAGGGCTTTTGTTATGTGTTTGATCTATTGATCATAATTTGGTTGCGGGGGTAAGATTTGAACTTACGACCTTCAGGTTATGAGCCTCATATTGTGAAGATTTAGCTACTCTTATATTTCAATGAGATAGCCTATAACTTCCTGATTTCTCTTATGTACTTAAACGACATTCAGGCACATTCAACGTCTTTGAAAGAGAACGCATGCAGCTCAAACTGAGTATAGCTGTTGACGTGACGTTGACGTGGAATTTTTAGTAACCTTCTACTCAAACCATCTTGCAGACACCGAACAAATGAGCAGGTTTACCTAAGTCTTGGCACCTTATTCAATTGTCACAATAGGTGAACCGGAAGTAATGCTTCCACCGCAGCCGATTGCATCACCAACGCGGGCAGCAGGCTTGCCATCAATAGTCACTATTGAAGAACCTGCAGAGACTGAACGTGGATGCGGTGGAGCTGGGCACACAGGGC
>NZ_LMCK01000121.1:0-1430 GCF_001623165.1 Pseudovibrio sp. WM33
ACTTTCAATCTGGACCACTCAAATGGGGCTGCTCAGCGCCATAGATGAAGCGGGGGCCGCGGCCGTGGCTGGAGGCGGCGTCGTCGGCGTTGTAGAGCTCGCATTTGTCCAGAGACAGGCAGCCGCACCCCATACATGCTCTCAGGTTCTCCATGCGTGCAATGCACTCGTTCAGATGAACTTTGAACTGCTGACTCAAGCGCAGCCACTCACCTTTGTTTGGTGCACGGCCGGAGGAAGTGTCCCGAGTTGATCCGAAATCTTTTTGATGGTGAAGCCAAATTCCTGTGCGACTAACGCAACTGACAGACGGCGGATGTCTGCGCGCATGAAACGACGTTGACCACCTGCATTGCGCTCCTATGTGCGTTCGTTTGCGTTATTGGCGTTGGGACTGCGTTGCTATGTCTATACAGCTCGCGAAAGTTACTCTGGTCACACGTCAACGATAGACCGTGTTCTGTAGGATAACTCCAGCAAGCATCGGCACTGCACTGAGACCACGAAAAGGGGATAGAATTAATCTATCCCCCCTATCTCAGATGAGGTCGATGAAATGCTCTGCAATACACGTCGGGGATAAGTGATTTTGGGGCCGTAAGCTTCCTGAGGTTACTCAGCAACCAAATCTTGTGATGAACTCAGCAACATCTGCTCCGCATCTTCTTTCAAAAATGCATCGGGACGGTTGCAGGAGGTTGCCAACTCTACAAACCGTCGTTCGCGGCCAGAGGTTAGAATTGAGAACATGATGTCGGCGACATGGAGTGCCAGCGCCTGATTGCAGCGATGTGGGCGGTCTTCAAGAATTCCCATCGCCATATCGGAGAGGCCTGCAGCTCGGTAATTTGCCATAGTACCCATGCTATCGTGTTGCTGATTGGGCTCTCCAAGTGGATGCTGCCAGGCTGGAAGACCTACCGATGTACCATTTTCATCTGTAACGCGGACCTCACCACCAAAGAAGTTTGGATCAGGCCCATACAGCGTGCCAGTTTCGCCATATAGCTCCATGTGGTTATGACTATGATCCTTTACATCCCAGCTCGCACCAAATGTAATTACAGCACCGCTATGGAACTCGAGCAGGGCATGAACAGTGGTCTCAGTTTCAACGGATAGTGTCTCTCCGTAACGTTGTGCAGACGTGATGGTTCGCTTCGGGGATGGAATGGACATCAAAGCAGAAACGGCTTTTACAGGCCCAAGCAATTGAACGAGGTTCGTGAGGTAGTACGGACCCAGATCAAGAATTGGCCCACCTCCATCCTTGAAGAAGAACGCGGGATTTGGATGCCAATGCTCCATGCCACGGCTCATGACGTGACACGTCCCGCTCCCAACCTTACCAATCGCTCCACTATCGATCAGGCTACGACATTGCTGATGAGATCCGCCAAGGAATGTATCTGGTGCGGAGCCAATACGAA
>NZ_LMCK01000121.1:1440-25426 GCF_001623165.1 Pseudovibrio sp. WM33
GCTAACTCAAGCAGGGCCTGCCCCTCTTTCAAAGAAAGAACAAACGGCTTTTCTGAGTAGACGTGTTTGCCAGCCTCGAGTATCCGACAGCTGATTTCGAAGTGGGCTGCTGGAATTGTAAGATTGACGATTATATCGATATCGTCGGCAGCCAATAGCTCCTCAACGGTGTAGGCCTGCACTCCGAATTCGGCAGCTCTAGCATGTGCGGCATCCATATTGATGTCTGCCAATGCCTTCAGGTCCAACCCATGAAACAGAGGGCCAAGCGTAAGGTAGGTTTCCGATATATTACCGCACCCGATAATGCCAATACCAAGCTTTTCTAACATCAAACACCTTCCAGCATTTTGAGTGAGTTCAAAGAGCGTTGTGCAAAGCGGGCAAAGTCACTCGGGTTGTCATGTTCCATGACATAAACACAAGCACTGCTTTTCTCTTGTAAAACTGAGAGGATTTGGCGCCACTGTACAGTGCCGAAACCAACGTCTGCCCAGCCATCTTCATCGGCACATTCGCCAGTGGCAGCAATGTCTTTGACATGAACAGCCGTGATGCGGCTGCCAAAGCGCTCAACCCATGTTATCGGGTCATGGCCACCTCGGATGATCCACGCAATGTCGGCTTCCCAATCAATCTCAGGCGCCTCAGTGAGGATGATTTCCATTGCTGTGCGCCCATCGTATTCACACTGGAACTCAAAGTCATGATTGTGCCACCCAAAGCTCAGCCCAGCTGCTTGCACTTTTGTGCCGATTGGCGCGAGACGATGAGCAAAAGATATCCAGCCTGCTTCTGTTTGTGGACGTTCTGATGGGGCGAGGAAAGGCGCGAAAATGCGCGTTATTCCAAGATATTTTGCCAGTTCAATATAGCGTGCTGTATCTGCTTCTAGTTCATCAATTCCAAAATGGCCGGAGGGCATGGAAAGGCCGTTGGCATCCAGCATCTGTCGCAAAGCATTGGGATCTTCGTAAACCCCGCCAAAGCCTTCTACTTGGGTGTAGCCCATTTTGGCCAGACCGCTCAAAACCTCAGTCAGTGGCTGAGCATTGCGTGCACTATAAAGCTGAAGGGAAAAATCCATTGTGATCAATTTCCTGCGTTTAGAGACGTAATTCAGATATCTTGTCAAACAAAGAGGCTTTAACCGGGTCAAAGCCGATAGGCAGGCGGTCACCCACATTGACAGTGGCTTGTCCGTCCATACGGAAATGGAAGGGTTGATTGTCCAGCGAGGTCCACACCAGCGTATCTGATCCCATGGGCTCCACAACTTCGACTGATATGTCGGAGTTAAATGGTTGCTCCTGAGCTGCATTCCCCACGTGAACATGCTCTGGACGGATGCCAAGATAAATTGGTCTGTTGTCTTCTGCTCTGGTTTTGAAGTTGTAGCGGCCTAGCGCAATATCCAGGTTATTTGATGTGAAACTGGGCTGTTCATCAATGCCATATGCACCATCAAGGAAGTTCATGGCCGGGGAGCCGATGAAGCTCGCCACGTACTTGTTTACCGGTTGATTGTAGATGGTAAACGGGTCTGCGAGCTGTTGAATGACACCGTCGCGCATAATCGCAATGCGGTCTGCTAGTGTCATCGCTTCCACCTGATCGTGCGTTACATAAATCATGGTGTTGCGTAGTTTTTGATGCAAGCGCTTCAGCTCCACACGCAACTCCGCACGCAGCTTCGCGTCCAGATTGGAAAGAGGCTCGTCAAACAAAAAGACATCCACATCACGAACAAGAGCGCGCCCAATGGCAACACGTTGGCGTTGACCGCCGGAAAGTTGCCCCGGCTTGCGGTTTAGCAAGGGCTCGATCTGGAGCATTTGGGCTGCGCGGTTTACCCGGTGCTCGATATCCTCACGAGGCACCTTGGCATTCTTCAAGCCAAACGTCAGGTTTCCACGCACCGTCATTTGCGGGTAGAGCGCATAGGATTGAAACACCATGCCGATGCCTCTGTCTTTCGGCTCAGCCCATGTAACGTTTGTGCCGTTTATGATGATTTGGCCTTCGGAGAGATCCAGTAATCCTGCAATGCAATTCAGCAGGGTAGATTTCCCGCATCCTGATGCACCCAGCAGAACAAGGAACTCCCCCTCAGCGACATCCAAGTTGAGTTGATCGAGAACAGTAGCTTCACCAAATTTTAGCGACAGATCGCGAATGCTGATTGAGCTCACTGTATTATCCTTTCACAGCACCAGCGGCGACGCCGCGTACAAAAAAGCGCCCAGAGAAGAAATAAACAGCCAATGGCACTGCGCCTGTCAGCAAGGTTGCAGCCATGTTGACGTTGTATTCCTTCACACCTTGTGTGGTGTTGACGATGTTGTTGAGCTGAACAGTCATGGGGAAGTTTTTGACCCCCGCAAAGATGACGCCAAATAGGAAATCATTCCAAATTCCAGTGACTTGCAAAATCACCGCAACGACAAAGATCGGAGCAGACATTGGCACCAGCACCTTCAGGAAGATGCCCCAGAACCCAGCGCCATCCACACGAGCAGCTTTAAACAACTCCTCAGGTAAAGCTGCGAAGTAGTTGCGGAACAAGAGTGTCAGAATTGGCATTCCAAAGATGGTGTGAATGAAGATCACGCCTTGAAGAGACCCGAATATGCCCAGCTCTCGGGTAACAATCACAAGCGGATAAAGCATCACTTGGTAAGGAATAAAACTACCGAAGATGAGAATGGTAAAGAACACTTCAGAGCCCTTAAATTTCCAATTGGAAAGGGCGTAACCATTCACAGAGGCGATGGTGATGGACATAATAACGCTTGGGATGGTGATCCTTACGGAATTCCAGAACCCAACTTTCAGCCCTTCACAATATAGACCCGTGCAGGCGGTATCCCAAGCCTTAGCCCAGGGAGCAAATGTAACTTCCATTGGCGGAGCAAAGATGTTGCCAAGACGTATTTCTGGAAGACCTTTAAGGCTTGTCATCATCATCACATAGAGTGGTAGCAAGTAATATACAGCGGCTACCAATAGAACCGAGTAGAGCATTATTCGTGTTGGGTTGATGCGGCGAAGTGGTTTCGCGCCGGATGGTTCCTTTGCGGAGCTCTTACTGGGCTTTGCTCGAGTAATTTCGAAGGATTCAACAGTCATATCAGCCCCTCTACCTCTGTGCTTTCTTCTTGCCGTATTCGAGATAAATCCACGGAATCAAGATGATGAGGACGGTTGTGAGCATGACTGTAGAGGCGGCGAGTGCTTGCCCAACATTGGCTCTGGCGAACATGAAATCATAAACGTATTTGGCGGGCACCTCTGATGCGATGCCTGGACCACCCTGTGTCATCGCAACGACGAGATCGTAAAGCTTAACGATGCCAGCTGCGACAATTACAAGAGTGGTGACCATAACACCGCGCATCATGGGAACGATCACAAACAGGTATGTCTTCCAAACCGGGATTCCATCAATTCTTGCAGCGTTCCAGATCTCCTGGTCAACGCCGCGAATACCAGCCAACATCAACACCATGACGAAGCCAGTTCCTTGCCAGATGCCAGCAATCAGCAAGGCATAAAGCACAGTGCCCCGGTTGGCGATCAGGTCAAAGGTGAAGTTTTCAAAACCCCATGATCGTACAGTCTCCTGAATGCCCAGACTTGGGTTCAAAATCCACTGCCAGACAATGCCGGTAACAATGAATGAGAGAGCAAAGGGATAGAGGTAGATCGTCCGAAATGTATCTTCAAAACGTATTTTCTGGTCGATCAGAGCAGCGAGAATAAACCCGATGACAAATGAGATCAGGAGCGAAAGAACTCCGTAAATCACGATGTTTTCCAGCGAGATCAACCAGCGAGAGGTACGGAACAATCGCTCATATTGTGCAAATCCGACAAACTCGTTGACTGGCAGGGCACGGGACTTGGAAAAGGAATAGATGACTGTCCAGATCGAGCAGCCAAGGAAAACCACAAGTGTTGTGGCAATCATCGGCAATGCAGCAATCTTGGCATTAAGGTTTCGAAATAAAGGGTTTGGCCGTTTGGCGATGGACATTCACACATCTCCGACGCAAGTCAGGTGGGCCGATCCTGAAGACCGACCCTCCAACTGTTTTTAAAGGAGAGGTGCCATTAATCGGCATACTCAATGATTTCGACAAAGCGAGTTTGCGCTTCTTCGACACTCATTTCCGGCGAGCTGAAGAACTCCACCCACAAATCTTCAATTTGACCTTGTGTGTCAGAAGAAAAAGCCTGCTCAGATCCGGGCAAAATATTTTCCGGATTTGCCAGAATGGAGATACCCTTCTTCATGCAAGCATTTGCATCATCAAGATTGATGTCGCCACGGATTGGAAGGGAACCTTTTCGAAGGTTGAAATCGACCTGAACCTGCTTGGAAACCAGCAAGGAAGCCATTTCCAACTGAGCTGCAACGATCTCAGGCTGGTCTCCGTTCGGTTTCGGGAAGAAGAATGAGTCCCCACCGGTATCAAGAACAGGATTAGCGCCCAGACCCGGCAGACAATCATACTCATTACCAGCTGTTTGCCCGGCCAAAGAAAACTCCCCTTGAGCCCAGTCACCCATGATTTGCGCGCCAGCTTTACCAGTGATGACCATGTTTGTTGCATCGTTCCATGCACGGCCAACATAGCCACTGTCGACTAATCCACGTGCGGCAGCAACAGCTTCAAACACCTTTCGCATTTCAGGGCTGCCCGCCGCCTCAACGCTCTTTTGCTCTTTAATTTGCCGGTAAAGGTCAACGCTACCTAGTGCAACCTGAAAGACATTCGCCATGCCGGTGAGCTGCCAGGCCTCACCACCAACGGCCAGAGGCGTAATCCCTGCTTCTTTCAGTTTGGGTGCGGTCTCAATAAACTCTTCCCAATTTGCCGGAACAGCTAAGTTATTGTTTTCATAAACGCCACGGTTCAACCACATCCACTGGAATGAATGAATGTTGACCGGCACGCAGTAGACGCGACCTTCGTAAGTGCAGCTCTCAAGCAGTTTTGCTGGGCGAATGAAATCAGCCCAACCTTCTTTCTCGGCAATCTCAGTAAGATCTGTCATCAGGCCTGCTTTGATCAGGTCTTCAGCATCACGCCCTGTGTTAAGCTGGGTCGCCCCCATTGGATCACCACCAGAAATACGGCTTATGATGATCGGACGAGCATTGCTGCCCCCTGCAATCGCGCTGTCTACCCAATTATGCCCGGCACCTGTGACTGCATCAGCAAACACTTTCACAGCAGCGGCTTCCCCACCAGAAGTCCACCAATGTGTCACTTCCAAATCAGCAGCATAAGCAGAAGAAGCACCGGCGAGCATAGTTGCTGCGGTTAAAAATCCTTTGACCTTAAGCATTGAATTACCCTCCCAATAATTCGAATGATGATCAGGCCTCCCAACCCGATCATGACGTCAATCACAGTAGCTTTATGATAGTTTTATTTTGACTGCAATCGATTACATATATATCGTAGTCAGTGAAAATGCGCTGAGTCAACAGTAATTATTGGCCAGTAACTGTCCATAAATAGTATCGGTCAACGTATGACTTCAAAAGTTGTTACAGTACAGGATGTTGCCATTGTCGCAGGTGTTTCTACAGCTACGGTAAGCAGAGCTCTTAGCAAGCCTGAGAAGGTGAATAAAGCAACTCGAGAAAAGGTGATGGCTGCTGTTCGTGTCACCGGTTATCGCATCAATCAAACTGCTCGAAATTTGAGGAAAAAGGAGGCAGGAGCGGTCGTTGCTCTTGTGCCTAATCTGGGCAATCCGTTTTTTTCTTCAATACTTTCCGGCATTGAAAGTGTGCTCGCCAAAGGGGGACTGAGCTTGTTGGTGGTGGACATACTTCAAACAGGTTTTAAGCGTGAACAAGCCTATGATTACCTGTCGATGAATCAGGCAGATGGTTTGCTGGTGCTGGATGGGACATTGGATCTCACGAACCTAAATGACGGTTCCGTATCCGCAGAATTGCCACCTGTCGTGTACTGCTGTGAGTGGGGCACAGACCCACGTTTCGGATCGGTGCGGGTTGATAATCACCAAGGCTCTCAGTTGGCAGTGAGCCACTTACACACGCTTGGTCACAAAGCCATCGGCTTGGTGAGAGGCCCTGCTGAAAACAGGCTTACAGCCGCCCGTCAGGAAGGGTTTGAGGCAGCTATTTTAAGATATTCTCTGCCACTCCGCGCAGAGTGGTTGATTGAAGGCGGTTTCTCGCTGGAAGCAGGCGTACAGGCAGCACACCAATGGTGCGCACTGGAAGAGCGCCCAACCGCAATGTTCTGCATGAGTGATGAGATTGCCTTTGGGTTCATATCAGAGCTTGACCGACTTGGATTCTCTGTCCCCAAAGATGTCTCCGTCGTCGGCTTTGATGACATCGCAATTGCCGAACGTTTTATCCCCTCACTGACAACGATCCGCCAGCCCAGATTCCGCATTGGGCAGGAAGCCGCCGGTAAGCTGCTACGCCGCATTGCCGGAGAAGTCGAAAACCGTGCCGAGAGCGAAGCTGCTGCACGCCGAACGGTTCTGCCAGTGGAGTTGATTGAAAGGCGAAGCACAGCGCCTGTTAGCGAAAAACAGCGCACCTTGTAACAGCCAAACGCCACAAGGCACTCATATTTAATCCATACAAGCCATTGGAATATTGGGAGATTATGTGATGAAAACGCTCAAAGGTCCCGCGCTTTTTCTAGCGCAGTTTGTCGGAGATGTAGCCCCATTTAACACGCTTGGGTCAATAGCCAAATGGGCTGCTGATCTGGGATACAAAGGCCTGCAGATTCCCAGTTGGGATGAGCGTTTGATTGACCTTGAAAAGGCGGCCACAAGCAAAACCTACTGCGATGAGTTGAAGGGGACTCTAGCTGATCATGGTGTTGTAATCACCGAACTTTCGACCCACCTGCAAGGCCAGTTGATCGCAGTTCACCCCGCCTATGATGTGATGTTTGACGGGTTCGCGCCGCCTCAGGTGCATGGCAACCCTAAGGCGCGGCAGCAATGGGCAGTCTCACAATTGCTTCTGGCGGCTAAAGCCTCGCAAAATCTGGGGCTCACGTCTCATGCCACGTTTTCGGGGGCGTTAGCATGGCCCTATGTCTACCCGTGGCCACAGCGCCCGGCTGGTCTCATTGAGACTGCATTCGAAGAACTCGGTAAGCGTTGGATGCCGATCCTCAATGCCTTTGACAAAGCAAATGTTGACGTGTGCTATGAGATACATCCGGGAGAGGATTTGCATGACGGCGTCACCTTTGAGATGTTCCTGGCTGAAGTGAAAGGCCACTCCCGCGCGAATATTTTGTATGATCCAAGCCACTTTGTGCTGCAGCAACTGGACTACCTCGGCTTCATTGACGTTTATGCCGACCGCATAAAAATGTTCCACGTCAAGGATGCCGAGTTTAATGCATCGCCCAGGCAAGGCGTTTATTCCGGCTATCAGAGCTGGGAGAACCGCACAGGCCGTTTTCGCTCTCTGGGTGATGGTCAGGTGGACTTCAAATCAATTTTCTCCAAGCTTGCCGCTCTCAACTTTGACGGATGGGCCGTGCTGGAATGGGAATGTGCCCTCAAGCACCCTGAGGACGGGGCGAGAGAAGGGGCACAGTTCATAAAAGACCACATTATCCGCGTCACTGAGCGCGCCTTTGATGACTTTGCGGATGCAGGAACGGATGAGGCAGCCAACCGCCGCATTCTTGGCATTTCAGAGCTAAAAAGCGTTCAATAAGCTGACAACCAAATAGGCAGCCGGGATACACAAAATCAGGCTGCATGCCCGGAAAGGCACATTGCGTGGGTGAGCGGGGCTTAGCTCGTTTAAAGTTCAGGTGCGATTATATGAACTTCGGAGCCATTGGGAGTTGAAGGTTCCGTCAAGGCTATGTTGTTTGCACGACTGATGTGAAAAAAGGCAGCCGAGATATCCTGAGTGATCTCGTCATGGAGTACAAATGAAATTCTGCCCGCGTTGAGCAATGCTTTGTTTTCCTGATTAAGGTCATGTGCAATGTAGCTGTCTGGATACATCTTATACTGCTCAAGCATTTGAATAATTGCCCTGTTTCCTCCGCCCATGGAGTACACAGCACATATGTTCTGCTCTTTCTCAAGAATAGAGGCTAGGTCTTTTTCAATTTTATGATCAACTCCAGAACCTCCTGTGGTTTCAACAAATTTCAGGTCTGGACGATTACGTGTGAGCCATGATCGAAAGCTGATTGCGCGTGTTTCTTCACCTTTAAAATGCTCGTGGCTGCGGCTCATCAATATGGTTCCGCCAGCAGAATGCAGCGTCTTTGAGATCAGGTAAGCTGCAGTCTTTCCCGCTTTTGCATTGTCAATCCCAACGTATGTCAGTCGTTCTGAAATCGGAATATCGGTGAACATCGTGAGGACAGGAATATTCCTTTCTGAGAGCGCTTTGATCATGTCTCTGAGTTTTGGCGTGTCACGCAGCTTCAGGCAAACCCCATTACTACCGTGAGTCATAATGCGTTTGAGGTAACTCACGGCCTCAGCCTCTTGCATATGCTCTTGCATGATGAAACGCGGCCGGATGACGACAGGGTTTGATCTGCCAATTTCACTTTCAACAGCGCGCCGTATTTCAGAGGAGAAGCGGTCCGGAGCTTCGACAACAAAGTCGATAAAGAGCTTCTTGCCGCGTGCAGACAATTGCTTTTCCTGCAAGTGCAAATCTGCAATCGCGTTTTGTACTCTGCGGACAGACTGCAGACTTACGTTTGTGCGGCTGTGAAGTACGCGGTCAACCGTTGCTGTACTTAATCCAGCTTGAAGAGCGATTTCTTTAACAGGGAAACGATGCGTCATTGATGGATTCTTGATGGAAATGCATATGGCTGGCAATTCAACATTTTGCTTATTTAAGGCCTGATACATCAAGGAGAGGGACTAAGATGGTCAGTAGCAAACAAATTGATGGATTTTACAGGCAATCGGCCTGTGACTTAAACGAGTTCAAGGCACTCGTGGAACAGGAGCTGTCCGCTGAGATAGTTCCCAACGCCACCCATGTGCAAAGCAATATCCCTATTTACAGCGCAGCGAACCTGCGAAATATGCTTGAAGACACATCCAAGCGCAGAAGTTTGTTGTCAGAGTGGGCTAGTGTTTTGCAAAATACAGCTGGTGTTCTGGTGATTAAAGGAGCAGCAGAAAATATCGCAGCGATAGACGAAGCTACGCAGATATTTGAGAGCATTATTTCTGCTGAGAGATCTTCCGGTAGTGGCGGTGATCATTTTGCAGCAGCTGGTGCGAACGATCGTATCTGGAACAGCCTGCAGAAGCTATGCTTGGCAGATCCATCTGTATTTGCTCGTTACTTTGCCAATCCGCTCATTGACGCGGTCTGTGAGAGCTGGCTGGGTCTGAATTATCAGATGACGACACAGGTCAATCTGGTCCATCCGGGAGGGGCAGCACAGCAAGCGCACAGAGATTATCATCTGGGCTTTCAAACTGCTGAGGTTTGCGAGGATTATCCGGCTCATGTCCATCACCTGTCACCCTACATGACCTTGCAGGGCGCGATTGCTCACTGTGATATGCCCCTTGAAAGCGGACCAACAAAGTTGCTGCCGTTTTCACAAAAATACTTGCCTGGTTATGTGGCGTGGAGGCGAGATGAGTTCCGGGAGTATTTCGAGGCTAACTATGTGCAGCTTCCACTCGAAAAGGGAGATGCGGTTTTCTTCAATCCCGCATTATTCCATGCAGCTGGAGCGAACACCACGACTGATATCCATCGCATGGTGAACTTGCTTCAGGTCTCTTCTGCGTTTGGTCGTGCCATGGAAAGTGTTGACCGGAGTGCTATGTGTTCTAAGGTTTTTCCGGCCCTGAAGCATCTGACTGAGCAAGGGGTGCTATCAGGCAAGCATCTTGACGCGGCGATAGCATGTTGCGGAGAAGGGTACTCGTTCCCAACCAATCTGGATTTGGACCCACCAGTCGGCGGGTTAGCTCCTGAAACTCAGCAAATGCTATTGAAACGCGCGTTGAATGAAGGGATGACCGTGGAAATGTTCACAAAGGAACTGAACAAACAAAGCGCTCACCGGCTACCGTAAAGCCCATTTCCCTAATCGCAGCGATCTTGTTTGTTGACAGTACCGCCATCCGTTTAGCGCACTCAGCCCAGCTGTGAAAGAATCCAATCAAGGAATAACTCAGCGCTGACTTTTGGCGATCACTGGACTTGCTGGTGGCGCTAACCAAGGTTCAGCTGGTTTTTGGTGGGGGGGGGAATGATGGCCTTAGTCGCATTGACGGCTGCTTCGCTCCCCATCTGGCTGTCCGGCGATTAGCTTGGCGTCAAACAAATCACCCTTTGAGATTGCGATCATAAGATCAACCATAACAACGACCTTATGCCGTGGTACTGCGCGGCAAAAGCAGTGTAACTGGAGCAGTCTAAAACAGACAGGCCGTCTTCCCGCATCCACACGTGCAACCAATCGGTGTGAGCGTCCTATCTTGCCATTCAGTTGCGGTGTTGCCTGCTTGATGTAGGCGTCGTGGCTGTTTTGTTGTTTTCCGAGCTGATGTTAATCTCTTTGTTTGAAGCTGCAGACGGCTACTTCAAATCATCAAAATAGTAAATTTAATGCAAGCGGTTGCAATATTGGTAATTGTTAGGTTAGTTTAATCCCGTAGTGATCGGTAGGAAAGATTTGGTGAGTATAGTGTTTATTTGGGTTCTGGTGTTGATATGGCTCCCAAATTCGCTTCATTAATTCTTGCAATCGGTTGCTAACGCAAATGGGAGGAAACTATGAAACAAACTGGTTTACTGGCAGCAGTCGCTGCGTTCACGATGATGGCAACAGCCGTAAGCGCCGACACTATCGGTTTTTCAAGTCCAAATTTTGATGATAATTTCCAGACAGCTCTGCGAGAGGCGGCCAAAGATCGCGCAGAAGAACTTGGGCATTCAATTCAGATCGAAGATGCCCGAGAAGATGTCGGCATGCAGTTGAGCCAAATTCAGAACTTTATTGCCTCTGACGTTGCTGCAATTATCGTAGCTCCGGTAAGTGCAGCAGCGACCCCTCAAATTACCAAAATGGCAGAAGCAGCGGGTATTCCGTTGATCTATGTGAACCGTCGCCCTGCAGATCTGGATGCGCTGGGTGAAAAGGCTGCCTTTGTGGGTTCCGATGAAACCTGGTCGGGCACGCTGGAAGCTTTTGAAGTGTGCAAGCAGGCGGCAGGCACTGGTAAAGCGGTTATGCTGATGGGTATTCTTTCAAACGAAGCTGCTGTTACTCGTTCTGAAGACGTACGCGAAGTCCTGAGCCTCTCCATGTGTAACGGCATCGAGCTTGTTGCGGAGCAGGAAGCCAAATGGCAGCGCACAGAAGCAAACAACGTCGTGTCAAACTGGCTCAGCTCTGGTCTTGAATTCGATATCGTATTTGCCAACAACGACGAGATGGCTCTTGGCGCGGTGCAGGCTCTCAAAGCTGCTGGCGTGAATATGGATGATGTTCTGGTTGCTGGCGTTGATGCAACGGATGACGCTCTTGCTTCCCTGAGTAAAAATGAGCTGGATGTCACTGTCTTCCAGAATGCCAAGGGGCAGGCAACTGGCTCTGTTGATGCTGCTGTGAAAGCTATGAGCGGCGAAGCTCTGCCAAACTGGATCAATATTCCGTTCGAACTGGTCACTCAGGACAATCATAAATCCTACATGAGCCAATAGCAGGCTTTCAGTAAGGGCGCTCCGTGCATCTGTGCGGAGCGCTGCTCGCTTTGCAACTCATAGTCTATTGGCCGCGATGTCGGTTTGACCGATTTTATCTCAGCCCTGGTGAGGAAAAGAACAATGAATGATGCGAGAAAGATCGTCCTGCGAACGCAAGGTCTTTGCAAAAACTATGGTGGAGTGCAAGCTCTGAAAGGTGCAGACTTTGAGCTCCGTGAAGGCGAACACATCGCAATCGTTGGTGATAACGGGGCAGGGAAGTCCACCTTTGTTCGCCAAATCACTGGCGTTGAGCAGCCTTCTTCTGGTCAGATGTTCTTCGACGGAAAGGAGGTCAGCTTCAAAAGCCCTCTGGATGCTCGGGAAGCAGGTATTGAAGCTGTATTTCAGAATCTGGCACTCGCAAACGATCTGGATGTTCCAGCCAACATCTTCCTTGGACGTGAAGAAGTCTATTTCAATCTCGGGCCCTTCAGTTTTCTGAATGAGAAGAAAATGCTGGCGAAAGCCAAAGAAGGCCTTGAGAAGACCGCTGTTAAGATTCCCAACTTGCGCAACGCAATTGGTAAAATGTCCGGTGGTCAGCGCCAGTGCGTTGCAATCTCACGTTCTGCAGCCTTTGCCTCAAAACTCATTATCATGGATGAGCCAACCGCAGCACTTGGGGTTCAGGAAACCACGCAGGTCGAAAACATCATTCGCCGCCTGAAAAAACAAGGTGTTCCGCTGATCCTGATCAGCCACAACTTACGTCAGGTGTTTAATCTTGTAGATCGGATTTTTGTGTTCCGACGCGGTGAGATTGTTGGTGTTGTGGATGCAGACAAGACGGATGGCAACGAAATTGTCTCCCTTATTACAGGTGTGAAAACTGGCGTGCATGAAAACGCCAGCTACATATAATTGGGAGCACGTAGATGAACACTACCGCAATCCGAAAGCTTCCTCAGGAGGCGAGCATTTTGATGGTTTTGATCGGAATTGCCGCGCTTTTTGAGATCCTGGGCTGGATTTTCGTTGGGCAAAGCTTTTTGGCAAACTCTAAGCGGCTCGTTATCATTGTTCTTCAGGTATCTATCATCGGCATCATTGCTGTTGGTGTAACGCAAGTCATCATTACCTCTGGTATCGACTTGTCGGGCGGGTCCGTAGCAGCACTCTCTGCCATGGTGGCAGCGAGCTTTGCGCAGGCGTCTGGCGGCTTTTCCATCTTCTATCCAGGCATTGTAGATCTGCCTGTTATTGTTCCTCTGCTGGCAGGTATCGGGGTTGGGCTACTGGCAGGAAGTATCAACGGAGCCATCACCGCCTATACCGGTGTTCCCCCGTTTATTCCTACACTGGGGATGCTTGTTGCAGCTCGTGGGCTTGCTGTGCTGTATGCAGAAGGCCAGCCAATCTTTGGTTTGACCGAGCAATATACGGCGATTGGGCAAGGGATTAATCCGGTCCTGATTTTCCTCGGTGTTGCTGTGCTCTTTCATATTCTTTTGAAGCACACGGTTTATGGGCGCCGGACTTATGCGATCGGATCCAACGAAGAGGCGGCCCGAATAGTCGGCATCAAAGTAAACCGCCATAAGGTTCTTGTATATTCGATTGCGGGTGGCCTTGCCGGTCTTGCTGGCATAGTTATGAGTGCGCGGGCGACAATGGGCCAGCCTGGCATGGGCTTCATGTACGAGCTGGATGCAATCTCCGCAGCCGTCATTGGCGGAACGTCATTGTTCGGCGGCAAAGGGAAGATTTCGGGGACCGTTATCGGCGTCTTCATTCTCGGCGTTATCACATCAGGTTTCACCTTCCTGCGGATCGATTTTTATTATCAGGAAATCGCCAAGGGCATGATCATCGTTGCTGCCGTTATCGCTGACCAGCGTCGGCAGGCTCGTAAGGCATAGTTCGGAGGCCATCTTGATTAATTCATCATCAACATTAGGCTCAGCCGAAACGCAAAAGTCTCTCCTTCAGCGTCTTCCAAAGGACACGGGTATTCTTCTGGTACTCGTCGGAATCGCCGCAATTTTTGAAGTTTTGGGCTGGTTTGTCGTTGAGCAGACTTTCATCTTCAACGGTCAACGTCTGTTCATCATGATCCTGCAGATGGCAATCATTGGCATTCTTGCTATTGGCGTTGGTCAGATTATCATCATGGCAGGCATCGATCTTTCCGGTGGTTCCATTCTTGGTTTCGCCGGCATCGTAGCGGCCTCTCTGGCACAAAGCTCAGAGTATGCCCGAGCTGTCTATCCAGCACTTACAGATCTGCCGATCATCTTTCCGGTACTCGCAGGCATTGCGGTCGGAGCGCTGCTTGGTTTTGTCAACGGGAGCGTAATTGCCATTACCGCAATTCCGCCGTTTATCGCGACCCTTGGGATGCTTGTCGCAGCGCGTGGCTTGGCGCGTTGGTATACAAGTGGCAAGCAGGTGAGCTTCCTGACTGAGGATTTTGCTATCTTCGGTTCCGGAGCCTGGCCAGTCATAACATTCTTGATTGTTGCTGGCGTCTTCCATGTGCTTTTGAAGTACACGGTTTATGGGCGCCGTACCTATGCAATTGGCTCAAATGAAGATGCAGCCCGTGTTGCAGGCATTGCCGTCAAAAGACACAAAATCCTTGTGTACACCATGGCTGGCGCACTCTACGGCATCGCCTCCATCGTTCAAACCTCGCGCGCAATGACCGCTCAATCTGGCACTGGCCTGATGTTGGAGCTGGATGCAATCTCGGCAGTTGTGATTGGTGGAACCTCTCTCTTCGGAGGTCGTGGTCGCATTATGGGCACCATCATTGGTGTGCTTATTTTGGGTACATTGACGTCAGGATTTACCTTCTTAGGTATCGATGTTTATTACATCAATATCGTGAAAGGTGTTCTGATTGTTGTGGCCGTAGTGGCAGATACTTATCGCCAAAAGCGAGTTGCAGCCTGATGATATGTAAAACTTCGAAGCTGGGAGATCTGCTCCCAGTTTCGAAGGGATAACCAAGTAATAACACCAGAATTTAATTGTGTTTTTTTACTTGGGCCATCATTGATGAACGGATTAATTTGTATCTTCCAGATGCGTGAAAACGAAAAGGCAGAGGATGGCTGTTACGCTAAAAGATGTTGCATTGCGTGCCGGGGTCTCTGCTTCAGCGGTGTCGCGCTCCTTTACGGAAGGTGCAAGCGTTTCTGCAAAAACTCGCCGAAAAGTCGAGAAAGCAGCACAAGAGCTGGGCTACCGACCCAATGTCTTAGCTTCCAGCTTAACAACGCGGCGGACAAAGCTCATTGGTCTGGTTTCCAACAATTTCCATAACCCAGTTTTTCTGCAGGTCTTTGATCTGTTTACGCAGTCATTGCAGGCAAAAGGGCTCAGGCCTCTTCTCGTAAACCTTTCAGGTGAGGTTGATCCGGCTAAATCACTCGATATGCTTCTGCAATACAGCGTTGATGGGGTAATTGTAGCGTCTTCCACTCTCCCTCCTGATTTTGCTGAATCATTCCGGCATGCAAAAATTCCGGTTGTGCATTCCTTTGGGCGATGCAGTGCGACGCCGACTGTGCACACCGTAGGCATTGATAACCGTTACGCCGGTGAGTTGGCTGCGGAGCTCTTGCTCTCTAAAGGGTATGAGCATATTGGATTTTTGGGTGGGCCGGAAAATGCGTCATCTACGCAGGATCGCCTCTTCGGCTTTCAACGAGTTCTCGCTGAGCATCCTAGTGTAAAATTATCCGTCAATTTTGCGGAGGATTACTCTTATGATGCAGGCAGGAAAGCGATGCAGAGCATCTTGCTGAAAGACCGCGCTAACGCTTATTTTTGTGGTGATGACGTGCTTACTATCGGAGCATTGAGTGCCGCGCAGACCGCTGGTCTAAAAGTACCGGAAGAAATAGGCTTTATTGGCTTCAACAACATGGAAATGGCAGGTTGGGCAAATATCAATCTGACAACCATCCATCAACCTGTTCAGCAAATCATTTCATCCTCTGTTGAGCTGCTTGTTGACTGCCTGGAAGATCCAGATCGGATTCCTGAAACACGTATGTTTCCATGCCGTGTGGTTGAACGTGGAACACTTTTACTAAAGGCCGCTTAGTTGCTGGCAAATACTAGGGGCGCCTACAAAAAAGGGGCCAGTAAGTATACGGCCCCTTTTCAAAAGTGTTACTTCAGCAGGGCTGGGACTGCGTCTTGCCATGCACCAGCTGCATGCGCTGACTTTACTGCCGCATAAACACTTGCCATAGACCGCAAACCATCTTCACAGCTTGGGAATAGGAAAGCTGATCCCTCAGAAGATCCGCTGGCTTTGTCCGCGTGGATCATCTCTGCAAGGTCGCAATAGATATTTGCAAAGGCCAGGGGCATGCCTTCGGAGTGGCCAATTGTTACGCGCGATGCGTTTTGGGCTGCATTATACAAGTCGCCAGCACCGCGCTCGATGATCTGGGTGCGACCATTCAATGGTGTGTAGTACAACTGGTTGGGGTGTTCCTGTTGCCAGGCCAAACCACCTTTTTCACCAAACACTTGCAAGCTCAGGCCATGCATACGCCCCACGGCAACTGCTGATGTCCAGAGCCGCCCGACTGCACCACCATCCATTCGGAAGTTGATCATTGCGTCATCTTCCAGTTCGCGGCTGGCAATAGTCGATGCAAAGTCAGCTGAGACAGTCGATACTTCCTGCCCGGTTACAAAACAGGCCATATGCAGCGCGTGGATACCTGCATCAGCTAGCACAGCAGAAACGCCAGCAGCAGCAGGGTCGTAGCGCCAGCGAACGCGTGGATTATCGGCATCAGCTGCGTCGGCGTGGAAACCATGCGCGAACTCTGCTTTTACAAGGCGAACTTCACCCAGTTCACCTGCGGCAATCATTTCTCTCATCTGGCGAACCAAAGAAAATCCTGAATAGCCAAAGTTTACTGCACACTTTTTGCCAGTCCGGCGACTGATCTTTACGATCTCTTCGCCTTCTTCGACAGTCATGGTCATCGGCTTTTCACACAGCACATGAAAGCCACCTTCGAGGAAGGCTTTGGTGATCTCAAAGTGCGTTGCGTTTGGTGTTGCAATAGTCACAAGATCAACTTTGTCACTGCGCGTTTTTTCAACGGCCAGCATTTCCTGCCAATCACCATAAGCCCGGTCTTCTGCAATACCCAGCGACTGAGCAAACATGCGCCCTTTTGCTGCATCTGCATCCAGAGCGCCCGCCGCCAGCTGAAACAAACCGTCAACGGATGCCCCTAGACGGTGAGCAGGACCAATCTGGCTTCCTTCGCCGCCTCCAATCAGACCCCAGTTTAATTTAGTCATGATGTTTCCTCAGTGAAAGCCAATGGATTCCAAGTAGTTACGATTGTGTTTAGCATCATCAATCGGAGATGTGTCACCTTGTGGGTCGCAGTCTTGCTCAACCGTACACCAGCCTTCAAAGCCTGCCTGGCGCAGTTTTTCAAGCACTGCTGGGAAATTCACTTCTCCCTCACCAAGGGTACAGAAAATCCCTTGAGCGCATGCGTCGTAAAAACCAATCCTGTTGGTTATAACCTCTGCCTTTACCGATGCCGATGTATCTTTGAAGTGCATGTAAGAAATGCGGTCCATATGGCGGTCCATGAATGCAACCGGATCAAAGCCAGCATATGTAGAGTGGCCAGTATCTAAACAGATTTTTAGTAACTCGGGATCGGTTTCAGCCAGGAGGCGCTCTAACTCACTCTCGAAGTCCATAAAGCCTGCGGCATGCGCGTGGATGCCGACTGTAAGGCCGTATTCTTCGGCCCCCATACGCGCAACTGTCATGATACGCTCTTTGAATGCAGTCCACTCCTGCAGATCCATTTGCTCGGCTTCACTCGCACGTCCGGCAGTTGGCGCCCTCCGTGGGGAAATCGAGTCAATCAACACAAGATGCTCGGCACCATGAGCCTTCAGGGCTTCGCAGGTCCGCTTCGCGCCATCCCAAACATCCTCCCATGCTTTCGGATCATGAAATGGCCGGAAAACGACACCCCCAACCAGTTCCAGATCCCGCTTCACAAGCGCATCCTTCAGCACTGCCGGGTCCTCTGGCATATAACCAATCGGCCCAAGTTCGATGCCCTTGTAGCCCGCGGCGGCACATTGATCGAGAACGCTTTCCCAGCTCGGGTTACGTGCATCATCTGCGAACTCTACCCCCCATGAGCAGGGCGCATTACCAATTCTAATTCCCACGTTTCATCCCTTTGTTGTACTTAGAGCGATGTTGCTAATCTACTGGTGCCATCATGCTGCTGTGGCGGACTTATGTTCAGGCCGGAGGAGGGGTATGGAAAATTGAAAGCGGTTTCAATATGATTTGCCACAGCATTGACCAGACTGAAACTATATCGAACGTAAGGCCCTCTCATCTGAAAACCTGCAGCCTTTCTTCAAGCCCGAACCTCTGGAGAACATGAAGTCGCGCAAACGACGTGTTCACATATGAACGGGCAAAAAAATCATTCTACACTCGATATAAACGCTATTTTGCCCCTCTTACTGCGAACAGGTAGGTGTAACCCCTCCGAGAAATCCTAAGATCTGATCGCGAGAAAGATGCGGATAGTTCAGCGCAATCTCATAGATCTCTCACCTGTAGTTACCTCTCATCAGCGCAGTTCCAGTTGGGTCAAAATACATCTCCCAGAAAAGATTTGTTGCAACCGGTTGCAAAATAGGTATCCTTCAAAAATACCACGGCGTCAATAGACGAGTTGATGGGACCGCGAATTGTGGCGGAACAAGGCGACAATTGCAGGCGGAAGGAAATAGGGACACCATGACCACAAAAAGTGAAATCACCACTGGCACAATCCGTTTGACTATGGCGCAGGCGATCATCCGGTATCTTGCAAACCAGTACATAAGTATTGACGGTGACGAAGTGCTGCTCTGCGGAGGTGGGTTCGGAATTTTTGGTCACGGCAATGTGTCATGCTTGGGCGAGGCACTATATGAGCATCGCGATACACTTCCGCTTTATCGAGGTCAAAATGAACAGGGCATGGGCTTTGCTGCTGCAGCCTATGCCAAATATCATTTACGTAAGAGATTCATGTTCTGCACGGCTTCAGCTGGACCAGGCACAACAAACCTTGTCACATCAGCTGCGTTGGCACACACAAACAGGCTTCCAATGCTACTGTTATGTGGCGATGCGTTCATCTCAAGATTGCCAGACCCGGTGCTGCAACAGGTTGAGCATTATGGTAATCCGACTGTATCAGTGAATGATGCCTTTCGCGCAGTCTCACGTTACTGGGACCGTATTACACATCCAACGCAGATCATTCAGTCGTTGCCAGCTGCGATAGCGACCATGCTTGACCCGGCAGATTGCGGTCCAGCGTTCTTGGGCCTGCCGCAGGACGTGCAAGGTTGGGCCTATGACTACCCTGTTGCTTTCTTTGAGAAAAAAGTTCACCGCATCCGCCGCCAAGCACCTGATACGAGCGAGCTTGATGACGCGATTGCATTAATTAAATCCGCCGAAAAGCCTGTGATCATAGCGGGAGGTGGCGTGCAATATTCTGACGCAGCGCAGGAGTTGCTTGCGTTTGCTGAGCAGACACAAATTCCGGTTACAGAAACAATAGCGGGCCGTGCAAACCTGCTGTCAGATCACGAGCTGAATTGCGGACCAATCGGCGTAACAGGCTCAAACTCAGCAAATGCAATTGCTGCTGATGCAGACGTGATTATTGCTGTTGGAACACGTTTGCAGGACTTTACCACCGGGTCATGGACCGCTTTCAGAAAAGATGCTCGGTTTGTTTCCCTTAATGCTGCTCGTCATGATGCAAGCAAACACCGTTCGCTCCCTGTCGTGGGTGATGCAAAATTAGGTTTGTCTGCGTTTATTGCATCCTTAAAGCAGTACAAGGCCCCAAAGACATGGACTGCATTTGCGCAACAGGAGAAAGCAGAGTGGCGCTCCTATGTGAAGCACAATGTTGACCCCGCAAATGGACCCAACAGCTATGCGCAGGTCATTGGCGCCGTAAACGACCTATGTGACACCAATGACAGGGTTGTTGCAGCTGCAGGCGGCCTACCTGCCGAAGTCACCGCTAATTGGCAAACCAAAGCCATTGGCTCGGTTGATGTCGAATTCGGCTTCTCATGCATGGGCTACGAGATTGCTGGCGGTTGGGGTGCACGTATCGCTCAATCCGAGAAAGAGCCCGATCAGGATACCATCGTGTTTACTGGTGACGGTTCCTACCTGCTCATGAACTCGGATATCTATTCCTCCGTCCTGACCGAAAAGAAGCTCATTGTCATGGTTTGCGACAATGGTGGCTTTGCCGTGATCAACAAACTTCAGAACAACACCGGCAACACCTCTTTCAACAACCTGATCAAAGATTCACCAACAATTACAAACCCTGTTGCAGTGGATTTTGCTGCGCACGCAAGAGCTCAAGGTGCACTGGCAGAAACCGTAGAGACGATTGAAGAGCTGTGTGAAGCGTTCAAACGGGCAAAGGCAGCAGACCGAACCACGATCATTTCTATTCAGGTCGATCCTTATGAAGGATGGACACAGGAAGGTCATGCATGGTGGGAAGTTGGACTGCCCGAAGTTTCTAACAGTCAGAACGTACGCACCGCACGCGAAGAGTGGGAAGCCGGTCGCATAAACCAGCGTGTGGGTGTGTAATGAACAGACTTTTGCAACAGCTGCAGGGGAAAAGATATCTGGTTGTCGGGCGTGCAGGCATGGACCTCACGCCAGAACCTGCAGGCACATCAATTGAAGATGCGCAAACCATGTCTGTGCATCTGGGCGGATCAGCTGCAAACATTGCAGTCGCCCTGCGCCGGCAAGAGTGCCACGTCTCGTTGCTGACCCGTGTTTCTGACGATGCAATCGGACGTTACTGCGTCAATCAATTGGAGCGGTACGGAATAGTTCACAAGTACGTCACCCCAATTGGCGGAGAATACAGAAACAGCCTTGCGCTCTCGGAAGCACGTTTGCTCGACCATCAGACGACCATTTACCGAAATGGTGCAGCAGATTTTATGATGAGCGAAGCAGATGTAGACGCTGTTGATTTCTCTCAGTTTGATGCAATCGTAACCACAGGAACTTTGCTGGCCTCCGAGCCATCTCGCACAGCGACTTTTTACGCCTTGGAGAAAGCAAAAGCTGAGGGATTGGTTTCGATTTTTGATATCGATTACCGCCCCTACAGTTGGGCATCTGCACAGGAAGCCACAGACATATATAAACGCATGAGCTCACTCTGTGATGTCATTGTAGGGAATGACGAGGAGTTTGGTTTCATGGCTGGGAACATGGCTAATGGCCCGAAGTTTGCCCACGAACTTGCGAACAGATCTGACTGTATCTGCATTTACAAAATGGGCTCGAAAGGCTCAACCACCTACACTGAAAATGAGTCATTTCAGACCGGCATATTCACTGTTTCTGCAGTGAAGCCGACGGGTGCAGGAGATGCATTTCTAGGTGGTTTTCTATCCTCACTTTCAAATGGAAAGACCTTGCAGCAAAGCGTTTTTCGCGGGTCTGCCTGCGCAGCAATTGTGGTGTCCAAGGTTGGCTGTGCAACAGCAATGCCCGATGAAAAAGAGCTGGTTAGGTTTCTGAAACAACACAGCATTTCCGTAGAAGAAACATTGAGTTTGACGAAGGACTAAGCATGCATATCCCTCCATATAATAATCAAAATAAGCCCATCGTAGACGTTGATGATGCCCGCGTTCCGTTAAACTACTTCAACATCGTAAAGCTGAAGCAAGGGGAAGCATTCCACTATCAAGTTCCCGGTTATGAAACTTGCATCGTACCTGCAACTGGCTCGGTAAACGTTGAATGCGAAGGGTTGAACTGGAATGGAATAGGCGGTCGCGGCGTAGATGTTTGGGATGGCGAGCCTGAAGGGGTCTATATCCCGACCGGAGCGAAAACAACAATTGTTTGCGTCAGTGATGCCGCCGAAGTGTTCATCGCTGGAGCGCGATATGACGGTGTTCTGACACCATTTGCGGTGACATCATCTGACCTGGATGTTGTTCAGTACGGCTCAGATGACACGAAAACACATCGTAAAATCAAGCATATACTTGGAACCAAATATCACGATAAAGTTGGCCGTCTCTTGGTTTCCGAACTGTTTACTGTAGGGCAAGGCGGCTGGTCAGGATTTCCTCCTCATAAGCATGACACAGACAATTTGCCTTATGAGACACGGCATGACGAAACTTACAACTTCCGCTTCCGGCCCGGACACGGCTTTGGAATGCAGCTGCTTCAGAAAGAAGATGGGAAAGTCGGGGAAGCCTATCACATCGTAGATGGATCAACTCTTGTTATCGATAAGGGCTACCATCCTTGTGTCGCCGCACCGGGCTATGAAATGTATTACTTCACAATTCTCGGCGGCCTCAGTCAACGTTCACTGGTGCAGCATTTCCAGCCAACGCACGCATATCAGGTCGAAACGATCCCAGGCATCAAAGACATGATCGCCAAGTTTAAGTAGTGATACAGTAATGCCTATTGCAAACCTTAAAGACGTTTTAGCCCCAGCTATGAACAATGGGACAGCACTTGCTGGCTTTGTTGTCTTGGGCTGGGAAGATGCACGTGCATTTGTGGAGGCTGCCGAAGAGATCGGCTGCCCGGTTATTCTGCAGGCAGGTCCTGGATGTCGCGCCCATACTCCATTGGAAGTTCTGGCACCAATGTTTAGAGTTTTAGCCGAAGCAGCCTCTGTGCCAGTGGTTGCTCATCTTGACCATGGCTATGAAGTTGAGGATTGTCTGAAAGCAATAGACCTTGGCTTTACTTCCGTCATGTTTGATGGCTCCAAACTTCCTCTAGAGGAAAACATTCGCCTGATGCAGTCCATCGCTGAAAGCGCTAAGCCATATGGTGTTTCTCTGGAGGGAGAAGTCGGCTTTGTTGGGTATGCTGAGGGCGCTGTGTCCTCAGGGACAAAACCTGAAGAAGCCGCGCAGTTTGCGAAGGAAAGTAATGCCGATGCGCTCGCAATCTCTGTCGGTAATGTGCACTTGCAACAAGAAAAAGCAGCAATGATCGATTTCGATCTGGTCCACGCCATTGAAAACGTCACCAACATTCCGCTCGTGCTACACGGAGGCTCTGGAATTCCATCAATAATCAGGCAAAAATTGGCAAAAGAAACAAGGATCTGCAAATTCAACATTGGTACTGAAGTTCGCATGGCTTTCGGACAGTCGCTTCGGAAAAGTCTGAATGAGGACGCACAGATTTTTGACCGGATAAAACTCCTGACGCAAGCAGAAGAAAGCGTCAAACAGGCAGCTAAGAAAGTCATGCTGGATATAAGTATGGCATAGCATGTCTCGGTCTCGAGCAGATAAGCTCTCAAGAGGGGGGATTAGCCTCATAGGCGCTAACTTAAGGCGTTACGTTGCGGTATTCGTTGAATTTTTCGCTTTCTCGGAGGCTCGCATATGCTTTGCCAAAAGCGACAGGGGTTGGCGGTGATGCGGGTCAGATCCCAGGCTCCCTGAATGGCTGAAATGAAGGCTTGAATGATCAGCTTGTGTAACCTCCATCTGGACGGATAACGTTGCTTTGAACTCTCTTCTTGAGGAGAATGAGTCATGAATTCTTCACTTTGACGCTCAATCAGCAAAGCTAAGATGAGATGTGACAACAACCAGGTTCTGGCAAGAGCTGGGTTCTTTGTAGGCAGACGGTCGATATGGATGAGGCTTTTAAGGCGCTTGAAGGCGAGCTCAATCTGCCAGCGAACCCTGTAGAGCGCGGCAATGCTGGCAGCGTCAAACTGATCTTCTGGAAAGGATATCAACAACAACATGTATTCAGCGGCGATGAGTGAGGCGGGGTTCAATTTTCTACATTTCCTGCTTGCTGTTCGGCGCAGGCGTTTTCGTTCTTGGTCTGTGGCTTCAGGCGGTTTGCGCAGGATGATCAGGTGGGCGGGAATATCTCGATCCTTTGAGTTTCCCAAAATAGTAACCTGCCGATCAACTGGCCTGTCATAGTCAGCTTCAGGCAGTACGGTCAACAGGTCAAACGGCGCGTCATCGGGTTGGCGCAAACGAACCTTGCGCCAACCGGTGCGCACAAGAAAATCCCCTCCTTCCCTGAGGATGTGATGAAGTCCGTTCGCTTGAGCATAGCCCCTGATCAGCCCCACTTGAGTGGTCCGGTTTGAAAGTTAG
>NZ_LMCK01000122.1:0-223 GCF_001623165.1 Pseudovibrio sp. WM33
GGGCACGCTATTCGTTTGCTGACCGCGCAGGAGCATTTGCTGGATGGCACTGTCGAAACAGATCACTTTTATCTAGGTGGCAACCCTCCGAAAAAGCGGAATGTACCGCCTCCTGGACGTGGAAGAAAAGGGAAGAAGAAAACCGCTAAAACACCAATTCTTTCAATGGTTCAGAGGCCACAGTCAACAGAAGTTGGTAGCCCTGCAGGTCATGCCCGCGCAA
>NZ_LMCK01000122.1:233-4453 GCF_001623165.1 Pseudovibrio sp. WM33
TAGAAAAGGGAAGAAGAAAACTACAAAAACACCTGTTCTTTCAATGGTTCAGAGGCCACAATCAACAGAAGTTGGTAGCCCTGCAGGTCATGCCCGCGCAAGTGTCGTTGCTGATCTTTCAGCCGTGGAGGCAAGTCGTGTCTTTGGCCAGGAACTGGACCTGCAAGCGAACTTGATGAGCGATGACTGGACAGCCTTTGCAGCCCTTGGTCACAACTTCAGCGACCATCAAACAGTAAATCACTCAAAGGATGAATATGTTCGCGGAGCGGTACATATAAACTCCAGTGAGGGTTTTAGCTCCAGAGTCAGACGAACCGTATCCGGTGTTTTTCATCATATCAGCACGGCCCATGCTGATCTTTACATGCATGAAATTGGCTTCCGTTGGTCACAACGTGTTGTAAAGGGGCAGGTTGTCAGGCAAAGCCGCAATGGCAAGAAAAAACTTAGAACCATATGGTCACGTGTTCCTCCTGCCCTGCAAATCGCAAAACTGCTGAGCAATGCTGTTGGGCGTCAAATGCGACGGACCCAGCAAGGTGGTATTTCCGTCAGATCCGAGATAGCTGTCTTTGGTTGATAATGGCCAGTGGCCATCTTGAGGAACAAGTGCTGAACATCACCATTTAAGACATGTTTGCTCACCAAAGTGACTTTTTCTTCAGGTTAGGAAAGAGTTGCAATGGTTCAGACTTTTAGTCTTACGTGGGGACTGTCATTCGACGATCTCACTTTCATCAATGGCTACAATACGCGGACTCGTCTCGGCATTTCACTTCAACTCAAACACCTCCAGCACTTTGGTTACTTTGCAGATGAAGATATTCAGGTTGGCGAAGAGGTTTTAAACTATCTGAGTGATCAGCTCGGTGGATATCGCCCGGTCACATTTGACTATGACTTTCAAAGCCGTTCTGCACGCCGCCATATGATGGAGATTGTACAGTATCTCGGCTTTGAGCGGATGTCAGATAAGCATAGAACTCAGCTAGCACACTGGCTACGATGCGAGCATTGTGGTCACGTCAATGCTGTTGAAGAACTGATTTCGATTGCCTATCAGTGGTGTCTTGAGAAGAAGGTATTTGCGCCCTCCCGAAAGATTGTTGAACGTGTTGTTCGTTCCGCACGCCGCGAGTTTCAGAAAGAGTTCCTGCAAAAAATTGTCAGTCAGCTTTCTCAGGAAGCCATTGTAAAGATGGAAACTTCATTGGTGGAGCCGGATGCTTCGACCGGATTTTCACGCCTGAAAGATGATATCGGCGGGGCTACGCTGGACAACATTCTGGCCGCAACTGAACGCCTTCAGTTTGTTGAAGGCTTACAGCTTCCAGAACATGTTCTTAAGGAGGTTGAGCGCTCCTTCATTGACCAGCTCGTGCAACGGGTGAGTGCAGAAACGGCTTCGCAGATGCGTAGACACAGCGTTGAGCGCCGATTAGGCCTGTTCGCTCTTTATCTGATAGTCCGCAAGTCCCAGATGATTGATCGGGTGATTGACCTTCTGGTGGAACAGATCCATCGGATCAATGCAAAATCAAAGCGCAAGGTGATTAAGGACATTAGCCGTGAAATCGAGAAGGTTCACGGTAAGGAGCGCTTGCTGGCAGAGATTGCCGTGGCCTCCATGGAACACCCGGAGGGGCGGATCTGTGATGTGATCTATCCGGTCGCCGGGCAGCAGAAACTATCAGCAATTGTCAAGGAGTACCGCTCAAAAGGAACTCTGGATCGTCAAATTCAGTTTGTGATGCGTGGGTCATATGCCTCACATTATCGCCGCATGCTACCACTGCTTCTTTCTGTCCTGGAATTCAGATCCAACAACGCAGCCTGGCGCCCTGTGCTAGAGGGATTGATCTGTATTACGAAGCTGCATAAGGCAGGCAAGCGGTTTGCTTCTGAGGATGATGTTCCGATGGAAGCCATTCCAGCTAAATGGCATGGTAGCGTGATTGATGACAAAGGCCGCGTGAATGTGATTTCCTTTGAGCTGTGCCTCCTGACCCAGTTGCGTGAGCGAATTCGTGCCAAGGAAATCTGGGTAGTGGGAGCAGATCGTTATCGAAATCCGGATGAAGACCTGCCAAAGGATTTTGCCGAGCGCCGCGACACATATTATGCGGGGCTGAAGTTGACACGAGATGCAGAAGCATTTGTGTCTGAAGTCAGAAAGACATTGGAGGATGAGCTACGTCAGCTCAATGCATCCCTGCCTCACAATGACAAGGTCAGGCTGCGTTGGACCGGCAAGAACCGGATCTCTGTCAGTCCGTTTGAACCTGCGCCGGAACCCAAAGGACTGGTCTCTTTAAAAGCGGAAATCACTCGTCAATGGCCGATGACGGGACTATTGGATACGCTTAAGGAAGCTGCCCTTGGAACGGGATACTTGGACCGCTTTGAGAGCTCTGCAAGTCGTGAGGTGTTGGCTCCTAATGTCCGTGATCAGCGATTGTTACTTTGCCTTTACGGCCTTGGCACAAATGCGGGCCTCAAACGTATTGCCGGTGGTCTCGCCGATATCAGCTATGAGGAGTTGCTGCGTGTGCGCCGCAACTATATTCATCCGGCCGCTTTAAGGGCTGCCTGTGCCCGCGTAGCTGATGCTACTTTGGCAATCCGCAATCCTGTCATCTGGGGTGAAGCCGGGACAGCTTGTGCAGTAGATAGCACGAAGTTTGGAGCCTGGGATAGGAACCTCATGAGCGAGTGGCATGCTCGTTACGGCGGCAGAGGTGTGATGATCTACTGGCATGTGGAACGTCAGGCAACCTGTATCTATTCTCAGCTAAAACGCTGTTCATCCTCTGAAGTTGCTGCCATGATTGAGGGTGTTTTGCGCCATTGCACCGACATGGAGATCCAGCGTCAGTATGTGGATAGCCATGGTCAAAGCGTTGTCGGCTTTGCGTTCTGTCATCTGCTGGGATTTGAGCTTGCTCCACGCCTTAAGGCGATCAGTCGGCAGAAGCTGGCATTGCCTTCAAATGCGATGCGCGGTGAACTTGGCAACCTGCTGCCGATCTTGTCCAGCGTCATCAACTGGGAGGAGATTGCCCGCCAGTATGACGAAATGGTCAAGTACGCAGCTGCCATGCAGCACAGAACCGCAGATCCAGAAGCAATTTTACGCCGCTTTGCCCGCTCCGAAGTTATGCACCCAACCTATAAAGCGCTGGCTGAACTGGGTCGAGCTATCAAGACAATTTTCTTGTGCCGATATCTGCGCTCTGAAAATTATCGTCGCGAAATCAACGAAGGGCTCAATGTGGTGGAGAACTGGAACAGCGCCAACGGCTTTGTATTCTTCGGCAAGGGCGGGGAGATTGCTAGTAACCGCATTGAAGATCAGGAGATCTCGGCCCTGTCTCTGCACCTGTTGCAGGCCTCGCTGGTTTACGTCAACACCCGCATGGTGCAATCGGTGCTTTCAGATCCTGTTTGGGTTGGCCGACTTGCCGCAGAAGATTACCGAGGTCTGACACCGCTGATATACAGTCACATCAATCCTTATGGCCGATTTGAGCTTGATCTGGAACAGCGCATAGACTTTGAAAGTAAGCTAGCTGCATGACTAGGTGATAATTTGAGTATACTCAAAATACGACCTCAAATGAACACCAATTGCACATGGATCCATGTTCATTTTGGGTATAATCTGCGTTAGTGAACAGAAATAGCTCATGGCACATCCAAAATGAACAGATCTACGTCCCGCATCGGATATGCGCGCACCTCTACTACTGATCAGAACCTGAAAGCACAAGTTCTCGCGCTGGAAGCGGCAGGATGTCATCTGATCCGTACAGAACAGAAGAGCGGCGGAACCCTCAAAGACCGTGTTGAGTTACAGACAATTCTGGTCTTTATCCACCCTGATGAAACTTTGGTGGTCACACGCATTGATCGGCTCGCCCGATCTATGCATGACCTGCAGATTATTGCACGGCGATTGCAAGACAAAGGTGCTCATCTTAATGCAACTGAGCAGCCTGTCGATACCTCAACGGCGGCAGGCAAAGCCTTTTTCGATATGCTCGGTGTCTTTGCTGAGTTTGAAACCAATCTGCGACGGGAGCGGCAAGCGGAAGGCATTGCGGCGGCGAAGAAAAGAGGTGTCTATAAGGGGCGTCCGCCTCGGATTGATAAGACCGAGATTGAAACGCGCCTTGCTATTGAGCCTCCCCCTTTGAAGTGGTCCACGCCTTTAGTTA
>NZ_LMCK01000123.1:0-252 GCF_001623165.1 Pseudovibrio sp. WM33
CTATGTGGTTTTCGCAAGGGCTTGATGTTTATGTTCATGTTGTTGTTCTCAGTTTTTAGCCCCGCTAATCCTATGGGTTTGTGGAGGAATTCAGTTTCCTTGCATTGACACCTTGCGCCAATCATCGCATGGTCAACTTGAGGCGTCGAAACCTCGGTAACGCGGCACCGCAGCCGCTTTCTGCGGTCTTTTTGTGTCTGGAGTTAGCTCTCCAAACGCAACTCTCGCTTATGGGCGGGAGGGCGGTGAATA
>NZ_LMCK01000124.1:0-107 GCF_001623165.1 Pseudovibrio sp. WM33
TGAGGGGAAGGGCCCAGGACTATAGGGTATCACGCGGTGATAGATGCAGATGTACCGGCAGTAAAACCCTGCTTTTGCAGATGTGTTTGTCAAAGACGGAGGAACTG
>NZ_LMCK01000124.1:184-98645 GCF_001623165.1 Pseudovibrio sp. WM33
TGTTCATCCAAAGAAAGCCCGGGCAAGGCGTGTAGCCAATGCCGAAGAATTAGTTTCAATAAGTAGCGCAGGTATTGCCTGCCGCCTTGCTCATCCCGATTATCGGGAACTCTAGCTTCAACACTGCATGGGATGCCATGTGGTGGTGTTGGTGTTTGTGGCAGAACTCAGCTCAAGCGTTGTATTCGATGATGCGGCCTTCGCCGATGAGGCGGGGGGCTTTTTCGGTGGTGGTGTAGCTGATGGCGCCTTCCTCGGGTTCTACGCGGCGGCGGTCGCGCAGGTGGGCGGCGTTTTCTTTGATGCCGATGAGGTGAGCGAGGAAAGCGGAGTTGCAGCGGAAGACGTTGATGCGCTTTGGCAGTTCATAGAACTGGGCGTCTTTTTCGTGCTGAGTTTGCGTGGTGGCGACATCCTCAGAGACTTGCAGTTCCTTGCCTGGTTTCCCGTAGGTGTTCCGTCTTGAAACAGTCTCTGCATTTTGCTCTGTGATTTTGGCGTGACGGCGAGAGCCGATATCGCGATAGCGACGATCAGCGTCTGTTCCAGTGTTAATCGTTTTTCCAGTGCGGGTGACACGCATGACTTCACTCCCCCGACCGTCTCAAAATGAGACACCTGCCGTTTTCTGGGATTCACATCGCAAGGCGCGTGCCAAAGCTTAAGTTTTTATTGGGATTTTAATTAGTTAGGTGTGGTGGGAATGCTGAGAGGCATGAAAAAGCTAGTAAGTACTGAAGGTTAAAGCTTGTCGATCTGATCTTCAGGACCGCTGACGAGCAGGGTTACGCCGTCCTCTGTGAAGGTGCGTTCGATGATTTCCAGCTGTAGCAGAATGACCTGGCGTTCCAGTTCGGCACTGCTGGAGAAGCTGGCGGAGACACTGCGGGTTTTGATACGCAGCCATGGCACAAGCTCAGCTTCCCGAATGGCGAGATTTGCGGCGCCGGAGTAGGCCCGTGCCAGACCGCCGGTGCCCAGTTTTGTGCCGCCGAAGTAACGGACGATGATGACGCCCACATCCACAAGGTCTGCCCCAATGAGTGTTTTAAGTGTGGGCATGCCGGAGGTGCCAGACGGTTCACCATCGTCTTTGCCGCCTTCATCAATGCGTCCCTCGGGGAGCATTCTGCGGAAAGCGGTGACGTGGTGGTTGGCTTTTTTGTGCTCGTCGCGAAGGTCTGCCAGCCGCTGAGCAAAGTCTAAATGAGGTACCAGAAAGGCAAGAAAGCGTGACTTCTTTTCTTCCAGTATCGCGTTGTATTCCTGCTCAACGGTGAAGAGGGGCATCAGCTTATGCTCCTACCGGTTCTTTGCTTTTGAAGTGCTTGGAGAGCTTCAGAGCCTGACCCTGATAGTTGGAGCCAATGCCTTCGCCGTAAAGGGTTTCTGGCACTTCCTCCATGTGCTCGTAGACAAGGCGGCCAACCGTTTGGCCGTGTTCTACGATGAAGGGAACGTCGTGAGAGCGGACTTCTAGAACGGCTCTGGACCCTGTGCCACCAACGGTGGAGTGGCCGAAGCCGGGGTCGAAGAAGCCTGCGTAGTGGACGCGGAATTCGCCGACGAGTGGGTCGAATGGCACCATCTCAGCGGCGTATTGTGGCGGGACGTGGACGGCTTCCTGCGAGACCAGAATGTAGAACTCGTTCGGGTCGAGGATGAGCGTTGCATCGCCGCGATTGTACAGCGGCTCCCAGAAGTCTTCCGGGTCCTGTGCGTCTTTGCGATCGACGTCGATCACACCTGTATGGCGCTTGGCGCGGTAGCCGATGAGGCTGTCTTTGCCAGAGCCTTTCAGGTCGATGGACACCTGTACGCCGTTGTTGATTGCGTCTTCGTCCTTGCCGCCAGACACCAGTGTGTGCTGGTTGTGCACTTTGGTCAGGTCTTCATCATTGATGAGGGTTTCACCATCGCGGAAGCGGATTTGGGACAGGCGAGAGCCTTCGCGGACCAGCACCGGGAAGGTCTTTGGAGAGATCTCAGCGTAGAGCGGGCCTTTGTAGCCGGCTTCAACACGGTCAAATGCGCGGCCTTGGTCTGTGATGACGCGGGTGAACACATCGATGCGGCCCGTGGAGCTTTTGGGATTGGCTGTTGCGGATTGCTCAGCCGGGAGGTCCAGCGCTTCCTGAAGGCGGACAATGTAAACACAGTTGGTTTCCAGCACGGCGCCCTTGGAGAGGTCGATCTCGTGCAGGATGAGCTTTTCCAGCTTGTCTTCCACTTTCGCGTCGGGGCCGGGCAGAAAGGAGGCTCGGACACGCCATGCTTTGACGCCGAGGCGCAGGTCAAGACTGGCAGGTTGAATCTGGTCCTCGTCGGGCACTCTGTCTGCTTGAATTGCACCGCTGGCAAACATAGCTTCAATCGCTTTTGCCGGAAGAATGCCTGTCATTGTTGGTTCCGCCCCACTGGTACTCAAATCGTTCTGACACTGATTAACGTAAGTTTGATCTCTCGCCAAGTCTGCAACCTAAGCTGATTGATTGACCCTAGTGTATTTTCGAGGTAAAAATGCTGCCTATTCCGTGGTGATTTGGTCGACCGGCTTGCAACCACGTAAAACAAGTAGCTAAAGGGTCGGGTTCTTGTATAGACCTCGGCCCGCGCCGGGGTTTTTTAATGAAGGGGTAGAGCAATATCTCTTCGGGCAGGAATGAGCGATGACAGACGCAAAGAACTGGAAGCCAGCAACTCGGCTTGTTCATGGAGGCACAACGCGCTCCAGCTTTGGTGAAACATCCGAAGCTATCTTCCTTACACAAGGGTATGTTTACGACAGCTCAGAAGCGGCAGAAGCACGCTTTTTGGGCGAGAATCCGGGCTATATTTATTCCCGGTACGCAAACCCGACTGTAGGAATGTTTGAGCGACGAATGTGCGAACTGGAAGGTGCTGAGGCCGCACGCGGCACGGCTTCTGGTATGGCGGCTGTTAACTCTGCGATTATGGCCTGCGTTAAAGCTGGCGATCATGTGATTGCACCAAAGGCGCTGTTCGGTTCCTGCCGATACATCATCGAAAAGCTGCTGCCACGTTATGGTGTGGAGTCCACGCTGATTGATGGCACTGACATTGAGCAATGGAAAGCTGCAGTTCGTCCGAACACCACAGCGGCGTTCCTTGAAAGCCCAACCAACCCGACGCTTGAAGTGATCGATATTCCAGCTGTTGCGGATATTATTCACGAAGCTGGTGGACGGCTTATTGTAGACAACGTGTTTGCGACTGCTATCTGGCAGAGCCCGCTGGCCTTGGGTGCTGATGTGGTGATCTACTCTGCGACCAAGCATATTGACGGGCAGGGCCGATGTCTGGGCGGTATCGTGCTTTCCGATGAAAAGTGGATTGTGGAAGAGTTCCATGACCCGTTCAAGCATACCGGACCTGCGATGAGCCCGTTCAACGCTTGGGTTCTGCTGAAAGGTCTGGAGACTTTGTCGTTGCGTGTTGAGCGTCAGACTGCGAATGCTGGCAAGCTGGCAGAGTTCCTAGCGGATCATTCTGCAGTGTCTCGCCTGATTTACCCGGGCCGCGCTGATCACCCACAGGCGGATATCGTGGCCAAGCAGATGCAGGGTGGGTCTACCATGCTGGCGTTTGATTTGGCGGGTGGTAAGGAAGCGGCCTTCAAGTTCTCCAATGCGCTGGAGATTGTTAGCCTTTCCAACAACCTTGGTGATGCGAAGAGCCTGATTACCCATCCGGCGACGACTACGCACCAGAGTGTTGCGGAAGATGCGCGTTTGGAGCTGGGCATTACAGACAAGACGCTTCGTCTTTCTGTTGGTCTGGAAGATGCAGATGACCTGCTGGAAGATGTTGCTAAGGCACTGGCCGCGCTTTAAGCGTGTTGCACATTACAACTGGCGTGAGGGCATCCAACCGGGTGCCCTCTATGCATTAAAGCCCAATGCTGCAGACTTGTTGTTAGCTATTGCTGGTTGCCACAACCACGTCTCGCCGTGCTCCGGACAAGGTGATGATGAAACCTGCGATGACATCCAGAAACGTGATGGTCATGAGCAGCAGGAAGAGCGGGGTGGCGGCTTCTTGTACCGAGAGGAACTCAATTAGGTAAGCCACGAGGATCAACAGAGACAAACTGTGATCTACCAGTGAGAGTGTGCTGGTTCTGGTGGCTTTGATGATCTCGACGAAGAGCAGGACCAAAGTGCCTGCAAGCAGAAGGGTGGCGACATCCAGAGGAACAAGTAGTCCTGATGGCAGCGGGATCTGGAATACAATGGCAGCCCAAGGGGTGACGTTGTAGCCTTGATCAAGCACCGGCTCTAGATCTTCAAACCACCGAAATGCCACAGCGTTGTAGAGCAAGAACGGAATGAGCGTGAGTGGAATAGTCCTCATGTGGTTATCCCCGGAAGAGCTGGAAGCGGTATCCTATCGGAAAAGATTAACATTAATGCTGGGGGTCTGTGATGCCCTGAAACCGGGAGGGGTAACGCTTCGAGTGGTTTAATGCCTAGGGCTTTCATTTTAAGTGGAGTTCTAGGGAATACGACGCGTGCGATCGTGAATAGTGAGGGGGCGTCGCACACGTTCCGTCATGCGACGTTCTATGTGAGAGAGCTCGTTATAGTTATCGACGGTGATGCCCTTCCAATATTTGACGATGGGAAGGCCTATGCGAAGTTGAAAAGCACCAATGGGATAGTTGATGTCGCTGTGATAGCGGATCTGTCCAACAAATGTGGTCTTCAATCCAGGTACGCCAAACCAGCCTGCACGGGATATTTCAAACCGTCCCTGTGCTCCGCTTATCTCTTCAATGTTGTTGGCGGTTCTATAAAAGCCTCCTGCATAGATGCGGAGGCCGAACCCCAGATCCTCAGTTCCGGGGAGGTCGTAGCCAATCTCTCCTGAAAGGTTGAGGAGAGGAGTGCTTTCGCGTTGGTCTGTGCTACCCGGTTCTGGTTCCAGAATACGGACTTTGCTTGTCGGGAATTGTGCGTTGAAGCGAGTCTCATAGTTATTTGCCAGAAACTCGATGCCCGTGTGACAGCAGTTGCAGGGCCGCGTTCGTAATCTTCCTTGTAGTTCATGAAGATGTAGGTGCTGCCAATCAAGTTTGGCCGCACAAAGTGACGGAGGCCACCGCCAGCACTTATGAGATATACAGCATCAGAGGAGTTGCCGGAGCGGACATCAGCGAAGAACATGCCATGACTGTCCTGAAAGACTGGCGTGATGACTTCGGCGGCTCCAGATGTGTTATTGCGATCTGTCTCAAACAGGCCAATGAGGCGGGGTTGGTACTTGCCTTGCGGATTGAAGGTGAAGTGGTCGTCTAAATTGAAGAGAGGTTGGGCCTGGCTGGCAGAGGTATTCAGCGCCACAAGGCAGAGCAGAATACGCAACAAAGTTTGCAAAAGCTGGCCCATTTGCTCTCTTGGTGCTGACGAGAATGCGACGTTTACCAGCAGTATTGGAGGTTACTTACGTTTCTGATAGTCCCGCCATCCAGTGGGCTATCCTTGCCAAGCTGAGAGGAACTGAAGATCTTCACAGCCAGCAAACTGGGTGCATCGCTCCAGTTCAGCTTCCAATCGTTGTTGGCGGCCTTTGCCCATGCGAATGCCAGCCTCGGGCCAAAAGCGTTTTACGGCCAAAGCATTGGAGGCTTTGTCACGCTTCATATCGATGCGGCCAATCAACTTGTCCCCCTCCATTACGGGGAAGACATAATAGCCGTATTGCCGTTTTGGTTCAGGGACGAAGATTTCGATGCGGTAATTGAAGCCAAAAAGGAACTCAGCGCGCTTGCGGTCTCTTAATGCCGGGTCGAATGGGCTGAGGATGCGGATCCGCTGGGAAGGGGCTTCGAGGGATCTCAGTTCATCTTCAATTGTTGGGCGTGCGAGACATAATTTGGGCTTCGTGTCGCTGGCAGGTTGAATCTCAACAAGGATCAGTTCCTGACGCTTCTGGGCTTGCTCACACCATGCTTTGACATCGGCAAGGTCTAGTTTGTCCCAATAGGCTGCAATTTCGCTGGGCGTAGCGAAGCCGAGGCGGTCGATTGCGGAGTTGCAAGCCCACTCTATGGTTTCTGCATGGCTGGGTTTAGCGGAGCGGTGATCCTCAGGGATGACGCGTTCTGTCAGGTCATAGAGTTTTTGAAAGTTTTCACGCCGGGAGACGGAGATTTGTCCGGTCCGCCAGAGATATTCAAGTGCTGTTTTGGATGGGTTCCACTCCCACCATCCGCCTTTGCTGCGCTTCTCATCTTTGCCGACATCTGAGGTGCCAGCGGGGCCGTTTTCTTCGATGTGCCGTAGAATGAGGTTGAGTTTTTCCTGATACTCCGCACCGCGCCAGACCTTCCAGCGGGATTGCAAGCTCTCTGCGCTTTTTTGGAAGCGGTAGTGCCAATAAGGGAAGAACTCGGTTGGAATGATTGAGGCATCATGCGTCCAGTGCTCAAAGAGGCTTCTGTCATTCTCCAGCAGTTTCTTGAGATGTTTGGGGCGGTAACTTTGGCGGCGTGACCACAAGATCATGTGGTGCGCACGCTCTACTGTGTTGATGCTATCAACCTGCACAAAGCCAATGCGGTGAATGAGATTGAGGAGGCTCTCTCCTTTCGAGGAGCCTGTTGGTGCTTCAAGAAGGGCGTGTTTCTGCAGAAACAAGCGGCGCGCAGCGGCGTTATCAACTTTTAAAACTAACTGCGCTTCCATAGTCATCAGCTTCTCCTGCTTCGCCTGATGTGCGTAGGCTAGGAGAGCAAACGCCTTGCCGCAAGCAACTAGCAGCAGATAGTTGTGGGTTTGTTCCTATTATGTTCTCTGAGTGGAGGTTGTATTGGACTTTGCAGAAAAACAGCGGGGTGTGTTTCAGCGGATGATTGTTGGTGCTTTGGTGACCGCGATTGTGCTTTTGTTTGGTGCGCTTCTCAATCCATTTGGATTTGCCGCGGACTGGAATGCCTCTGAGCGACTTTGGGTGGCAGCGGTTTCATTGTTATCACCTGCCTTATTGCTGATGATTTCTATAGGTCGTCTGGCAATGCGTAGGTTTTATCATGCTGATGATATTGATGGAGGAGGGCTAACCCACGGCAGTGAGGAAGCCAAGATGCTGCAGAGTATTTTGCAAAATACACTTGAGCAGGGGGTGCTGGCAGGGTTCATCTATATTGTCTGGGCTGCGGTTATGCCCGGTAGCACGATGTCTGTGCCTTTGTTAGCAGCACTGCTGTTTGCGCTTGGGCGTATCCTGTTTTTTGCCAGCTATGAGAAGGGTGCGCCATGGCGTGGAACCGGCTTTGCACTGACTTTCTACCCGAGCATTTTAATGCTGGTGGTTGTGCTTATAACGTTGATGGCCGGGTTGTAGCGCTCACGCTGGCATATAGCGAGCGACTACAAGATGCCCGAGCACCGGATTTTCGCACTCCTGCCGGAGTGTGGTCTGCGTAAAGTCGATGACTGCAAAGTCAAATTGCTTCAAGAGATTGCGGAGGTAGTTTTCTGTGTGCGTGAAGCGGCAGCTGTCGCTCATAATGTAGGGTGGAGTATCGGAGGTAGGTTCCATTACAGCTTCAGCGGAGAACAGGAACACGCCATTCTTTTCGATGTTGCGGGCGACACCTGCGAAGAGATCTTCTAATGAACCAAAGTACGGAAAGAGCTCTGATGCGAGTATCAAATCCCATTTCTGAGGATGATCCTGATCGAGAAAATCGTTGATTTCACATTGTTGAAGATCGTCGTAGATCCTCTTGTCTCTCGCCAGATTGAGCATTTGCTCGAAAATGTCGACGCCAGTTTTATAAGGGATCCGATCTTCAAAAAGTTCGGCAGCTAAGCCAGTGCCACAACCTAAATCTAAGAGACGTTTAAAGGGGCCAAGATTGAGAGTGTTGATCTTTTCGTGGATCTTGGTTGGTAGGCTGTATTGGAGGATCTCCAGAAGTTTGATATCGAAAATCTTCGCTTTCTGGTCAAACAGAGCGGAAACATACTCAGCTGGCATACTGTCCAGATTTTCTGAGTTCGCTTTTGCTCTTGGCAGATCGATAGTTTCCTCTAAGTTCTCAGAGCACCCTTGCCCAAGAAGGTTTAGCAAGTGATCGGCAGCTCCGTTGAACTCTCCGGTCTCTTTGAGGTCGAGTACATGATCATAGATCATGAAATGTCGGAGGAAATCTTCAACGGGATTGGTTTCTTGTTCTTTTTTGCTATTCTTCATCGCTGTGTAGTATCCTCGTCTTTGAATACTGACATGATTGAGCCATGAAAGAATTAATGAACAGTAAGCCTCTTTTGATTGATCGCTTTTAGGTAAGTAACGGAAAGTAGCTGTATTTTTGTTGCTATGTATTTCTCAAAATAAATCCCGCAGCGTTTCCACTGCGGGCTTAATAACTAACTTAAAGATTAGGAGCTTTTACCCTTTCAGGCGTCTGTCAACTCTTTTGCTTTGGTCATCTGGTTCCGCTTTGCCAGTGTACGCAAACGCAGAGCGTTGAGGCGGATGAAGCCTGCAGCGTCTTTCTGGTCGTAAGCGCCGTGGTCGTCTTCAAAGGTTACCAGCTCTTCTGAGTAGAGAGAGTAAGGAGACGCACGACCAACAACGATGACGTTGCCTTTGTAGAGCTTCAGCTTAACGGTGCCGGTCACAAGCTCCTGCGACTTATCGATCATCGCCTGAAGCATTTCGCGCTCAGGTGAGAACCAGAAGCCGTTGTAGATCAGTTTTGCGTAGCGCGGCATCAACTCATCTTTGAGGTGAGCTGCGTCACGGTCCAGTGTGATGGATTCCATCGCACGGTGTGCTGACAGGAGGATTGTTCCGCCTGGTGTTTCGTAGATGCCACGGGACTTCATGCCAACGAAGCGGTTTTCTACCAGATCAAGACGGCCAATGCCGTTGTCGCGGCCGTAATCGTTCAGCTTGGCAAACAGGGTTGCCGGAGACATATGTACGCCATTGATGGAGCACGCATCGCCTTTTTCGAAGCCGATTTCGATCTCGGTGACTTCGTCCGGCGCGCTGAGCGGGTCAACGGTGCGCTGGAAGACATACTCTGGTGCTTCCTCATTCGGATCTTCCAGAACTTTACCTTCGGAAGAGGAATGCAGCATGTTTGCGTCAACAGAGAACGGTGCTTCGCCGCGCTTGTCCTTCGGTACCGGGATCTGATGCTGTTCTGCGAACTCGATCAGATCAGTACGGGACTTCAGCGTCCAGTCACGCCAAGGTGCGATCACCTTGATGTCTGGGTTCAATGCGTAGCAAGCCAGCTCGAAGCGTACCTGGTCGTTGCCTTTACCGGTTGCGCCGTGCGCAACTGCGTCAGCGCCGGTTTCTTCAGCGATCTCGATGAGACGCTTGGAAATTAGCGGACGAGCAATAGAGGTGCCGAGGAGATAAACGCCTTCGTAAACTGCGTTGGCCCGGAACATTGGGAACACGAAGTCCCGAATGAATTCCTCACGGAGATCATCAACGTAGATTTCTCGAATACCAAGCAGTTCAGCTTTTCGTCGTGCTGGCTCCAACTCTTCACCCTGACCTAAGTCAGCAGTAAAAGTTACAACTTCGCAGCCGTATTCCGCCTGCAACCACTTGAGAATAATCGAGGTGTCGAGCCCGCCAGAATAGGCAAGCACAACCTTTTTGATGTCGCCTTGGGCCATAGATTAGCTTCCAAATGTGTGTTCGGGCGCATAAAGCGCCTATGCTGGGCAATCTACCGAGGAGAGCCAGCAACGCAAGTGGTGATTGAGGATTGAGTGCTGAGTTATTAATCGGGATAGTTGAGTTACTTACAGGTGTTCCTGATAATTGGGTGAGTGGAAGCTGTTGCCGGGTTCACCTGTCAGGTAGGTAAGGTTTTGATAACGCGAAGATAATAACTGCTACTTTGTGCTTTGATGCTATAAAATTTGCACGCATTGGGTGCGAGCAACGAGTTATTAAACTGCATGATCTCTCAACTGTATCTGCGGAAAAACCATAGAGTTTATGCGCAGAAAAACTTTCCAGAGTCCTGCAATTAACCAACAAGTCTCTGTATCTACGAGGATTTCCGGGCAGGTCTTATGCGTCTTTTGTCTAAAATTGCGGGCAGATTTCTTTGAGGTTTGGTCAAGATTATCGAGGCCTTTATTGCGCGATTCGATGACTTTGGCTCAAGGATTCCAGTTTGATGGTGCTAGCTCGAAGCCATCGAAGAGGAATCCTGGAGCAACTGTGCAACCGACTAATGTCCACTCGCCAAGGCTTAGTGCGGACTGCCATGCATGTCGAGGTACGATACCTTGAGGACGTTGGCCGTTTAATACATCCATGCCGAGGAAGATGTCATTTTGGCTGCCTTCTTCGGAACTGATGGAGAGGCAGAGTGGGGCGCCGCCGTAGTAGTGCCATGTCTCAATCGCGTCGATCCGGTGCCAGTGAGATTTCTGGTGTTTCTTGAGGAGATAATAGATCGCTGTTGAATAGCCACGGCCTCGAGGGCCTTCTGTATCCCGGAAGGTTTCCGTGTAATAGCCGCCTTCCGGATGCTCTTTCATCTGCAGTTCAGCGATAATTTCTTCAGCGGTTGCTGAGGAGGTGATTTGGTCAAGCGGCATCAGAAGTTGTCCTTGCGGCGGCGTATTTCTGTGAATATATCAACAGGTTCAGCGTTGACCATGTTGAGGTTTTTTTGGATGAGAGGATCTCGGACTCTCAAAAACGGATTGGTTGAAAGCTCGGCTGCCATGGAGGTTGGCAGGGTTGGCCGACCGACTTCACGGAGCGCTTCTATGCGTTTTGTACGTTCCTGCAATGCCTGATTGTTTGGGTCGATCGTGAGAGCGAATTTGGCGTTGGCTAGAGTGTACTCGTGGCCGCAATAGATCCTTGTTTCGGGTGGTAACGTGTTAGCCAGGTGGCTCAGAGAGGCCCACATCATTTCGGGATCGCCTTCGAAAACACGGCCGCAACCTAGGGCGAAGAGTGTGTCGCCTGTATGAGCAATGCCTGCCTCCTGGAACCACCAGGAGATATGGTCAAGTGTATGGCCTGGTGTACCTATGGCTTTCACTGCAATTGGGCCGACGAGAATGTCATCTCCATCCTCTACAAAGCGGTTCATGCCCGTGATGTGTTGGCGGGAGCGTTCTGGCCCGGTTACCTTTGCACCTGTCTTCTCAACGAGTTCAGCCATTCCGCCGATATGGTCCCAGTGATGGTGTGTGATGAGAATGTCGGTCAGGTTCCAACCGGTTTCTTCCAGAACCTGTAAGTAGGGGGCTGATTCTGGAACATCAATTGCGACTGTACAACCGCTGTCGGGGTGGTGAACGAGAACGCCGAAATTATCTTTCAGACAAACAAACTGCCGAACTTCAACTTCAATCATCAACCAGCTCCCAAGCATACAGTATATCTTTGTGAGATCATGAGAGGACAAGCTGTCAAATTCAACTGCAAACTCATAAAACTCTGGGTGTGGTTGATTTAAGCTTGCAAATCGTCAGGAAGAAGCGTTGCGCCCAAGGCTCTTGCACCCCATGATAAGAGAAGGCAACGCGCGGAGAACCAGTTGTATCTTGATGTTACTCACTTAAAAGAGTTCTACGACCTGCCACTTGGACGGATGCTTCGGGTGTTGGTTGGGAGCCGCGTGAAAATGCTTTGGCCAGAAATGCATGGTCAGAGTTTGCTGGGTATTGGTTATGCCGCTCCTTATCTGAGGCCTTACCTGAAAAAGACCAATCGTGTGTTTGCCGGAATGCCTGCTGCGCAAGGCGTGGTGAAGTGGCCGCGTGAAGTTGAAGTGCCGAACAAAGCCTTCCTGATGGAAGATGGTCAGCTGCCGTTTCCAGATTCCTGTATTGACCGCATCTTACTCGTGCATTCGCTGGAGATGGCAGGACAGCCGGGGGCGTTGTTGGATGAAGTCTATCGTGTCTTGTCTCCGGGTGGGCGGGTGATTGTGATTGTTCCCAATCGACGTGGTGCGTGGGCACGGTCAGAGGTTTCACCGTTTGGGTATGGTCGTCCTTATTCAAGACCGCAGCTCGATAACTTCCTGAGCAATCATCATCTTTCGGTTGTGTCGCGGGAAGAAGCGCTGTTTGTGCCGCCGACGAACTCGAGAATGGTTTTGAAGAATGCACGGAGTTTTGAGCGTTTAGGGGCTGTGGCCTGGTCAGCGTTTGCGGGGTTGCTGGTCACTGAAGCTGAGAAGCAGGTGTACCGTGGTATTCCGATGAAAGCGAGCCACGTGACACGTGTGTTGCGACCAGTCTTTCTGCCTAACGGCAAGACTGCTGGTGCGCAGGCTATGAACGGGCATAGTCGCCAGCAAGAAGGAACTTTCGCCAACGAGGGCGAAAGCTGAGTTCTGATTACTTCCGCTCCAGAAGGAAGACGGCCTGATCGCCGATCAGGTTCCATACCCACCACGGTGCGTTGAACCCAATGCGCTGACCTCTTGCATCCAGAGCCTCTGCCTTAATAACTTTAGCATGGACCTCTTCTGAGAGAGCAACAAAGTCTCGGATCGTGCAGAAGTGGATGTTTGGTGTGTCGTACCACTCGTAAGGCAAATAGTCGGTGACTGGCATTCTGCCGTTGAACAGCAACTGCATACGGTTGCGCCAGTGGCCGAAATTCGGGAAGGACACCACGACTTTCTTGCCGATGCGCAGTAACTGCTCGAGAACCTGTTTCGGGTCCATGGTCGCCTGAAGCGTATGGCTTAGAATTGCGTAATCAAAAGCGTCGTCCGGGTAGGCTGCAAGGTCATTGTCTGCATCTCCCTGAACAACTGAGAGCCCGCGGGCAACGGCTTCATTCACGCCTTTTTGAGAGGTGTCGAAGCCACGGCCATCAACGCCGCGAGTGTCGATCAGCAGTTCCAGCAATTCACCAGTGCCGCAACCGATGTCCAGAACGCGCGAGCCCGATGCTACAAAATCGCAGAGAATTCGGTGATCGCCGCGTACATTACTCAAATCATGTTTTTTCATAATGAATCTGCTTTCTGATGAAACTTACTGCTCAGTGTTACGGTCAATCACCATTTCCCGGTGCGGGAATACCTCTGGCTTTTGCTGCTCCTGTCAGGAAGCCACGCATTGTTTTGAACAGTTCGGGTTCATCAAGAAGGAATGCATCGTGTCCGCGTGAGCTCTCGATCTCAACAAAGGAGACGTTTGCGCCAGCCGCGTTGAGGGCTCGTACAATGTCTTTGCTTTCCGAGGTTGGGAAAAGCCAGTCCGTTGTAAACGACATGACGCAGAAACGGGTTGTGCTATGCAAAAATGCGTTGGCCAGTTTGCCGCCATGCGCTGCTGCTAGGTCGAAGTAATCCATCGCGCGGGTCACATAGAGATATGAGTTCGCGTCAAAACGATCGACAAAGGTCATGCCTTGATGGCGCAGATAGCTCTCGATTTGGAAATCTGCATCGAAGCCGAAAGTGATGGCTGATCGATCTTGCAGGTTGCGGCCAAATTTGCTGTGCAGGCTTTCATCAGACATGTAGGTGATGTGCGCTGCCATGCGGGCAACCGACAGGCCCTTCATAGGGCGCTTGCCTTCTTTGGCATATTGTCCGTGGCACCAGTCAGGATCAGCCATGACAGCCTGACGGCCTACCTCATGGAAGGCAATGTTCTGGCTGGAGTGGCGCGGACCAGCTGCGATTGGGACTGCTGCAAATACTTTTTCTGGATAGGCAGATGCCCATTGCAGCACTTGCATGCCGCCCATGGAGCCGCCGACGACTGCGAAAAGCGTTTCGATGCCGAGCGCTTCAACCAGTTTTGCCTGGGAACGCACCATATCGCCGATTGTGACGACAGGCAGGTCTAACCCGTAAACCTCATTGGTTTCCGGATTGGTACATGCAGGACCGGTGGTGCCGAGGCAGCCACCGAGCACATTTGCGCAGATGACGAAATACTTGTCGGTGTCCACTGGTTGCCCAGGACCGACCATCATTGACCACCAGCCGGGTTTGCCGGTTACGGGGTTTTCAGAGGCAACATACTGATCGCCAGTAAGGGCGTGGCACACAAGAATGGCGTTGGTTTTGTCTTCGTTCAGTTCGCCATAGGTCTCATAAGCAATCTGCCAAGGGGCGAGTTCTGTGCCTTCATCAAGCCGAAGAGGATTGTCTGGACCAAATCGCATGAGCTTGCTGGCAGGCATATCCATCTGTTCCGCTGCAACACTGGCTTGTGTTGAGGGCGAGATATTCGGAGTCTTCTCCGGTTTTGCGCTGGCAGTCTCAGTCATGTTTTCTTCCGCGGTGTTGTGAAGGCGAATTGGGTGTTCCTCTAGGGATTGCAAGAGAGTTTTTGCTAGGTGCCAATTGGCAGTGTGTCAACGTTTTCTTTTGCTTTCACCGTCGTTGTTTCCTATGAATTTACATAGGTTCTGTTCAATAATTCGAGTGGGTTAGTGCAATGTCTGGGTCTTCATCAGTTTCGGATTTAAAAATGAGCTTGTCTCAAGTCCGCGATAAACTAGATGAAGTTGATGATAAACTGCATGCCTTGCTTATGGAGCGTGCTGACCTGATTGAGCATATTGTTGCGGCAAAAGCTGAACAAGGTTCTATGCATGCTGTTTTTCGGCCCTCTCGTGAAGCAGATATTATGCGGCGGTTGGTTGAGAACCATCGCGGTGTTCTGCCTATTATGTCATTGGAACATATTTGGCGTGAGATAATCTCTTCGCTAACAAATGCCCAGACAACTTATCGTGTACATCTTGATGGTAGTGCAGATCGACTCGCAATGAGTGAGCTGACACGCTTTTATTTCGGTTACGCGATTGAACAGCAGCGCGAGATAGACCCGTCTGCTGTGCTTGCGGCGGTTGATTATTCACAGGTCGATCTTGGTGTGATCGGCTTGGAAGAGCGTGCGGAAACGCCTTGGTGGCGTGGTATGGGTGCCCGGGATGATGGCACCAATGGACCCTCGATTATTGCACGGCTTCCGTTTTTGGTTGTTCAGGACAGGCCTGCTGATCTGCCTGCTGTTGTGGTTGCGGCCCAGACTGCTGAAACAGAGAAGCCGGATATTTGTGTTTATGATGTGCGCTGGACGGGAACTATACCGGGCTCATTGATGCACAAAGGTATAGAAGTGTTGAGTTTTTATCGCAGTTTTGAAGGCGTAGATGCGTTATTAGCTGTTCCGGGGAATATATCCGAGCAGGAGCTGGCGGCTTTCTTTGAAGCTGCTGAGGCGACGCCGGATAAACTTAGATATGTCGGTGGATACCCCGCGCCGCTTGACCTAGATGATGAATTTGATAGTGAAGCAGACGCAGTAGGTTAAACTGCGTGTTTTTTGAATAAAGGAATGAGTTGATGGAAGAGCAGGTAGTACGCCCTGTCCCTCGTGCTGGTGTGTTGGCAATTGATCCGTATGTACCCGGTAAGGCGAAGGCAAATGGTGGCCATAAACTACATAAGCTCTCTTCCAATGAATCTCCTTTAGGTGCGAGCCCGAAAGCGCTTGAAGCTTACCGCACCATTTCTGAGCTTCAGTTTTACCCTGATGGAAGTGCTGGTGAACTTCGCACAGCAATTGGTGAAGTATACGGCCTGAACCCTGATCATGTCATTTGCGGCTGTGGCTCTGATGAAGTGCTGAGCCTGCTGGCCTATGCGTATCTGGGTGAAGGTGATGAGGCTATTTATACCACGCACGGCTTCCTTGTTTATAAGATTGCGATCCACGCAGCTGGTGCGACGCCTGTTATCGCTCCAGAGAAAGATCTTAAGACGGACGTGGATGCCATCCTGGAACGTGTGACCGAGAAAACCAAAATGGTTTTTGTGGCCAATCCGAATAATCCGACTGGCACTTATATTCCGTTTGACGAAGTTAAGCGTTTGCACGCCGGGTTGCCGAAGACCTGTATTCTGGTTCTCGATGCGGCCTATGCTGAGTATGTGCGGCGGAATGATTATCAGTCCGGTATTGAGCTTGTTGTGAACTCCGAAAACGTTGTCATGACACGGACGTTCTCAAAGGCTTACGGTTTGCCAGCGCTGCGTGTTGGCTGGGCGTATGGTCCTGAGCATATCATTGATGCATTGGGCCGTATTCGTGGGCCGTTTAACATGAATGCTGCTGCGATTGCAGCTGGCGCTGCTGCTGTGCGTGATCAGGCGTTTATTGAGCAAGCAGTTAGCCACAATAATGAATGGTTACCGTGGGTAGTTAACGAACTGACCAAACTAGGTCTTGACGTTACGCCAAGTGTCGGCAATTTCATTCTGATCCATTTCCCTGAGGAACAGGGTAAGCGGGCTGTCGATGCGGATGCCTTCCTGCTGGAACGCGGGTGTGTGCTGAGGCAGGTGAAAGCCTATGGATTTGACAATGCCTTACGCATGTCAATCGGTAGTGAGGAAGCCAACAGAGATGTTGTGGCTGCTCTCACTGAATTTCTGAAGTAGTTCTAATAGAAGGTCTCCATGTCTGAACCCTTGTTTGGCCGGGTCGCACTGATTGGTATCGGTCTGATCGGCTCCTCTCTTTCGCATGTCATGCGCCGCGAAAAGCTGGCGGGTGAAATTGTTGTATCCACACGCTCAGAAGTTACTCTGAAGCGTGCGGAAGAGTTGAAGCTTGGGGACCGATATTATCTGGACGCAGCAGAAGCCGTAAAAGGGGCAGACCTTATAATCGTTTGTGTGCCAGTTGGTGCATGTGGAGCCGTGGCGAAAACTATTGGCCCTCATTTAGCTGAGGGTGCGATTGTAACTGACGTGGGTTCTGTGAAGGCCTCCGTTATTTCTGCGATGAAACCGCATATGCCGGACGGCGTGCATTTTATTGCAGGCCATCCGGTTGCTGGTACTGAGTATTCCGGCCCTGATGCAGGCTTTGCCTCTCTCTTTGAGAACCGCTGGTGCATTCTTACGCCAGATAGCGACAGTGATGCGGGTGCTACAGAGCGTCTGACTGCCTTCTGGGAAGCGTGTGGCTCTCATGTGGACACCATGGATGCTGAGCATCACGATCTTGTGCTGGCTGTTGTGTCTCACCTTCCGCATATCATCGCCTACAACATTGTTGGTACGGCAGATGATTTGGAGACTGTGACCAAGTCAGAAGTGATCAAATACTCTGCTTCCGGTTTCCGTGATTTCACGCGTCTGGCGTCTTCTGATCCGACCATGTGGCGCGATGTGTGCCTGAACAACAAAGAAGCCATTCTTGAAATGCTGTCTCGCTTTTCTGAGGATCTGTCTGCCTTGCAGCGGGCGATCCGGTGGAGTGATGGTGATGCCTTGTTCAAGCTGTTTGCGCGGACCAAAGATATTCGCCATCAGCTTGTTGAAGCCGGTCAGGAATCAGCGGCGCCGAACTTTGGTCGTGAGAACGAAAAAGGCGAGCCAGCAGAGTAAGATCTCGCTGGTTTTGAAAGAGTTTAGCCCGGGTCAGATCAGTTCTGATCCGGGTTTTCTTTTGAAGGTGTAACCAAGACTGGTCAACTTATCAGTTGGGCAAGCGGTGTTGGTTTACCGAGGTTTCAAGAGTGATTTTGAGGTGGCCTCTCCGCTGAATATTCTGGGAGTGAATAAAGCGCTTTCAGGAGTTTATTGGATGATGAAGCTGAGTGGATTGGCTGCAGTTGTTGCAGCCGGATTTGCTGTTGCGAGTTTTGCTGCGATGGCTTCTAAAGAAGATCAGGTGCCCGCTGGGCCGACCGCTGTTGCCATTATGAAAGATGTTGATGGCAAGCAGGTTGGGCGTGTGGTGTTGACTGAGACCTTGAGCCAGACCCTCCATATTACAGCAGCATTTGATGGCTTGCCTGCTGGTGTACATGGGTTCCATGTTCATGAAACGGGTCTATGTGAGCCAACCTTTTCGGCTGCGGGCGGTCATTTCGCGCCTGAAGGGCATGAGCATGGGATTGAAGTTCCTGATGGTCCGCATGCGGGCGATCTTCCAAATCTTCATGTTCCCGAGAATGGAAAGATTGTCGTTGAGTATTTCTCTGAAATCTTAGACCTGGCTCCCGATGACAAGGACAGCCTGATTGGTGGTCCGGGCAGGGCGCTGATTGTTCATGCTGATCCAGACGATTATCACAGTCAGCCGACTGGGGATGCCGGAGGGCGGATTGCTTGTGGTGTGATTGTACCGATTAAGCAAAATGCAGATAGTTTCCAGAGCTACCCTGAAGAGCCAGCAAGCGACACCAAGTAGATTTGGCACCGCATGGTTTTCCATGCAATGTTGAAGCTGAAACTTCCCGTTTAGACGGGTGGAGCAAGGCGAACAGGCTCTGCCTGCGCTACTTGTTAGGTATGTTTCTTCGGCATTGGCTGTTCGCCTTGCCCGGGCTTTTTCTCATGAACACGCGGGCTCCCTCTCGGACAGACGCGACAGGCACGTTCTCGTGTCACCGACACGTTTCTGTACCATTGGCAGTTTCCTGCCACCACCGGACGCCCTCCGGAACGACCCCAAACTCCCTATACCACTGTGGCCTCAAAAGGGTATGGCGCTTCACCGGACCTCCCGACACAATACGTTACTTCATGCCGGTAGCCCAACCCCGCCCACGCCGCGGGATGGACGGTCCACCCCGGCCCGAATGCGTGGGCACAGGACTTAGCCTAGGGCAAGTGCTGGTGAGGGGGATAAGTTTTTGGGCGTCACTTTGCTGCTGAGGTCTCTGTTTCACTGGTTGAAAGGTGTTCTTATGCCGGGGTTTGATGACATATACAGGAGTGTGTTACCGTTAAGGTAACTTGCCCGTGGGTGTGGGGTACACTTCGGGTTTTGAGTTCGGTTTGGGAGGGCCATCTCAATGGAGTTTTTTGACCCTATATCGTATGCGGTACCGTTTTTTATCATTCTCATGATTGTAGAAGGTGTGGCTTTAAAGCTGCGCGGCGTTGATGGTTATGAAGTCAAAGATACGTTTTTCAGTCTGGCAATGGGGATTGGGAGTCTCATCGCTGGGATCGCGTTAGGCACATCTATGTCTTATGCAGCGCACAGTTGGATTTATGGCTATCGTCTTATCGAGACTATCCCTATCAACTGGTGGACCATCCTGATTTGTTTCCTGCTGTATGATCTGGCCTACTATTGGAAGCACCGCTTTGGCCACGAGTATCGGTGGTTTTGGGCGAGCCATGTCAATCACCACTCTTCTCAGCGGTATAATCTTTCAACGGCACTGCGTCAGACGTGGACGGGGACAATCACGCTGACGTTTATCTTTGGCTTGCCTATAGCGCTTCTCGGATTTCAACCGGAGATGATCTTCTTCGTTGCAGCCTGGAACTTGCTCTACCAGTTTTGGATTCACACTGAACTGGTTGATCGTATGGGGCCGTTTGAGTGGATCTTTAACACACCGAGCCATCATCGCGTCCATCATGCGACGAACCCGCGGTATCTGGATTCCAACTATGCGGGGACGCTGATTATCTGGGATCGGATGTTCGGGACTTTCAGTCCGGAAGTTGCAGAGGACCCGCCGCGCTACGGGATTGGCAAGAACCTTGAGACCAACAACCTGCTGATTGTGGCGTTTCATGAATGGATGGCGATGGTCAGGGATTTGAAGACCGCAAGATCCCTGAGAGACGTCCTCGGCTATATGTTTCGTACGCCGGGATGGACGCCTGACAACTCACGGATGACCACCAAGAAGGCCAAAGCGAATTGGAAACGGAAGCAAGCGGTGAAGACAGCTGAACTTGAGACACTGGAGGAGCAGAAGGTGCAAGAGCCTGCTGAGTAACCGTAACTCTATGTAATCGATACAAAACCGCGGTGCACACGTGCGTCGGGGTTTTTCTTGTTCACGCGGAGTTGAGGCGAGTGCTGTTGACCTGAGGTCGAAACCAACCATAAATAACGATATCGTTACTTATGGTTGGAGGGAACCATGATTACGGAATCTGGAAATCTATCGGGCACTGGTTCAGCAGGTCTTTTGCGCGCGGCTCTTTTGGGCAATGCGATATTCTCTGCCATATGCGGTGTTGTCATGGTGTGGATGCCTCACCGTGTCTCTGCGGCGTTAAACTGGCAGGGCCTCAATCTCTGGCTCCTTGTTGGGCTGGGTTTGCTTGTGTTTGCAGGCGCATTGTTGTGGCAAGGAAAACAGGGCAAGCCTTCGATAGCATGGGTTACCTTGTTCAGTCTTGGTGATTACGGCTGGGTCACCGGAACTGTTTTGCTGGGTATGTTTGCGCCAACTGTGATGAGTGGTGATGGTTGGATGATTGCGTGGGGTGTCTCAGCAGTTGTTGCGCTGTTTGGTAGCCTTCAGCTTTTAGGAATTGCCCGAATGATGCGAAAAGCCCTGGATGCCATTGAGGAATGAGTATGAAACAGACCAATCCAGTGCGTACGTCCAAGCGGGGTAATAGCCGCTCAGATATCCTGAAGGCTGCTTTGCTGGAGTTTATCGACCGTGGTGTCGATGGCGTGCGGATGGAGCATGTAGCAGATCGGGCAGGCTATAATAAAGCACTAGTTTATAAGCACTTTGGGTCCAAAGAGCTGTTGTTTGAAGCTGTTTTAACTGCGCAGTTTCAAGAACGGGAGCAGACGCGTTCCAGTATTTCAGGTGATCTTTCAGAGATGCTGATGGGGTGGTCTCAAGCCAACAAAGGTGATGCCGATTTCTTCAAGTTGCTCATGAGGGAGGCGTTGGATTTTGAAGGTGATCGTCCTGTGCATGCCGACCAGAGGAAAGCTTATTATACGCAACAGGTTGTTGTGTTGGCTGACTTGCAAAAAGAGGGACGGTTGCCGTCAACATTGGAGCCACACTACCTGTTTCTGGCGTTGCTTGGGACGCTTTCAATTCCGCAGCTTTTGCCGCAAGTGGCAGAGTTGATTGTTGGTGACGCACCGGGGGATGAAGAGTTTGAGCAGGGACTGGCGGTGTTTTTGAAGGCCTTTGGAGAGGTCTTATCGCCCAAATAAAAAGGGAGAGCCGAGGCCCTCCCTTAACTAACACATCAATGTAAGCGGTTTTAAGACGCTTTGTTTGATGCACGTTCAGCGCGCTTACGGTCATGCGGGCACAGCAGTGCTTTACGCAGACGGATGGATTCTGGGGTTACTTCCACCAGCTCATCTTCAGCGATGTAAGACAGTGCGCCTTCAAGGCTCAGCTTGATTGGGGTGGTCAGCTTAACAGCATCGTCCTTACCGGAAGAACGGATGTTGGTGAGCTGCTTGCCCTTCAGAACGTTCACTTCAAGGTCGTTACCGCGTGTGTGTTCACCAATGATCATGCCCTGGTACACTTTTGTGCCCGGATCAATCATCATTGGGCCACGGTCTTCCAGGTTGAACAATGCGTAAGGAACAGCATCGCCCTGACCGTTGGACAGCAGAACGCCGGTGTTACGACCCATAATTGCGCCTTTGTAAGGTGCATATTCGTGGAACACACGGTTGAAGATCGCGGAACCGCGGGTATCTGACATCAGCTCAGCCTGGTAACCGATAAGGCCACGGGTTGGAGCGTGGAATACCAAACGGGAGCGACCGCCACCGGATGGGCGCATTTCAAGAAGTTCACCTTTGCGTTCGGTGATCTTTTTAACAACAGCACCCTGGAATTCATCATCAACGTCGATGATAACTTCTTCGATTGGCTCAAGACGCTTACCAGCTTCGTCTTCCTGATAAACAACGCGAGGACGACCAACGCACAGTTCGAAGCCTTCACGGCGCATGTTTTCGATCAGGATTGCGAGAAGCAATTCACCACGACCGGAAACGATGAAGGAATCTGCTTCTGCAGTTTCTTCGATCTTAAGCGCAACGTTACCTTCAGCTTCCTTCATCAGACGCTCGCGGATAACGCGGGACTGAACTTTGGAGCCTTCCTGACCAGCCAGAGGACCGTCGTTGACGCGGAACATCATGGACAGTGTTGGCGGATCGATTGGCTGTGCCTGAATTGGCTCAGTCACCTGAGGTGCAACGATTGTGTCTGCCACGGTTGCTTTGGTCAGACCAGCGATGGAGACGATGTCGCCTGCTTCGCCTTCTTCAATTGCTGAACGCTCAAGACCACGGAATGCGAGAACCTTGGAGATACGGCCAGTTTCGACCACATTGCCGTCACGGGTCAGCGCTTTGATAGCCATGTTCGGGGTCGCAACGCCAGATGCGATGCGGCCTGTCAGAATGCGGCCAAGGAACGGATCAGATTCGATTGTTGTTGCGAGGAGGCGGAATTCGCCTTCTTCGGATTCTGGCTCTTTTACATGGTCAAGGATCATGTCGAAGAGTGGTGCCATGGATTCTTGTGGGCCAGCTGGCTCAAGAGACATCCATTCTTGCTTGGCGGAACCATATACAACTGGGAAGTCGAGCTGCTCTTCGTTTGCGTCAAGAGCTGCGAACAGGTCGAACACTTCGTCCAGCACTTCATCAGCGCGTTGTTCTGGTTTGTCGATTTTGTTGATCGCAACGATTGGCTTCAGGCCGAGCTTCAGCGCTTTACCAAGTACGAACTTGGTCTGCGGCATCGGGCCTTCAGCTGCGTCTACGAGCAGTACAACGCCATCTACCATATGCAGAATGCGCTCTACTTCACCGCCGAAGTCAGCGTGACCTGGTGTGTCAACGATGTTGATGCGTGTGTTGTTCCAGACCAAAGAGGTGTTCTTGGCAAGGATGGTGATGCCGCGTTCACGCTCGATGTCATTGGAGTCCATCATGCGTTCTTCGGTGCGCTGGTTTTCGCGGAAGACGCCGGACTGCTTCAACAAGACGTCAATAAGGGTCGTCTTGCCGTGGTCAACGTGGGCGATGATCGCAATATTGCGAAGTTTCATGGTGGCTCCGTCTGGCCATAGGAAGTCGCGGCGTGTGGGAGGATCATGAGGTGCCCGATCCACGCCATTCCTTCAATCTGGTTTTTCTCTAATGAAAGATGCGCTCTTCTATCCTATTTTTGTGTCAATTCAAACCATCTCGCTAAAAAACTGCTAAGTATTTAGTCGAGCTCACTTTTTTACTGGTGAGCCTGGTTTTTTGAATAGACTTTGCCGGAAAAAGAACGCAATTCAGCATCTGTTTAGCTGATAAGTCATCGTTCGGATATTAGAATATGAGGCTTTCGGTGCAAAAGTGTGCCAGATCACTTACTCTTCATTTATGAAGTTGTAATCATCGACAGATAGTAAACCGGATTTTCTTACCAGTCTGGAGCGTACGTCGACTTCTGCAAGGTCGTAGGCGTGCATCCATTGGCACTCATCGGGGCAGCGACCGACGATATCGTAGTTTTTTCCGGCAGGGATGTAGAACTCTTCGAAGGGCTCCAGATTGATAAACTGGCCGTTGATGCCTATAGACATACCCGAGGTGAGAGCGACAAAGATTTCTTCTGCCTCAGCAAATAAATTTCTCCAGATGCGGCCTGGCGTGTCGATTTGGTGGTGAAATGCGTAGCCACGTTCGCGAAAGCTTGCTTGCAGCTCCTGTTTCTGTTGTTCAAGGTGAGACAGTTCAGCTAAAAGCAAGCAATGCTCCTTTAATTTAGACCTTAGGCTAACTAATAAATTATGGGTAAGCACCATCCGAAGACAGTCGCTTGACTACAAAAAGGAATATGGCAATCTAATACCATTCAATATCGCAATATTGGGTATTGCAATCCCCAATATTTACACCAACTTATTCGTGGTGGGTGATTAAAAGACAATAGAATACCCCCTGTGCGCGTAATCCCAAAAGTTGTTGGAAAACCAATGCAATTTGCAACCCAACAGTGGTTAGAAGAATGGTTTGCCCCACTCGCTCAAAGCGAAGGTGTGAGTGCAACCAGACATGAGTGTGTCGAAGTGATTCGCATGACAATGGCGACAAAGCCTCGCGCTGTTATGTATTCACCAAGCATTCGTATCGTTTTTCAGGGTCTGGTCAGAGGCCATTTGGGTAGTCAGAGTTTCCTCTATTCCCAGCAGAGCTATGCCGCGCTCGTTTCTCCGATCCCGCTTGAGATTGAGATTGTAGAAGCGTCTCCTGAGAAGCCTCTCTACGCGGTCAATTTGGCGATCGATATCAATGTCTTGGCAGAACTGATGCTGCTTATCGAGCAGGAGCCTCTCGAGTTTGAGTATGGCGAAACGCTTGGTCGTCCAGCGCATCTGTCTGAAGAGGCATTGTTTTCTGTCTGTCGCCTGATGCAGACGCTAAATAGCGAAGAACAAACTAAAATTCTCGCTGATGGGTACTATCGCGAGTTTTTGTACCACGTGCTCAAGTCCGAGTACGGTGCAAGCCTGAGGGTGCTGTTCCAGAATAGTGAGAAGTCTCAAGGGATTGCGCGAGTTCTTCAAGTGTTGCACGAGGATTTCTCAACAAATCTCAGCGTAGACCAAATGGCGAAGATGGCATGTATGAGCATTTCTGCTTTCCATGCTGGCTTTAAAGGTGCCACCGGTCTTTCTCCGCTGCAGTACGTTAAGTCGATCCGCTTGCATAAGGCGCGGTCTATGATGCTGAGCCAGAATATGAGCGCCAGTCAGGCTGCTTATCGGGTTGGTTATGCAAGTCCGTCGCAGTTCAGCCGTGAGTTCAAGCGGTTCTTTGGCAGCTCTCCAACCCAGGAAGCAGCGAAGTTTCGTGTTTTAGCGTAACGCATAATGTGCTCGCTTATAGGTTTTTGACACGCGCACTCCGAAAGGAGGGCGCGTGTTTTTCGTTGTGCGCTCTACGCAATTTTCCTAGAGTTGCCGCGCATCTGATGATTATCAAGAAAACTGGTGAAGCGCATACGGGATAGCTCAGTGCCTTGCCTTGGGGTTCGGGAATGAATAAGGCAACGGGTACACAAACAGAGCTTAAGCTCTCGGCTGGTCGTACGGCTGTCATCGGCGCATTGCTGGTGACGATTGGCCCGCTTTCTATGGCGCTTTATACGCCTGCTTTGCCGACTTTGGCGGAGGTGTTTGGGACGACGGCTGCTGTCGCCAAGCTTACACTTACCGTTTATTTTGCAGGCTTCACGCTGGCGCAGCTGTTGTGCGGGCCTCTTTCTGATGCGTTTGGGCGCCGTCCTATCATTCTCGGGTTCTTTAGCTTGTATTTGCTCGGCAGCCTTTTGGCGTGGTTGGCGCCCAACATTGAAATGCTGCTGCTTGGCCGGCTGATACAAGGGATTGGTGCGTCCAGCGGAATTGCGGTGGCGCGTGCGATTGTGCGAGATCAGTTTTCTGGTGAGGCTGGTGCGCGGATTATGAACTTGCTGGCCGTGATGCTGGGGATCGGGCCTGCTATCTCTCCGACAATTGGCGCTTTAACGCTCAGCGCGTTTGGTTGGCAGGCGATCTTTATTTTGATGGTGATCTATGCCGGGTTTATCCTGCTGTTAACGCTCACCGTTTTGCCGGAAACCAATTCCCACCGAGATGTGAAGCTTATTCGTCCGAGGCAGATGGCGGCTTCCTATTGGACGCTGCTGAGGTCTTTTGAGTTCATGCAGCCCTCGCTGATCCTCGGGTTTACTATTGGCGTGATCTATACGCTCTCGACGGTCTTGCCGTTTGTTTTGATTGAGCGACTTGGGTTGACGCCTTTGCAATTCGGTATGGGGATGGTGCTTCAATCAGGGTCGTTCTTTGCTGGTGGAGTAGCTACCCGTTTGCTCTTACGGCGGTTCAGCACAGAGGCGCTTCTTGGGCCGGCGCTGGTTTTGTGCGGCTTGGGTGGATTGGCGTTGTTTACTGTCACGCAGCTTGAATATCTGAGCTTTTTGAGCATCATGATCCCGATTGGTGTGTTTGCTTTTGGCGCTTCAATGGCTCTGCCAGCTCTCTCTATGCGAGGAATGGAGCCGTTTCCCAAGATTGCAGGGGCTGCTTCTGCTTTGATGGGCTTTATGCAGATGGCGGGTGGTTTTCTGGGAAGTCTGGTTACCGCGATTGTTGTGCCTGACCCTGTGACCGCTCTGGGCGTTGTGATGCCAGGCATGGCCTTTCTCGCGCTGTTCCTGTTTGTGTTGCCGGTAAAAAAACGAGACGTGGAAGAACAGTCTGTCAGTCCTTAAAAGCGCGCTGATTTGATCACCATGCAGTAAATATCGGCCATATCTTGTAGCAGGTAGAAAAGGTCTTTTGATTTTTGCTGGAAACAAAGGCGATGGGAGGCTATGAGGGGCCAGAAATTGGGAGGGAACCCTTATGGCAGAGTTTGATCATAGATTGCTGGAAAGCTCTCAGCGTCCGCTCGTCATGGGCATATTGAATGTAACTCCAGACAGCTTTTCTGATGGCGGACAGTTTGATGCACCAGCAGTGGCGTTGGCGCATGCAAATGAAATGATCGCTGAAGGTGCTGACATCATTGATGTTGGCGGCGAGAGCACGCGGCCCGGAGCGACGGTTGTTCAGGAACAGGATGAGCTGGAGCGTGTTCTGCCGGTTCTTGAGCTGATCAAAGAACTGCCGGTGCTGATTTCCATTGATACCTATAAGGTGAGAGTTGCTGCTGAGGCTTGCAAGGCCGGTGCGCATATCGTGAATGACGTTTGGGGCCTGCAGAAAGACCCTGAGATGGCCGGTGCTGTGGCAGATGCTGGTGTGCCGGTGGTTATGATGCATAACCGCAGTGAGGTGAATGAGAAGCTGGATATCATGAGCGATATTGATCGCTTTTTTGAAAAGTCCCTCAAGCTGGCTTCTGATGCAGGCATTCCCGAAGAATACCAGATTCTTGATCCTGGTTTTGGGTTTGGCAAAACTCTTCAGCAGAACTATCAGATCCTGAGCCGGCTCTCAGAACTTCGGAAATTCGGCCGTCCTGTCCTAGCGGGAGCTTCTCGCAAGCGGATGGTTGGATATGTGTTGAATAATGAAGCGCCAGAGCGTATGGCTGGGTCGCTTGCAGTACATACGCTGGCTCTGCAAAACGGAGCACAGATCCTGCGAGTTCATGATGTGAAACCGCACGTGGATGCAGTACGGATCTTCCAGGCGATGAAGGAACTAGGCAGCAGCCAATAATGACACAAGAAAAAATTGTTGCAGCTCTAGGTTTGGGCTCAAATCTTGGCGATACAAAAGCGAATATCGACGGTGCAGTGGCCGCATTGAATGCCGTCGACGGAATCTCAGTTTTGCAGAAATCATCTGATTACCGGACCCCGCCTTGGGGGCCTGTACCGCAAGATGACTACCGCAATTGTTGCATTACCGTGGAGACGGTTCTTTCTCCGCGTGCGCTGTTGAATGCCGGTCTTGATGTTGAGAAGCAGTTGGGCCGTGTGCGTGATGTGCGCTGGGGGCCACGGACGATTGATATTGATCTTCTGATCTATGATCATGCAAGCGTTGAGGAAGAGGGACTTCAAGTGCCTCATCCGCGCATGGGCGAGCGTGCCTTTGTGCTTATTCCGCTTGCTGAGATCTGGCCGGAGGCGCCGCTATTGGATGGGCGAACCGCCGCAGAAGCGTTGGAAACCTGCGGAGAGAAAGAAGGCATCTACAAGCTGTAGATGCCTTGTCTTTGATCAGGCCGTTTTCATTCTGGCGACAAGATTATCTTTCAGTACCAGTTGATGATACAGCGCTGCGATGACGTGCAGCGCAAATGATGCAAGCAAGATCGGGGCTGCATAGCCATGGATTGCGGCTGGCGGGATGGTGATGTTTTCTGGCCAGGCTTGCCAGTCTCCTGCCATTGCGAGTTCCATGAGGCCTGCAAACAATGACATGCTCATGCCGGAGATGACCAAAGCCAGGGGCGCGAGGTAGAGGAGCAAGTGGACCAGCTTGGATAAGCTGATCATGACGATGCCCCAATTGGGATCAGGTTTTGGACGTGCATGCTTGATCAACAGGACGATGCGATAGACCAGGAACAGGCCTGTCAGAGCGCCTAGCCCTGCATGTGCCATGAAGATATTGAGCTTTTCAGGCGAGATTGCGCTTCCTTCGAGAACTTTTCCCAAAATGAACACAGCAATGATGGTGACGGCGAACAACCAATGAAGGATGATTGTCGGGCGGCTATATTTTTGTGGTGATGACATTGGGCTTACCTTTGGCGATAGGAATGTAGTTATTTTAGTTTACATGTAAATTAGATGTCAATAATATAATGAGATCAAAATATTCAGGAATTCGATGACCGAGACCCCCTCTTATCTGCCCTCTATGGGGCGACTGCTGAACACCTTGTCTGAAGCAGCTTGCAACTTGGCTGAGGACTACTTACGTCCGCACGATATTTCTCTGGCGCAGTGGGTCGTGCTTTCTGCGTTGTGGCGGCAAGATGGACTGAACGTCTCGGAGCTTTCGGAGTATTCAAGCAAGAAGACAGCTGCGCTTTCTCGCTTGCTGGACCGCATGGAGAGCAAGGGGCTGGTCAGCCGTAGTGCTGTTGAGGATGACAAGCGGTCGGTGAAAATCCATCTCACGGAGAAAGGGCAGGGACTGTCTCATCTGATTGATATGTACAAGCATGTGAATGGGATTTTGCTGTCAGATTTGACCGAAACTGAGAAGGAACAGTTGCTCCCAATGCTAGAGCGTATGCTCAAAAGCGTTCAGGTAAAATCCAGAAAGTCGTGAAATCTGAACCTGATACTAGCGTTCTCTGTCAAAACAGCAGGGACCTCCGAAAAGAAAATTCATAGAATTAGCATTTTGCTCTTGAAGCTATAGCGACTAGAGGTCTTATCTTCTCTTGCAATGAAGAAATTGCATGGAGTGGATCATGTCCAACGCGGAAGATCGAGGCCAGAAACTCTCTCCGGAAGAGATCGAAGATCAAACCACGAAAAGCTGCTGTTCTAACAAAGCGGTGCAGCCTCAGGATACTGAGGGTTCCTGCTGTTCTGGTGACAGTGCTGTTCAAGAGAACGAGACCTCTTGCTGCTCCTCTGATTATGATAGCTCTGAAGATGATTGCTGCAGTTCTGCTAGAGAGCATGAGCATACGCATATACATGCCCATACAGGTTGCGGGTGTTCCAGCCAAAGTGAAGCGGCTATTCCCGATGTAACCAACTGGAAGGGCGCACGTTCTTTCCGGGTTGAGGGGCTGTGCTGCGCGGAAGAGATGGGAATTCTTCGCCGTGTTGTTGGGCCTGTTGTTGGTGATCCTGAATACCTTGCGTTTGATGTTTTGAACGGCAAGATGATCGTCTCTCCTGTTGCGCGTGACGTCGCTGATGAGAAGATCATCAAGGCGGTTGATACGACAGGCATGAAGGCTGCTCTGTTCATTGAACAAGAAGCAGCGGATGCCCGTGCAAAGCAGCATCGGCGTCTTGGTACATTTACAGTTGCCAGTGGCTTGTTCTGGGCAATTGCGCTTGTTGTTCAGGCGGTTTTGTTTTTCTCCAGCACCAACTCTACGGATGTGTTTAGTGTCTTCCAGTCCGTGCCGTCCGGGCCGGTAGAAGTTCTGTACATGCTCGCCATCGTCGCAGGATTGCGGTTGGTGGCGCCTAAGGGATGGTATGCGCTCAAGACGTTGCGGCCTGATATGAACCTGCTGATGCTGGTTGCTGTCGCAGGTGCTATCGGCATTGGAGAGTGGTTTGAAGGTGCGACGGTCGCCTTCCTGTTTTCTCTCTCGCTTTATCTGGAAAGCTGGAGTGTTGGGCGTGCGCGTAAAGCTGTTGCAGCGCTTATGGATATTGTCCCAACCGTTGTTCGCCTGCTTAAGCCTAACGGAAGTGAAGAAGACGTTCCTGCCAACAGTGTGAAGCCTGGCGCGACTTTTGTTGTTCGGGGTGGGGATCGTATTCCGCTTGATGGCGTCGTGCGCAAAGGTGTTGGCAGTGTCGATCAAGCTCCTATCACGGGTGAAAGTGTGCCCGTGATGAAAGAGGCGGGTGATGATGTTTATGCTGGTACTATCAACGGGGAAGGCAGCTTTGAAGTAGAAGCAACCAAGGGTGCTGATGACACCATGCTTGCCCGTATTATTCGCATGGTGAGTGAGGCGCAGGCCCGGCGTGCTGCAGCAGAACAATGGGTTGAAAAGTTTGCCCGCGTTTACACGCCTGCGGTGATGGTTCTTGCGATTTTGCTCGCTACGATTCCGCCTCTGCTGTTTGGTGCAGCATGGATGGATTGGTTCTACCGTGCACTTGTGCTGCTGGTTATTGCCTGCCCATGTGCGCTGGTTATCTCTACGCCCGTCTCCATCGTGGCTGGCTTGACCTCGGCAGCTCGCAATGGCGTGCTGATTAAGGGCGGTGTTTTCCTTGAATTGCCTGCGCGGTTAAAAGCTTTGGCCTTTGACAAGACTGGCACTATTACAAATGGTCTGCCGACTGTGACTGATGTTTATCCGTTGTCTGGTCATAGCGTTGAAGAGCTTCTTACACGTGCTGCTTCCTTGGAAGCTCGAAGTTCTCACCCACTTGCAGAAGCGATCCTGACACGTGCTAAGGAAGATGGTGTTGAGTATCAGGCTGCTGAGAATGTTGAGCTGTTGCCGGGGCGCGGTCTTTCAGGCCAGCGAAACGGTAAGAGCTACTGGCTGGGATCTCGTCGCTTCCTGAATGAAAAGGACTTCGATATTGGTGAAGCCGATGCGAAGGCGCGTGAATTAGAAGCTGAAGGGAAGACTGTTGTTGCAGTTGGAACTGATGCGCATGTCTGCGGGTTGATTGCCCTGGCTGATACCGTTCGCGATACGGCAGAAGAGCTTGTGTCTCAGCTGCATAAAGCAGGCGTTGTGAAGCTGGTTATGCTGACTGGTGATAATAAGGCGACGGCTGAACGTGTTGCATCCTCTGTCGGTATTGATGAGGTGCGTGCCGAGTTGCTGCCGGAAGATAAGGTCGCAGCCGTTGAGCAGCTCTCTCATGAATATGAGACAGTTGCGATGATCGGCGATGGTGTGAATGATGCGCCTGCCATGGCACGAGCCAGCTTTGGCATTGCGATGGGCGCGATTGGTTCTGATGCTGCTATTGAGACCGCTGATATCGCGTTGATGAAAGATGACCTTTCCCGCTTGCCGTGGCTCATTCACCATTCCAAGCGGACGCTCCAGATCATTCACCAGAACATCGCATTTGCATTTATCGTGAAAGGTATTCTGGTGGTGCTGACCGCAATGGGCTTTGCCAGCCTTTGGGCCGCGATACTGGGTGATGTGGGAGCCACGTTGATTGTGGTAACCAACGCTCTGCGGTTGCTGAAGGACAAAGCGTAATTGCTAAAGCAGTTCGCATTTAAGCTGAATCACATGAACTGCTTTAGCCTTTGTTTTTGCGTATCTCCGAAAACCGGTTTCCACTTTTCGGAGATACGCTGTAAAAGAAAAGCCGAGGTGGTTTGCCTCGGCTTTTGATCTCTTACTTTATGTAGAGCGCAGTTTCATTTGCGATCTGAATGTTTTTGTTGCGCGCAGCGCCCATAATCAGGAACCAATCGATCAACGTCCAGATGCCGAGTGCACCGAATGTGATGAGCTTGAGGATTCCGAGGCCGATCTGACCGGTGTAGAAGCGGTCGATGCCAAAGCTGCCGAGGAACAGGCCAAGCACGAGTGCTACAACAGGGTTCTTTTCTCTACCTGCAAACATCACGTCAAAATCAGCCTGTTTTTCAGCTGGGATGTTATCTCTCAGTGCTTTCAACTGCATAAAGTAATTTGCTTTGTTCATAATTCACCTTTCAATTGCACAGATGTGCGGGTGCAAATTTTTGATCGAAGAAGTAGCTCTTATATCTTTTGAATTGCAATCTGCAAGGTTTATATCGGTATCTTTTCGTCTGTTAAATTACTTAGTTGTTAGAGGCGGTTGGAATTTGGAGGTCTCGTCATTTGAGAGGTGAAATGACTGCCTTAACGAGAGGCTTGCGGAGAAGAGGGTTTGTTGATCCACCATCCGCCTGACTCTCGACCAGCAACAATCCAGTAGATAAAACCTGCGATAAATCCGGCTGATGCGGCAATGGATGAGCCGGGGCGGAAGCCTTCGGAGGCTGGTGTTGGGACTGTGGTTCCTGATGTTGAATAGGCGATGATACTGCCCGTCTCGCTGGATGCATAAAACAAGTCGGTTGGAAGAGCACCGCCAATGCCCCAAAGTACCAGCGCGATAATACCACCTGCGGATACGTGGTAGATAACGCCGCGCCATTTCATGAGTTCTGCAAAGCCAATTGCGAAGCCGCTCGGGATGAGAGAGAGCGCGCCAATCGCGCTTGCAGAGATGATGGTACTCCATGTGATCACCAGCAACTGAATGATGTCAGTCTCTGGTCCACCGTGAACACTCAAAGTTCTGAAAAAGCCCCAGGATAAAAACAAGCCCGCCGCAATGATTGCGAGTGAGAAACCAAGAGCAATCCGGAGCAGCTGGATGAAGAGCTTGGTTCCGTCGATCATTGTGCAGTCCTTTGCATCTGTCTCTGGTGTCTAGGAAAACGGCTCGCCCAGAATACACCAAGAGCTACTGAGCAGATGAGGATTTCAAATGCAAATGTCCAGTGCAATATGAAGCTCCAAATATAGTTGTCATAGATAGCTGGAATTTTGACCAGTTCAACTTGAAGTTTGGAAAATGGTGCAAGCCAGAATACGGGAGCAGCAACACTATCAAGGAGCATATGTAAAAGGCCGCCCATACCAAGGCCAAGCGGAATGACCCCAACACGGAAGTTCCGATGCAAAAGGATGGCAGACAGGGCAATAAGCATCATCCATGTTATTGGCCAGTGAGTAAGATAGTGTCGGTGATGGGTGCTTTGATTGTCTATGAGATAGATATAAAGCATGTCAGCGTCAGGTAAGACGCTGCCAATTGAAGTCCAAATGATGAGCTGTTTAGATTTTTGACCGAGGTATTTAGTTGCCGCTTTTCCGAGTAGATAGCCGGCGGGCAAATGGGCAATAAACATGATTGAAACCAATAGACTATGAAGGTCTAAGAAGCTTCAATCATGACTGTGGCGAGAGTTTGTGATGATCACAAAAACACGCGTGTTCGCACAAACGATTGGGGTTTCAGCTGTTCTGTGTTCTGGTCAGCAGCATGGCTACGCTGATGAAGTGGAAGTCGTAGAGGTGTGGAGCCTCGCGGATGCGCTCTTCGCCTCGGGCATAGATGCTGTCGAGGAGCTCGCTGAGGTTTGGCGTGCCTGAGAGAGCGGCCTGTAGTGGAGCTTCAGTGAAGGCTCGGTAGAAGTTCACCATTTGCTGGGCGTAGGCTGAGGCGTCGTTGTCTTGCTTGTACTGCTCAACAAATGAGACAGGTGTTTCATAGCATTCTGCTTTGTCTATGGTGAACAGGTGAGATAGCGAGCCACTCTCGGGTTTTACTGGGGCTGTGAGCTGCTCCAAGTTGCGTATATAGACAGGATGATAGTAGCGCTCGTAGGCATCTTGAGAGATTGAGTGGTTGGCGACGTGATCAAGCAAAGACAGATTGAACAAGTTCACGATCCCGTCTGCGGTTGAGACATCTTCATTTCTGCCGACAGTTTGCAGTAGGAGTTTGCCGCCTGGCTCAAGCTCATTTGCCCGTGCCTTCAAAAATGTTTCCAGATCATAGGCAGCCTGTCTCTCGAGTATTTCTCTATCCTGTGCTGAAACTGAGCCTTTTTCGGTAGCGAGGCTCGGGCCGTTTGGCAGAACGTAGTCGGGTAGACGTTCCAATGGGCGCTCTGAGAGGAACACTGTGGCGTTGAAGGATGTGGCCAGATGGGTGGAGCTGGGAGGCAAAAGCTGGTTGAACATGGAACCACCTACAATACTGCCGAAAACAGTTGGGTCGGTGTAGGGCGGCTGGGCACGGTTGCCGATGGCATCAAGCAAGGTGGAATAATCGTTGCTGGGCAGGTCACTATGGATTGTCTGGATCGAGTTGCTCCCACGTTGTCTGGCAGCTGCAGTGAGCTGCGCCATGATCTGCATTGAGTTTGCACCCTCAGAACATCCGTAGTCTACAAAACGTAGGAGAGAACTATCGTTTGGCATTGGTAGGCTGGCCATGGCTTCATGCAGCCATGGATACACATAGGCAATTGTGGCTTGTTGTGGTGTGGAGTTTTTGTTGTAAAACCCCTTGCCTTTCATGCCAGTTGTTGTGGCGTGCTGTTGAGAGGGATGTGCTTTCTCGGTCATTGCATTGATGTCCAGTTGCTTCATCTGTCCTGAATGGGACGATAGCCGGACTCCGTGCATATGACGTGAATGAGACAAAGAAGGCCGGCGTTTCAGACAAACGCCGGCCTTCTTTTTGCATTCATGCTTTATTTTGCTCAGGCTTCGCCTTGAGCCTGTGCTTTCTCCAGCGCTTCACGCTCAGATTTGCGGAGACGCTCGGATGCTGACTTCAGCTGACCACAGGCTGCAAAGATATCTCGTCCGCGTGGTGTGCGGATTGGAGAAGCATAACCTGCGCGGTTCACAACATCTGCGAACTCTTCGATCTGCTCCCAATCGGAGCACTCATATGGAGAGCCCGGCCATGGGTTGAATGGCAACAGGTTGATTTTTGCCGGGATGCCTTTGAGCAACTGAACCAGTTTCTTTGCATCTTCCAAGCTGTCGTTGACGCCCTTCAGCATCACGTATTCGAAAGTGATGCGCTTTGCGTTGGACAGGCCCGGATAATCACGACATGCTTGCAGCAGTGTTTCCAGATTGTACTTCTTGTTGATCGGAACCAGCGTGTTGCGCAACTCGTCATTCACAGCATGCAGTGAGATTGCCAGCATGCAGCCGATTTCATCACCTGTTCGTGCGATCTCTGGTGTTACGCCAGACGTGGACAGTGTGATGCGGCGCTTGGAGAGGGATAGGCCGTCTCCATCAGAGGCGATCAGAAGTGCTTTCTTGACGTTCTCAAAATTATAAAGCGGCTCGCCCATGCCCATCATCACGATGTTGGTGATACGGCGACGGTTGGATGTGGATGCATCCAAGCCACCTTCCGGTGCATCTGCATCCGGGAAGTCGTTGAGGCGATCTTTCGCGAGCATGAGCTGCGCAAGGACCTCTTCAGCTGTCAGGTTGCGAACCATCTTCTGTGTGCCGGTGTGGCAGAACGTGCAGGTGAGGGTACAGCCGACCTGGGAAGAGATGCAGAGCGTGCCGCGATCTTCTTCTGGAATGTAGACAGTTTCTACTTCAACCGGCTTGCCAGCGCCACGTGATGGAAAGCGGAACAGCCATTTACGGGTGCCATCAACGGAGACCTGTTCAGTGACGATCTCTGGACGGGCAATGGTAAAGGCAAACTCCAGCTTAGTGCGCAGGTCTTTTGAGACATTGCTCATTTTGCCGAAATCGGAAATGCCCCGGACATAGAGCCAGTGCCACAGCTGGTTGACGCGCATGCGGATCTGGCGCTCAGGGACTCCAACTGCAGCAAGGGCATTGCCTAGCTCTTCACGGTTTAAGCCGATCAGAGATGGCTTTTCTTCCTGCACAGGAATGGTTGCAGGAGAAGGGTTTGCTGCGCTGGTTGCCGCTGGATCAGCGGATTTGTGCGCGATGTCTAACGATACCGCCATGGTCATTCACCAGTTTTTCTTAGATGCTTGGCTTTAAGCTTATGTTCTTTGCGTATTCAAACCCGAAAAATGTGCCTCACTTTTCGGCAATACGATTCAGCAGGAAAAATAACAGGTTATGTATACCCGTTGCTCGCTGCTAAAAATGCGAGAGGCGGTCGCTAGCAGCAACCGCCTACGTATTCGGCACGCTTATAGCCGAAATCGCTTAGTTTGAACATCCCAGATCTCAAATTGCGTGGCGGCAAGCTGGTGCAGGCAAGAGAACTCTGTAAATTCAAACAATTTCGGGCATCAGAACCTTATTGGCAGGCGCTGGATGCGTCTCTGACAGCAGCAGTGATGCCGCTCAAAGAGAATTTGTAGGAAGTTTGGGTGCCACGTGCGGACTGACCAGAAATAGACATGGAACTGCCTGCTTTCATTGCGTCAACCAAACGCTTTTCTTCCGCAGCGTTCTGAACCCATGCGCCGTCACCTTTGGTGAACATGGTGAACTGCTGACCATCAACATTGGTCGTGACCAAGGAGCCTTCTTTAAATGGATAACCCACTATAAAGCTTGGTTCATTAGCAACGCCTTCACTTGGACGGGTAGAAACGAAGAAGAAGACCTCTCCATGGTTTCTATCAGTCGGCAGTGACTGTGTTGGTGCGGAAATGGCATAACACACCTTACCACCGCTCTGGGTGTTAAAGGTGTAAGTTGCCCAATCCTTGTTTTCTTTCAAGAGGGCAGGAGACTGCGCATTTGCAGTCGCGCCCGAGATACCAAGAGCCATAAAGGCAGTTATCAGGATACGTGCTTGCATCTTCTCCAAACCGCGTTGCGTACGACAAAATCTGAGATTCTGTGCGAAAACCCATAAAACTTAATGTTAGGGTTACTTTAAAGATGGTTACAAAAGGGTTGATACCCTGTTTTTACAGAGGCAAAAAATTATTTGCCTTTGAACCGCTCTATGAATGCTGCCATCAGAAATCTGGCGGGAGTGTGGCACGCACAGCCATAATATCAAGCGTAAAGCCACTAATGAATTTCTGTTTTAAGTGATCGAAGACAGTAGATATGCAAGTTGATTTTCGGTTGTATTTAACGCGCTAGTAAATAAGGGCTAATCGCCTTTAAAAGCTCAGATTTTCCGGCATGTTTTCAAACTAATTGGCGGCATTTTACCCAGTAAAAAATATGGGCACCTTTCCACATAGTGTGCACAGATTGAGAGAAAATGCGAAGTGTGGAGCCTCAAAGAATTACGAATTTGTAATGTGAAAGAGACTGGGTGTGGGAAAGGGAAACACCTTAAAAATTTATACAAGGCATTTGCTATGGTGAGAAATAAAGGTTGCCGTTTCAGAGTATGTATCAGAAATGGCAACCGTATTTCGAATCACTCATGAGTTGCTGTCGAAGCCGGGAACCTTTCGGCCACTTCGGAAAATTGGAGCGCCGTGAATATGTTCCAGTAATGGATCTTTCGGGGCGCCTGCAGTGAGAGAGCGCTCAGCGTACTTTCCGTGTGCCATATAGCGGTCATACAAGACCAGAGCGGCAGCCACACCAACATTCAAGCAAAACTTGGTTGGGATTTTGACGATGTAATCGCAGCGATCCTGCATCTCTTGTGACAGAGAGCCACGTTCTGGTCCGAGTATATAAGCTGCTTGCAACGGATGCCCGAAGCTTGGAAGCTCGATCGCATCGTCGGTGAGCTCAACACCCACTATTTTACAGCCACGCGGGAATTGCATCTCATCAACCGAGTTCCAGGCGAAGTAGGGCAAGTGATCCGGGCTCTTGGAGGTATCAGCCTTCATCGCTTTGCCAAGGCCTTTGATGTGCGCGTCGACTGTAAAAAAGTAACTTGCTCCGAATGCATGACCAGTACGCATCAGCGTGCCAACATTCATGGATTTGGAAAGCCCTTCAGAGCCAATAGCAAAATAACCGCGCATGCCCAGTTTTTCTCGTTGTTGATGTTGTGCGCTTCATACCTCCAACTGTGGTGTTCCCGCAAGTGTAGCGGCATGTTTGGGTGTTTTAATCGCAAAATGGCACCAAAGACGGCTTTGAGATTTTGTGAATGCCCGTGTAATTTTGGAGGTCAGAGAGAGGGTCACATTTTATGAAAGCTGTTATCTGCGAAAAACTTGGGGGGCCGGATGATCTGGTCGTTCGAGAACTGGACGACCCGAATGTTGGAGCTGGAGAGGTGTTGGTTCGTGTGAAAGCGGCAGCACTCAATTACTTCGATACATTGATCATTCAAGGGAAGTATCAGTTTAAGCCGGAACTCCCGTTTTCGCCCTCGGGTGAAATGGCGGGCATTGTTGAAGCCGTCGGTGATGGTGTTTCGCGGTTCAAGGTTGGGGATCGGGTAGCCTCCTACGCGAAATGGGGAGCTGCAAGAGAGCTATATGTTGCCCCTGAACATGAACTGGTGCAGGTGCCGGATGAAGTTTCGCTCAAGCATGCAGCCGGACTTTTGATTGCTTACGGGACGGCTATTCACGGCCTTCGTAGCCGGGCGCGGTTACAGGCGGGGGAGACGGTTGCTGTGTTGGGTGCCTCTGGTGGAGCAGGGCAGGCTGCTGTTGAGGTTGCAAAGCTGATGGGAGCCCGGGTGATTGCTTGCGCGTCTTCGGAAGATAAGCTTGCTCACGCAAAAGCTTGCGGCGCTGATGTTCTGGTCAACTATTCTGAAGGTGGTCTGAAACAGAAGCTGAAGGATCTGACGGATGGTAAAGGGCTTGAGGTGGTCTACGACGTCATAGGCGGGGATCATGCTGATGATGCCTTGCGTGCAACGGGATGGCGTGGACGTTATCTGGTTGTTGGATTTGCCTCTGGAACGATCCAAAAGATCCCCGCGAACCTTACCTTGCTGAAAGGCTGTGATGTTCTCGGCGTGTTTTGGGGAGAGGCAGTGGTTCGTGAGCCTGAAGAGCATCACAAAGATTGTGAGCAGCTGTTCCAATGGGTTGCTGATGGGAAGTTGAAACCGCATATCCATGCAGAGTATCCGTTGGAAGACATTGCATTGGGCTTAGAGGAAATCTCGAGCCGCAGAGCCAAAGGGAAAGTGCTGCTCATTCCTTAATAGGTTGATATGGAAAAAGCGGGAGATGCTCCCGCTTTTCATCGTTAAATGGCAAGTCTGATTCCGTGGGATCAGGCTTCCAGCACAGCCATGACCGGTGCATGGTCAGATGGTTTTCCCCAACCGCGTGCGTCCCGTATAATCTGGACGTCTTTGGTGTGCTGCGCTGTTTCCGGGGTCATCCAGACATGGTCGAGACGGCGACCTTTGTTGGATGCGGACCAGTCTTTGGCGCGGTAGCTCCACCAGGTGTAAATCTTCTCATCCATCGGCATGTGTTTGCGCATGGTATCTACGTAGTTACCAGCTTCGCGAACATCTTCGAGGCGCTGGCATTCCAGCGGTGTGTGAGAGACGACTTTGATGAGTTGCTTGTGAGACCAGACATCGTTTTCGTAAGGTGCGATATTCAGGTCTCCAACAACGACTGACTGGCCGTCGAAACCCTTGAACCAGCTTTCCATTTCATCGAGGAACTTGAGCTTGTGAGCGAACTTGTCGTTGACCTCAGGGTCCGGCACATCGCCGCCTGCTGGGACGTAGAAGTTATGGATGCGGACTTTACCGCCATTAAAGGCAACATCTGCTGCGATATGGCGGGTATCGCCCATCTCGCAGAATTCTTTGCGCTCAACATTTTCCAGCGGCACGCGTGAGAGAAGAGCAACACCGTGGTAGCCCTTTTGACCGTGTACCTCTACATGACGATAGCCCAGCTTATTGATTGCTGCCGTTGGGAAGCTTCCATCCGGGCACTTTGTTTCCTGCAGGCACAAAACGTCAGGGGCGTGATCCAGTAACATTTTCTCGACAATAGGAAGGCGGAGGCGGACTGAGTTAATGTTCCACGTTACAATCTTGAGGCGGTTCGTCATGGGGGCGTGTTTACCTGCTTTGGAGAATCATACCTCAAACCTAAGGCTTAGGCGGGGTTCTGGCTAGAAAAACTGATGTGAACTGCGAATTTGTTCACGTTATATTCTTCAAAGCGAGACATAAATTGCTTCTAAAACCCGATGTTTTGTCAGCGCACGTTGTTAGCCCCTTGGTGGCACTCTTCTCCTAATTATGCTGGCTGTTGGTTTTGGCCAGCCTGCAATTAGGACTAGGGTCAAATGAAATACGCAATGCTTGTAGGCTGTTGTCTCGCAGCAGGTGTCGTGGTTCAATCTGTGAGTGCAAACAGCTTGTCTACGCGTTCAGGGTCCGTTGATTATCCCGGATTTCAGCAGGTTCAGTTCAATGAGCGCAGCAATATTATCCCACCCATCAAGCCTTTAGATCGACCAGTTGAGCCGGGAGACAGTTTGAGGCCGGGGCAAGCACAGCCCTACTTACCAACGGATCGGGATGCGGATCATTCGCAGTTCAATCCGCCTCCGGGAGCTTATCCTGCAGGATCTGCGCGTCCAGGCTCTTTGCCTCCACCACTTCCGGGTCCTTCAGGACCTCTGCCCGCAGCTCCACCGATTACAGGCTTGCCTCCAAGTCCAGGATCACCTGGTTCGCCGGGATTTAGTGGGCCATCCTATGGAGGCCCTTCTTATGGCCGATAGTACCTTAAAGAGGCTGGAAGGGAGCGTTATGAAGATTTTGGCTTGGGTGATTGCCGGTCTCGTTCTTCTGGCTGTTCTTATTTATTCCAATGCTGCTTTTGCACAGCGCGGGCATGCCGGATACACCACCAACGGTGTAAACATGAGGACAGGGCCTGGCACCAGATATCCTGTCATCACGACAATACCGGCGGGCGGTGTGGTTTTCATCAATTACTGCACCAAGAACGGTTCATGGTGTGACCTGACATTCCGAGGCGCTCCGGGGTGGGTTTCTGCCAGATATATTCGATATGGAGTTGCAGGGCCGCACTACTCTCGTACACTTCCTTATGTAGCACCGTATGTGGGTCTGCCCTTTGTCTATCGACGCTATCCAGTTTACCCGCGTTATCCGCGTTGGCGTCCATATCCACGCCCACGGCATGAAATTCCTGCTTATCCGTTGCAACCGTCACGGCCAATTGCTCCACCGATACGGCCAGCTATCCCGTTAACACCAGCTCAACCGATAGCGCCGCCATCAATACCAGCCACACCGTTGTCGCCTGCTCGATAGAAGAGAGCTCACGAGGTGCCTCGTGAGCTCTTGTTTCTCTATATCTTATGCTGCCAGCTGACTTCATGGTATTCGAAGGCGCTTCCATCCTTACGAACATGCCCTAGGCCGGGGAAGTCATGGTGGATGCCGACGACTGGTGTTCTATCTGCTGAAACCTGATCCAGTATTCTGCGCCGTGTTTGTCGAGCTACTTCCTGATCGGTATCGAATGCGATTGTCCAATCCGGGTTTGCAAACTGGAGCCCAATGGAGTGGACTGTGTCACCCCAGATCAGCACTTCTTCATTATTGGAGTGAATGCGGATGCCCATATGTCCGGGTGTGTGACCGGGAAGGAAGACAGCGTCCAGTCCCTTGATGAACTCGCCATCTTTGCTGATGAGCGTTTTTTGGTTTTCATAAGGCTTTGAAACGTTCTGAGCGAGATCAATGAAATGCTGGAGGTCTTTGGGGAACTTTGAGCGTGTGCCTTCATCATGCCAGAAGTTGTATTCGACCTCATGAACGATGAACTCAGCGTTCGGGAAGAGCTTTTCTCCCGATTTAGAGATCAGCCCCCCTACGTGATCGATGTGTAGATGCGTGAGCACTACGGCATCTACATCAGAGGCGTTATAGCCAGCTGCTTTCAGGTTTTGATGGAAACGACCAAGTGTCGGGCCCATTAGATCGGCGGTGCCAGTATCGACCACTACCAACTTGTCGCCCGTATTAATGAGATATCCGTTTACAGAGATAGACATGTCCGCCGTGTTGGGGCTGAGGAAATTTTGCTTTAGAGTTTCCTCAGCTACCTTCTGGTCAAACCCAATGACCAATGACGGATCTAAACCCAAGTGTCCGTCCAGAATTGCTGTAACTTCAATGTCTCCTACCGAGAAGCGATAGATGCCGGGAACCTGTGTTCCGATTTTGGGCGCTGCTGCGAGCGCAAGAGATGATATTGCCGGGGCAACTGCACCTGCGCCCGCAATGGACGCGGCTGCGGATATAAAAGATCGGCGTGAAAGTGTCATGAAAGGCTCCTCATTTACAAGCATGAGAGCAATATTGTGGGGTTGATACTGGAAGTGCAGAGGTCCAAGCCTTATCTTGGATATAAGCAGTGCTTATGGAGCAGTTATGGATCTTCTGAATTTACTGGAGAGTTTTGTTCGTGTCATTGACAACGGGTCGTTGAGTGGTGGTGCGCGTCAACGCCATATCAGTCAGCCCGCTATGAGCCAGCAGCTGAACCTGCTTGAAGCGCAGGTCGGGCAAGAGCTTGTTTTCCGAACTAACAAAGGCGTTAAGCCGACAGTTGCCGGAAAGATCGTTTATGAGCATGCTCAAAAGATGCTGCGTCAGAGCGCTCTGATGTTTGAGGAAGTACAGGACCAAGCAGCAGCAGAGAGTGGTTCATTGGTTGTTTCTGTTTCTCAGGCTATGGGCGCTGATATAATCACACCGCTTATCTTCGACCTTCGAAAGCAATACCCAGACCTTTCAGTCTCAATTAAAATGGATGATGATCTGATTGATGTTGTGCAAACCGGTATCGATTTAGCGATCCGTACAGGCATCACCGGAGATACCTCTGGGATTTCCAGAAAAATTGCGATTGTTGAAACCTGTTTGGCAGCCAGCCCAGACTATCTTGCAAAGCATGGTATGCCGCAAAGTCCCGAGGCGCTGTCTGACCTCAACTACATTCAATACAGATACGAGAAGTTGGTCAGTTCGCTGGATATGTTCCGACATGGGCAAAAGCATGTAGTTGCTTTGAAGTCTGAGTTTGTCGCTGGGCACCCCCAGGTGATGGTGCAAGCCTTGTTGAACTCAGTTGGATTTACGCGCATGCCGTTGTTTATGATGCGAGATTTTGAGGCAAACGGGCAATTACAACGGCTACTTCCTGACTATCAGTGCGAAGAGAAGCCGGTCTACCTTGTCTACCCTTCGCGCGATGCGGTGACACGTAAAACCGAGATCTTCATCGATGCGATGATTGAACGATTCCGGGATGCTCCGGGCATACGATTGGTTGGGCAGAAGCCTGTTCAACTTGCCCAACCTGCCTAATTTTATAGGCGTTAGACAGTCTCGTTGACCTGCTCATCTACGATGCGGACAATGTCTGACATGATTTCTGTCAGGTGGAAGTCCTTTGGTGTGTAAACGGCTGCAACACCTGCGTTTTTCAGTTCTTCGGCATCCTCTGACGGTATAATGCCGCCAATGATGATCGGAATATCCTCCAAGCTGTTTTCTTTCATTTTGTCGAGCACATCATGGACCAGTGCCAAATGTGAGCCAGACAGGATCGATAGGCCTACGACGTGGACGCCTTCTTCAAGAGCGGCGTTGACGATTTGGGCAGGCGTTAGGCGAATGCCCTCGTAAACAACTTCCATGCCGCAATCACGGGCACGTACTGCGATCTGCTCTGCGCCATTGGAGTGGCCATCCAGCCCCGGTTTGCCAACGAGGAATTTAAGCCGTCGGCCCAGCTTCTCTGAAAGCTCGGAGACTTTTTTCTGCACCTCTGCAAGGCTCTTGTTGTCATCCGGCGCCGCTTTGCCGACGCCAGTTGGGGCACGATATTCGCCGAAGACTTCACGCAGGGTAGCGCCCCATTCTCCAGTCGTCGCACCTGCCTGAGCTGCTTTGATAGATGCTTCCATAATGTTGTTGTCAGAAGAAGCTGCTGCGCGGAGCTCCAGTAGAGCGGATTTAACAGCGTTCTCGTCACGTTCAGCTCGCCAGGTCTGAATGCGCTGGATGGCTTCTTCTTCAACATGCTCTGGAACCGTGAGGATGCCGCCGTCTTCATCTGATGCCAATGGAGATGGTTCAGTCTCAGTCCATTTGTTGACGCCGACGACGATCTGATCGCCAGATTCAATGCCTGCCAGACGCTTGGAGTTGGACTCCACGAGCTTCTGCTTCATATAGCTGGACTCAACGGCTGCAACCGCACCGCCCATTTCTGCGATGCGGGCAAGTTCTTCTCTTGCTTGTTCTTTGAGCGCTTCGACCTTGGTTTCAATCTCTTTGGAGCCATCGAAGATATCTGCATATTCCAACAGGTCCGTCTCATAGGCCATGATTTGCTGCATGCGCAGGGACCACTGTTGGTCGAATGGTCGCGGGAGGCCAAGAGCTTCGTTCCATGCTGGTAGCTGAACGGCACGAGCGCGCGCGTTTTTAGAGAGGACAACAGCCAGCATCTCAACGAGAATCCGGTACACGTTGTTTTCTGGTTGCGGTTCTGTCAAGCCGAGTGAGTTGACCTGAACGCCGTACCGGAAGCGACGGTAACGCTCTTCTTCAACGCCATAACGATCGCGGCAAATCTCATCCCAAAGCTCTGTAAATGCTCGCATTTTACACATCTCGGTGATGAAGCGCATGCCTGCATTTACGAAGAAGGAAATCCGGCCCACGAGTTTAGGGAAATCGCTTTCAGAGATGACACCAGAAGCGCGAACATTGTCCAGAATTGCGATAGCAGTGGCGAGCGCGAAGGAGAGTTCCTGTACTGGTGTCGCTCCTGCTTCTTGCAGATGGTAGGAACACACGTTCATCGGGTTCCATTTGGGCATGTTCGTGTAAGTCCATGAAATCACATCGGTTGTGAGACGCATGGACGGGGTGGGCGGGAAGACATAGGTGCCGCGGGATAGGTATTCCTTGATCAGATCATTCTGGGTGGTGCCAGCCAACAGAGAGCGGTCCGCGCCTTGCTCATCAGCCGCCGCCGCATAGAGCGCGAGCAGCCATGGGGCTGTTGCGTTGATCGTCATGGAGGTGTTCATGCGCTCCAGTGGGATCTCGTTGAAGAGGGTGTGCATGTCTCCCAGATGAGAGATGGGTACTCCAACCTTGCCAACCTCACCGCGCGAGAGCGGATGGTCCGGGTCGTATCCTGTCTGAGTTGGGAGATCGAACGCAACAGAAAGGCCCGTCTGACCCTTTGCGAGGTTCGTGCGGTAGAGCCGGTTGCTGTCTGCAGCGTTGGAGTGTCCTGCATATGTGCGGAACATCCACGGACGGTCTTTAGTTGCGCCTTTAGGTGAACCGGTACTCATAGTCTATTGCCTCCCTGATCCTCCCAGCATTTTATAAGGGACAAGATCTCAATTCTGCCTACACCTTTGCATAGGTTTTAATGGTTGGTGCAATGCAACATTAGAAGAAGTATTCTTCGCAAGTTAAGCAATAGTTGTATATATTTCATGAGTTATTTGTAATGATAATTCTCAGATAGCCGATATTGACAGGTTGTATTGTTTTGCGTTGCAGCAAATAGTGGATTGGAAGCGTTAGCAGAGAACTTGCTTTCACTCTCATGAGGGAAGGGCGCAACGCAAACTTGGAGGAGAATATCATGAGTTCCGTTGCACGGGTTGTCGAAGCTGGGTCAGAGGGAGGCTCTGAGTTCAAGGACCTCTATGAGATTGGTGAAATTCCACCGCTGGGACATGTTCCAAAGAACATGTGGGCGTGGACCATTCGCCAAGAGCGCCATGGTTCCCCTGATACAGCGATGGTCAAGGAAGTGGTGCCAACGTGGGAGTTGGACAGCCATGAAGTGCTCATTCTGGTTATGGCAGCAGGCGTGAACTACAACGGCGTTTGGGCTGCCCTTGGCGAGCCGATTTCCGTTTTTAAGGTTCATAAGCAGCCCTATCATATCGCTGGTTCTGATGCCTCCGGTATCGTTTGGGCGGTTGGTTCCAAAGTTACTCGCTGGAAGGTAGGCGACGAAGTTGTCGTTCACTGTAACCAGGATGACGGGGATGATGAGGAGTGTAACGGCGGTGATCCGATGTTCTCTAACTCCCAACGGATTTGGGGTTATGAGACACCTGATGGGTCATTTGCGCAGTTCGCTCGTGTTCAATCTCAGCAGCTGATGGCGCGTCCTAAACACCTGACTTGGGAAGAGAGCGCTTGCTACACTCTTACTCTGGCGACTGCATTCCGTATGCTGTTTGGTCATGCACCGCATGATTTGAAGCCAGGTCAGAATGTTCTGGTTTGGGGGGCTTCTGGCGGTCTCGGTGTGTTTGGGGTTCAGCTGATTGCTGCTGCCGGAGCGAATGCGATTGGCGTTATTTCAGATGAGAGCAAACGCGAATACGTGATGTCGCTTGGAGCAAAGGCCGTTATCAATCGAAAAGACTTTGATTGTTGGGGTCAGCTGCCGAAGGTGAACTCGCCTGAGTATGATACGTGGACCAAGGAAGCGCGTAAGTTTGGTAAGGCGATCTGGAACATTACCGGTAAGGGTAATGACGTTGATATGGTGTTTGAGCACCCAGGTGAAGCAACGTTTCCGGTATCAACACTGGTTGCCAAACGCGGTGGTATGGTTGTGTTTTGTGCGGGTACCTCCGGCTTCAATCTGACCATGGATGCTCGCTACGTATGGATGCGCCAGAAGCGTATTCAGGGTTCGCATTTCGCGCATTTGAAGCAGGCGAGTGAGGCGAACAAGTTCGTGATTGATCGCCGTATCGACCCTTGTATGAGTGAAGTGTTCTCATGGGACCAGATTCCGCAGGCTCATATGAAGATGTGGAAGAACCAGCATGCCCCAGGAAACATGGCGGTTTTGGTGTGTGCACCAAAGACTGGTTTACGCTCACTTGAGGATGTTATTGAAGCCACTGAAAGCTAAGTAGGATCACGAAAGGAAGTTGGCGCTTTTATGCTGTCAACTTCCCGGTTTCCTTAAGTTTCTCACTTATATTTTTTTATTGAACGATGATTCAATATTATTAAATGAGCGCAGATTTTCTCTGCGCTTTTCTTTTTGTAATCTACGTGATTATTCGACATCATTTGACGTTATTTTTTATTTCAATTTACTGTGAAATTACCTGAATTTTCCGTGGGGATTACCTGTAAAAGAAAGTTTAAAATAGTAGTTTTGCTTCAGTAAATTTTTTTTCTCTTATTTTGCGTTTTAAATGGTGGTACTAGGGAGTTGTGAAAGCTTTATAACTTCATATTCAGTGTATTCACATAGTATATCTTTTTATATTTATTTTCGGAAAATATCTTGAGCAGATGTCTAAGTTGACAGAAAATTGAATTTATCTATTTTTAACGGTGCAGTTGATGTGCTCAACCTAGTGTGTCCTGCAATTGCTGAGTTTTTGACTTAGCATTACGGCCAGAACGACAAGCTGTCCTTGGCGGCTTTTCTCTCTGACCGAACAAAAAGTATGTTTTGGTTGTTTGGAGGCATCCGTGTTGAATTTTAAATCTGCTCTCGCTGCATGCGTAGTTGCATTCCCTTTTGCTGTGTCTACAGCAGAAGCTGCAGATCCTGTTTGTGAAGTTGACCGTCCTATCGTGTTTGCTGGTTTGGATTGGGACTCCAATGCTTTTCACAACTCTGTAGCTCAGTTCATTGCTGAAAAAGGGTACGGCTGTGAAACGGATGTCATCCCAGGCTCCACTATTCCGCTTCTGAACGGTATGGCGCGTGGCGATATCGATGTGACCATGGAAATCTGGCCAGACAACGTGACTGAAGCTCTTGCTGAAGGCAAAGCGAAGAACCAGTTTGTTGATCTTGGCGTGAACTTCCCTGATGCGACACAGGCTTGGTTTATTCCAAAATATCTGGTTGAAGGCGATGACGCGCCCGCAAAAGGTCTGAAGTCTGTATCTGACCTGCCAAAGTACAAAGACGTGTTTTCTGACCCAGAAGAGCCAGAAAAAGGTCGCTTCTACAACTGTATCGCTGGTTGGGGCTGTGAGGTCATCAACTCCAAAAAGCTCAACGCTTATGGCTTGCTTGATAGCTTTGTGAACTTCCGTCCTGGTACAGGTGCAGCGCTTGCAGCTGCGATTGAATCAAACGTTCGTCGTAAGAAGCCAATCGTGTTTTATTACTGGGGTCCAACCTGGGTCATGGGTAAGGTTGCTGATGATCTGATTCAGCTGGAAGAGCCTGCCTACAGCAAAGAAGCTTGGGATAAGCTGTCTGCAGAGACAGATCCATCCAAAGTGACCGAGGCGGTTGCGTATCCTCTGTCTGCGACGCACGTCTTCGTCAACACAGAGTTCCATACTTCTGCGCCTAAACTGGTTGAGTTCCTGACTGCTTATGAAACCACCAGTAATGACGTTTCCAAAGCTCTTGCTTACATGCAGGACACTGGCGGAACCACAGATGATGCTGCTGCTGAGTTCCTGAAAAACAACGAAGAACTCTGGACCGGTTGGGTTCCAGCTGATGTCGCTGAGCGTGTGAAATCTGCTCTGTAATATCAAAGACAGCTGACTGTTTTTGAAAATTAGCGAATGAAAAGTGATCACGGAACTTGTTTCCGTGATCCTTGCTATGAAGAATAAGAGGATCACATGGCTTTCGACGTGTTTCCCAACTTTGGGAAACCTATCCGGACTTCCACAAACGATCTGGTTGATTTTCTCGTCGTGAATTACGGCGATGGATTTGAGGCCTTTTCCAACTCCATCCTATTTTTGCTGGTGCGGTTAGAGCGACTTCTCCGAGGTGCCGACCCTATCGTTATTTTGATCTGCATCGGCCTGATTACCTTTGCTGCGAGCCGCCGGTGGGGGCTTAGCCTGGTTATGATGGGGGCCATGTGGTTCATCGGCACATTGGGGCTTTGGGAAAAGTCTATGCAAACAGTGGCGATCTTGCTCGTTGCCGTGCTGATCTCCGTGGTGATCGGCGTGCCGCTTGGCGTTATTTCTGCTCGTTCAAACCGTTTCAGAGCTTTGCTCAATCCGGTATTGGATTTGATGCAGACTATTCCAAGCTTTGTTTATCTTATTCCTGCGGCCATGCTGTTTGGTCTGGGTAAGGTGCCAGCTATTCTGGCGACTGTGATTTATGCTGCTCCTCCGCTTATTCGACTGACGGATCTTGGCATCCGTTATGTGGATGAAGAGGTTGTTGAGGCGAGCCGGGCCTTTGGTGCGACGCGCTGGCAGATCCTTAAGGGCGTTCAAATCCCACTTGCGCTGCCTTCCATCATGCAGGGTATTAACCAGACTATGATGATGGCGTTGGCTATGGTGGTGATTGCGTCCATGATTGGTGCACGCGGCGTGGGCGAAACCGTTCTGCTTGGGTTGCAACGTAATGATGCAGGACAAGGTTTGCTCGGCGGCTTAGCGATTGTTGTTCTTGCCGTTGTGTTTGACCGTATCACACAATCAGCCGGACAACGGATGCAGGCGCATCGCAAGATAACAGGGTGAGGCGCTAACACATGGCATTGATCGAAGTACAAAACATTACCAAGATTTTTGGCAAGGCGCCTGGCAAGGAGCTTGCCAAGGTCAAAAACGGTGTGGGCAAAGATCAGCTGCTTGCTGAAACTGACCATACTCTTGGCCTGCATGATGTCTCCCTTAGCATCGAGAAGGGCGAGATTTTTGTGATCATGGGCCTTTCCGGTTCTGGTAAGTCTACGCTTATTCGTCACTTTAACCGCTTGATTGACCCAACAGACGGGCACATTCTGGTTGATGGCGAGGATGTTATGGCTCTTTCTGATAAAGAGCTGGAAGACTTCCGCCGTCATCGTATGTCGATGGTGTTTCAACGCTTTGGCCTGATGCCGCATCGGACAGTACTTCAGAACGTTGCTTACGGTCTTGAAGTGCAGGGCATTACAAAAGCAGACCGCGAGACTACTGCTCGTGAGTGGATTGAAACGGTTGGGCTTGGTGGTTTTGAACACCAGTACCCGAGCCAACTTTCCGGTGGCATGCAGCAGCGTGTTGGTCTTGCCCGTGCGCTTGCAACAGATGCTGATATTCTGCTGATGGATGAAGCGTTTTCTGCACTTGATCCGTTGATCCGCTCTCAGATGCAGGATCAGTTGGTGGAGCTGCAGGAGAAGCTGCATAAGACCATTGTGTTTATCACGCATGATCTGGATGAAGCTTTGCGTATTGGTGACAAGATCGCGATTCTTAAGGACGGTGTGCTGTCACAAGTTGGTACGCCGCCAGAAATCCTACTTGAACCAGCTGATGATTATGTGCGGGCGTTTGTGCGTGACGTGAACCGTGCTCGCGTGTTGACCGTTGATACCGTTATGCAGCCACCTGCTGTGCGTATTACCCATGACAACATGGAAAAGGCGCTGGCCGATATGCGTCGTCATGACGAAGACTTTGGTTATGTGGTTGAGGACAAAGAATTCCGCGGCATCGTTACGCAAGAAGGTCTTGCAGAGGAAGTTGCTAAGCCAGGTGATAGTCCATCCCTTTATGCTTTTGCTGATGACAGCAACGCAGTAGAGCTGGAAAGCACTTTGGAAGAAGCTCTTCCAACAACATTGGAAGCAGATTATCCAGTTCCAGTTGTTTGTGAGGATGGACATCTCATGGGCGTGTTGAGCCCAGAAGAGATGGGTAGCGTGCTGACACCTCCAGAAGAGCAAACCGATGCTGAGACTGAAGGTGCTGAAGAGAAGAATGAGACGGCTGAAACAGCCAAGCCTCATGCTTTGAAAGAAGCGTCCTAACGTTTTTACCAAGAAGTTTGAAAGGCCGGCTTTGTCCGGCCTTTTTTAATTCACTTATACGTGTGCTTTTAGTTTGAGCTTGGTTTGCCTCATTTAGTCGGTAGTGTGTCCGAGAGATTCGAAATTTGCCGAAAAGTGATTTTGTATGAAGACGTTTCGTAGTGGGAGTATTGCTCTGGTTCTTGCTGTTGGACTGATGCTCACTGGTTGTGTCAGCCCTGATGAAACGCCAAGCTACTATCAGAACTTAGAGAGCCACTCTGCGCAGATTGATGCGAGTGTTGTGGCCTCAATGATCTCCAGCTATCGTTCTCAATCAGATTTATCGCCGGTTACGGTTGATCCAGCTTTGATGCGTGTTGCTCAGGCACAGGCAGATGGAATGGCTCGTGCGGAGGATGTTAACGCTGCGCGCAAGGGCGATCTTAAGCTCGCCGTCTTGATGAAGAGGGCCGGGCAGGGTGATGCTCATGCGGTGGGTAATCTCAGCGCTGGTTATCGCCGATGGGCCGAAGCCTTTTCCGGCTGGCGTGACTCGCCAAAACATAATGCAGTGATGCTGGATGCAAACGGAACGCGCATTGGTATTGCAACGGCTTATGCGCCTCGGTCAAAATACAAGGTTTTCTGGAGCCTTGTCGTAGTCGGACCGCGTTAACCCACTTTCCTTTGGAGGCTAAAAGAGCGACCAAAGGCCAGTATCTCGTTGTGCGCTGCAGCGATAAACTCTCTTCACTAATGAATTTGGGTTTAGGGGATTTCTGGTGTGCTGCCACCACTGACTTCATACGAGGAATTGCGAGCTGAGTTTCGCTGGACTATTCCTGCGCGCTATAACATTGCGCATGATGCTTGTGATCGTTGGGCGGATGTTGAGCCTAAGCGCACGGCTTTGCTGCATGTGCTGTCTTCTGGTGGTGTTGAAGCGTGGAGCTATGGTCAGCTCAAAGGAAATTCCTGCCAGCTTGCAAACTCGCTGCAGTCTTTGGGTGTAGCCCCGCGCGACCGTGTGGCATTGTTGCTGCCGCAAGCGCCTGAAACTGCCATCTCTCATCTTGCGATTTATCGGCTCGGAGCTATCGCAGTTCCATTGGCTGCTTTGTTTGGTCCAGATGCGCTAAGATACCGGCTGGAGAACGCTGGTGCGAAAGTGGTGATTACCAATCAGGCAGGACTTGAGAAACTTTCTGCACTTCGTGAGCAGCTCCCGCTTCTTGAGCATGTCATTTGTGTCGACGGTGCTGGGGATAGAGCTGTTGGTTTCTGGAACTTGCTTGAACAAGGCTCTGACAGCTTTGAGAGCTATGCGACTAGCCCTGATGATCCAGCTTTGATGATTTACACCTCAGGCACAACAGGACAGCCTAAAGGCGCGCTGCTGGCGCACCGCGTGTTACTTGGGCATTTGCCGGGTATACAAATGGCACATGAGATGCTGCCGCAGGCTGGAGATGCATTTTGGACACCTGCTGACTGGGCTTGGGCGGGAGGTTTACTGAATGCATTGCTGCCTTCGCTGAAGTTCGGGGTGCCAGTGGTAGCTGCCCGGATCGACAAGTTTGATCCGGAAGGTGCATTTGACTTGATGGCTCGACATGGCGTTCGTAACGCGTTCATTCCACCTACTGCACTCAAGATGATGCGAAGTGTTGACCATCGTAAGTATTCTGAAAAACTCCAGCTACGTTCTGTTTGCTCAGCGGGAGAAGCATTGGGACGTGAAGCATTTGCTTGGTGTCATGAAGCGCTCGGTGTTGCGCCAAACGAGATGTACGGTCAGACTGAGTGCAATCTCGTGCTGGGCTCTGGGGCGGGGATAGGAGTTTCACGTGCGGGCGCAATTGGTAAAGCTGTGCCGGGACATGATGTTGCCGTTATCCGACCAGATGGATCTGTTTGCGAACCAGAAGAGCAAGGCGAGATTGCAGTTCGGCGTGGTACGCCTGTTATGTTTCTGGGGTATTGGCGGAAACCTGAGGCCGATCAGAGCAAGTTCCTTGGTGGTTGGATGCTGACAGGTGACCAAGGTGTTGTTGACATGGATGGATATGTCAACTTCGTCGGTCGCAATGATGATGTCATTACTTCAGCTGGTTATCGCATTGGGCCGACTGAGATTGAGGATTGCTTGATCAAACATGAGGCGGTTGGACTGGCTGCTGTGGTCGGTAAGCCAGATCCGATACGGACGGAGATTGTGAAGGCTTATGTTGTTCTGAAAGATGGCTTCGAGCCAAGTGAAGGCTTGGTTGATGACATTCGCCAATATGTGCGGGTGGGGCTTTCTGCTCATGAATATCCGCGGGAGATTGAGTTTGTTTCTGAAATGCCTTTGACGACCAGCGGAAAGGTTATTCGCCGGATTTTACGAAATAGAGCGCAGGAAGAGGCTGAGCTGGTTGAAGGCTAGGCTACTATTTTCGACCAAGCAGTTTCTTAATTTTGCCCTTTAACGCCAATTTTGCACGAGCTCCTGCTTGCGCCTCCCACATTGCAAAGCGTGCAATTGGGCCTGTGCCAATAAAAAGCGTGGCATATGGGAACCTTGAGGTCCAGGCTTTGTTTGCCATCTGATTATCCGGTGTGGAGAGGGAGTCGGCACCTGAGAACGCGGGATCTTCGAGAAGTTTTTGAGTGCTGAAATAGATGAGCAGTTGTCCCGGTGAGAACTTTGCGAAGCTCTCATCGAAGGTTGTTTTCCAGCCAAATATGCGGCCTTGCTCACGCAGTAGGATGTTGGTCGCAATCAGCTTATCGTCGAATCGCAACTGACCAACACGAATGTTATCTGCTTCGCCTGACTTTGATACCAGCTCACGTGTGAAAGCAGCATCAGGTGCTCTGGAAAGGAGCGCGGTGCCTTGCTTGCCTTTCCAGCCAGCCGCCTCGAGCTTTAGGAAATCTTCGAGTCCTGCTTGAATGTCATCTGAGGTTTCTAACATGGTGAAGGAAAGCGATCCTTCCTTCTCTAACCTGCGCTGGTTTTTAAAGGCGCCTTTCCATGAGGACCGTTTTTTGAGGGCGTCAAAGTCGGCGCGACCTTCTCTGCCAGATAGCTGGAAGGCGCGATCTTCTTTCGAGGAAACCTGATACTTCCATCCGTGTGCTGAAAGTACGTTTTCCAGACACTTATAGACGGGGCCGCCGGTTCCATGGAAAGGGAGGATTAGTGTTTTGGTCCAGCTCAAGTTGCAGGCAGTTTCCAACAGTTTGCTGAGTGCCGCTGGCGTCGCTTCCTCAGAAATCAGCAGGGTGCCGAGTGGCCCATAATCACCAGCTAATGTGCTTGGTAGTTTGAAGAGGAGGCCACGTCTTACCAATACGACGGGCATAACCGCGAGCGCTTTTGTACCGGAAGGATCAAGTGCCAGTAACAGTTTGATTGAACCATTTGCTTTGTGTGCGTTGAATGCACTTACGAAACTGCTGGAGAAGAATGGGTTGAGCTCCAGTGCATGCTGAGAGAGTTGCTGCCACAGGTGCTCAGCTGCCTTATCTTTGCCGGGTGTCAGCAGTTTTATCGTGGTGCTATCCTGCTTCATTGACTGGAGTTTCCCGTCTCTTCAATGGCAAAATGAATGTGTGCAACCCAAGGCGTTTGTAGGCAACGCGATAAAGAATGCATGCTTCAAAAAATATGACCAATGTGGTCGCCAGAGCGGCTCCATACAGGCCCAGTGTTGGAATAAGTGCTGTGTTGAGAATAAGGTTCACCACAAAGACACTGGCATAGATCTTTGCGCAAGTGTTTTGGTGCCCTGATAGGGTCAGTAATGCGTCAACCGGGCCAACGGATGCGCGTGCCAACACACCAACGACAAGGATGTAAAGGATTGGTGTGCCTTGAGCAAAGTCCTCTCCAAACAGCGAGAGGAGGAATGGTCCAACGGCCATGACAAAGCCGGCCATGAGCAGTGTTGGCCAGAAGGTCATTTTAGCAGCGCTGGCTACAAAATCCTTGAGGCCATCTCGGTCGCCTGAGTGGTAAAGACGGGCCATGCGCGGTGCGCTTGCGGCGCGTACCGCGTAATAAACAAAATGCATCAGAGCGAGGGTGCGTGATGCTGCGAAATAAATTCCGACTTGATCTGGCGGGAGCCAAAGGCCGATTAAGATGACATCAGAGCTGGTGATGAGCTGGAAGAAGCCATCAACTGCCAGCATGGGAACCGATACAAGCAGCCATGACTTTATTTGCAGTTTACGTGGAGCAGGGTGGCGGACTTTGTTCAGCGAGACTTCCATCATAATTGTCTGAAAGAAGGTGATCGTCCAGACGGCTGCAATGGTGACGATGCAAGCTGTGACGGCTGTTGGCGGATAGCCCAGCATCAGCGCAATCAACATGAATGCGAGCACTAGAAGAGGGCGGCCTATAAAATCTGGCAGCATTGCCTTGAGCTGCCAGTCTTGCGCACGGGCAATGCCTTCCAACATACCGGTGTAAGTGTGCATGGGCAGGCAGATTGCTATGAGATAAAGCGGCAGGATGTATGCATTGCCAATGAAATCAGAGAAAGTCCAGGCAATGGCTACGCCAATTACTGCAATGGTTGTTGAGCTAAGCAATACAAGGAAACGGGCGCTGAAGAGCAGGCCATTGAGGAGCTCATATTGCTTCTTCTCCAGATACTCTGGAATGAAACGCAGAAGGGAAACAGAAAACCCAAGCCCCGAAAAAACGCTCAGTATGATGATGACCGTCCAGACAACAATGAAAATGCCATATTCTGAGGCGCCCATCCAACGAGCCAGAAAGACCTGTATGATGTAGGCGAGTGCTGCGCTCCCGATGCGTACTGCAAAAACAATTAGCGCAGAGCGTCGCGCTCCTCCAGCCTCACCTTTGCTGAAGAGAATGCTGAATAGTTTTTCCAAAATCGGCAGCAGTTTTGCATGGGTGCTGTAGGGCAAAAGCACTGCTGACCATTTGAGGAGGAGTTCTTGCACGCGATACGCCTTAATTATTTCTGGTCAATTATTACTAGTATGAAAATTAATATTTTCGGAATGCTGTTCTGTGGTGTTGTCGTGTTGATTGGTCCCTGAGTTAAAACAAAGGCTTAGTTGGATCTTGAAGTTTTTAAAATTCTTGTTTTGATACTCTCGCAGTTTTTGATGCTTGACTCATGTGCGATTTGACGGAATCAATATAAGAACATATAGAGAACAAAATGAAATTTACCGAGAGTGAATGAACGCGAAAACATCGCGAATTGCAGAGCTGCGCGACCGCCTCGCAGTGCTAGAGGGACGCCTCCCTTCAGCCGTGCAGCTTGCGCCGGTCCCTGCATCCGCCCAAACTGAGCAGGGACCGGCTCCTCTTGGTGAGGTGCTGACTGTCTTAGTCTGTAAAATGGCTAAGACAATCACGCTGGAAGGGTATTCAAGTGGCTTATGATGAGGAACTTAGTGATCAGCTTCGTGAGGAGTTGGAAGGCATTATGGGGATTTCGGAGAAGCGGATGATGGGTGGGCTGTGCTTTTTTCTGGATGGGAATATGCTGGCTGGGGCGCACCGTATTAAGAGTGAAGAGGCTCGCTTTATGTTTCGTGTTGGAAAAGACAATGAAGTGGAAGCGCTCGGTCGAGAGGGGGCTGAGATTGTTGAGCTTGGTGGTCGCCGAATGGGAGGATTGGTGTTTGTGGCTGCTGAGGTGTGTGATCAGGCGGCGCTTAGAGAGTGGATTTCGCTCAGTATGAGTTTTGTCGCTGGACTGCCAGCCAAACAGTTGAAAGGAAAAGGCTGACGCAGGTTGATCATAATCTGATCGCCTTCAATGTCAGCGCCTTCATATGAGCGTCACAGCTTTGTCGGTTGCTGTTCTTATAGACGTGGATCTTCGCAAATTTGGGCGTCGCCCTTTAGTACTTTTTTGATTTCGTTGAAGGCTCGTTTCATGGTTGTGCCCTTGACCCAGCCAACGACCAACAACCGTAACCCTGGGTTCTTAGGGTGCTTTCCTGCGATGACTTTAACAGCCCAATATTGCCGTCCTGCAAAGCCAGGTTCAACGAGTTTGTAGGCGCGGAACTGTAAGTACTGGATTTCTGATAGGTTTTTTTTAGAAAAACTTTGTAATAGTGTTGTGCAATCTTGATTGGGCTTGCTAATTAGGACTAAAGATCCATCGTTTAAGTGTAGCTCCTTAGTAGATTCATAAATTTCACAGCCGGATCCAACAGTATTAGGTGTGTTTTGTATTAGTGATCTCCACTTCATAAACTCCGCTCTGTTAGCGTGAACTACGTTCATTTAGATGTTTCCTGGTCGATACTCATATTTGTGTGACATACACATATGTACCAATAGTTTGAAATAGTTTTTTTTCTAATTTTAATAAGTTTGGATGTAACGAGGCTTGTCTGAACCTTGTCGGCGTTCCGCTAACCCGTTACGCGAAGGCGCCTTTTCCCTACGGAATGTGATTGTTAATGAAGCAACTTAAAGATGTGGGAAACTCGTGCTGACATACCGGGAGTATCGCAGGAATATATGGAAACGATGTTTTCTTGTGTTGGCATCTTATGCTGCTAGCTGATGCAAAATATCTTGGTAAGCCTCAGTTTAGGTTCAGTCATTGGTATGATGAGCTGAAAAGGGCTTGTGTGCAGTCGGTGAATGATAAGTCTGAGATCTCTGCTTTTAGACTTTCACGGAGAAGTTTGCTGACCTGGGTGACGATCGGAACTTGCTTGTAGGGGGAGGTAAAGCCTTATCTGCATCGTGATATGGTCATTATCGATGGACGCGCAGAGAAGCTGACTGCTGCTTTCGCAGCGAGACTATTTTATGCTCAGTTGATTTTGGATCAGGCTGTGAGGTTTAGAGGCGGGTGCCTTCTTCCATCGGTTCAACGTAATACCAGCGGCCCTTACGTTTTTTGAAGAGGCTCAGTTCTCTTTGTTCGCCGACTTGGCCATGGGCAAGGTATTTGGCGCAGAAGAGGACGCTACCCTTTGCATCACCTAGTTGCCCCTTATCGGTGCCCAGAATCTCAAGCCCTATCCATTGAGTTTGGGCAGCATATTCTGCGACCTCAATTGAACTGAAGGTTTTTTGGTAGCGGGGCCACAATGTGTCTTTCAGGTAGTCAATGCTTTTTGTGGCATAAGCGCTGTAACGTGAGCGCATAAGCTGCTCTGCTGTTTCGGGCAGGGCCTTGCCTTCCAGAAAAGGCTGGCAGCAGATTTCAAAGTCTTTTCCTGATTTGCAAGGGCAAGGTGTTGTCATCAAATACCATCCTTTAGAGCTTGGAAGGCAGCTAAACGACAATTTTGAAGCCAGGTCAAGAAGGGCAAACAAGCTCCTCCAAGAGTGATTAAAGTTCGCCTTACTGGTTCAACGCTCCAACAGCGTCTTTTGCATAAGCTCGCAACAACAAGCCCTGTGTACGGTAGGATGGTAATGCAAAGAGGACGCATTCTAATTGTTGGGGCAGGGCCCAGTGGGTTGACTGCCGCAATTGAGCTGAAGCGACGCGGTTTTACGCCTCGTATCATCGATAAGAACTCGCGCCCTCACGCTCAATCTCGTGCCCTTGCCATTAATCCTCGAACCCTCCAAATCCTGCAACCATCTGGTGTGACAGACAAACTGCTGCGAAAGGGATGGCGGATGAATCATGTCCACTTTCGTGGGCCAAGTGACGAGCTTTTAGAAGTTGATCTCTCAGACTTAGATGGGCCTTTTAATTTTATGCTGGCTCTGCCGCAATATGAGACTGAAACTGTTCTTGAACCACATCTGACAGAGCTGGGAATACCGGTCGAGCGGGAGTGTGAACTAGTCAAGCTGGAGCAGGAGGAGGAGGTCGTCACTGCAGTTATACAAACCAGTAGCGGTGACGAAGAGGTACTTCACCCACCCATGGTGATTGGGGCAGATGGTGCACACTCAATTGTGCGTTCGCAAATGGGGTTCACCTTTTCAGGCAGTTCGTATCCGCAAGATTGGGGGCTGGCAGATGTGGAGTTGGAACCGACGCTGACGATGGATGGGCCGACGATGTTTGACAGGTCACCAAATATCTTCGGTGTCATTCCATTTTCTGCGACACGGGCGCGCATTGTTGCCGATCACTCTGATCCACTTGAGACTATGCCGCCAATTTTGAAAGTTATCAAAGTCAATTGGAAGTCGTCTTTCCGGATCTCTCACCGATTGGCCAATCTCTATCAGAAAGGGCGGGTCTTTCTGGTGGGAGATGCTGCGCATGTGCATTCTCCCTTTGGAGGCAGGGGGATGAACTTAGGGATTGAGGATGCTGCGTGGCTGGCGTGGCAAGTTTCTACCGGGCATACGCATCAATATATGTTGGATCGACGACCTGTTGCCGCGGAGGTTTTGAAGACGGTCGATACTGGCACACGGTTTTTAGCGTCAAACAACACAGCGATCCGTCTGTTCAGGCAAAAGTTTCTACCGGTGTTGGGACGCACAGATTATTTCCAGGCCCGGTTCATGAACATTATGTCTGCTGAGAACACACCATTTCCTCCTTGGCTTGAAGAGGAATAATTTTCTTAAGGCTTTGAAAAGGATGGAGAAGTGCAGATAACAAAAACCGCCTTGCGGCGGTTGTTTTGTTTTTTTTGGAGCGGGCGAGGCGATTCGAACGCCCGACCCTAACCTTGGCAAGGTTATGCTCTACCCCTGAGCTACGCCCGCATATCCAAAAAATTCCAACTTCGCGAAAACTCAGTTTCTTAGAGAAACTGGAGCGGGCGATGAGATTCGAACTCACGACCCTAACCTTGGCAAGGTTATGCTCTACCCCTGAGCTACGCCCGCATCTGTTTCGCTAGAGCCGTTTGTTGCGGCCCCGTCGGTGAGGTGGGAGCTATATGACAAAAGCTCGGGGTGAATGCAACAAGGAATTTGAAATTCATTGTGGGGTTTCTCAGAGCTTGTGGATGTGGAGGTCGTGAAGTGCCTCATAAAAAATATTATATAACAATAAGATAGATAGTTTTTTAGAGTTGTTTGATCGTTGTGGAAATAATTGCACTCGAGTAAAATAACCTATGTGATTTTGTCCGAGGTCGTGGATGGGCTGCATGAAAAAGAAACAGGTTCCCTCATATATCTCAATAAGATCAGGATTTTTTTTAATCACATTCAGAATGGACATTAGCGAGCGTGGTCAAGAACAACAGTTAGACGTCGTCAGGATCACAATTTGTAATTGGGGGCAGTATGTCGCAGTCGTGCATTAGTATATTCTAAGAGAACGTTCTGAGGGAGAAGTACATGCCCTTGAGAAACATAAGTTGCACACGCCCATAGCCCTCAATTTTTTTGTCTATATTAGAGTTATTCTAAGTGTAGGGAAGGCTGCTTTGTATATGCCCCGTGATTATAATTTGCAAATTTTATAGTATTAATAAGTATTGCTAGAATTCATATTTCAAGTATTTTTTTGTATATCTCAATATATTCGATGATGGATTTGCGTTTTAAGCTGATGAAATTTTTGATATTACCATAGTAAATGTCAAGCGGTTGCATCAATGTGCTTTTGTTTGTAGTGGTTCTAAACTCCATTATCTCGTGATGATGGAGGATTTCATGCGAGCAATAATTAAGACATTGATTGGCGCATCTGTTTTCAGTATGGCTGTTCAGGGAGGAGCTTTTGCTCAATCTGAGTTGCTGGAAGAGGCGCGTTCTTACTTCAAGCCGATCCCGCACGCTGTACCTAGTGTTAAAAACAACACGATTACTCGCGAAAAAATTGATCTTGGGCGTCAGCTCTTCTTTGATCCGCGATTGTCGCTTTCGGGATTGCTGTCGTGCAACAGCTGCCACAATCTCGGCATGGGTGGGGATGATAATCTGGAAACATCCATCGGCCATGGATGGCAAAAGGGGCCTCGTAACGCACCCACCGTGTTGAATGCTGTGTTCAACCTTGCCCAGTTTTGGGATGGTCGTGCAGAAGATTTGAAAGAGCAAGCCAAAGGCCCGGTGCAAGCTGGTGTTGAAATGGCCAGCACGCCAGAGCGGGTAGAAGCTGTTCTGAACAGTATGCCGGGATACACCGAGCAGTTTTCAAGAGCATTCCCGGGTGAGGAATTGCCAGCGAACTTCGACAATATGGCGAAGGCAATTGAAGCGTATGAGGCTACTTTGATTACGCCTGCTTCCAAGTTTGATCTGTTCCTTGAGGGTAATGAAAATGCTCTCAATGCGCAGGAAAAGCAGGGACTACAGGTGTTTATGGACACCGGGTGTGCCGCTTGTCATGGCGGTGTGAATATTGGTGGTGAGGGGTACTATCCATTCGGCGTGGTTGAAAAGCCGGGTGCAGATATTCTTCCAGTCAATGACAAAGGCCGGTTTGCTGTTACTCAAACTGCCGAGGAAGAATACGTTTTCCGTGCTTCACCGCTCCGCAATATCGATCTGACTGCTCCTTACTTCCATTCCGGCAAGGTTTGGGATTTGAAGCAGGCGGTTTCTATTATGGCCAGCTCTCAGCTTGGCGCTGAGCTGAGTGAAGAAGATATTGATGCAATTACTGTTTTCCTGAAGACCCTTACCGGAGAACAGCCAAGCGTTGAGTACCCAATTCTGCCAGTTCGGACCAACACCACACCACTCCCTGATCCGTCAGTCATGACGGCTCACTAAGCAAACTATTCGCCCTCGGTTTGCTAGAGGCAGGCGGTTCTTATGGACCGCTTGCCTTTTTCTATAGGTGGCTTAAAACGGTGCAGCATTTATGTGGCAAACACTTGGTTTGCCTCAGAGACTTGGGAGAGGTCGTTCTACATGCCAGCAAGCCGTTCACAACTGATATCTTTCTTGGAAGACTTGAACATTCCGGTTTCTACAATTGATCATGAACCGGTTTTTACGGTTGCTGAATCTGCTGATCTGCATGAGCGTATTCCAGGTGGGCACACCAAGAATCTCTTCCTTAAAGACAAAAAGGGTAATCTCTTTTTGGTCGTGGCCCTTCATGATGCTACGATAGATCTCAAGAAGATTTCGAGCATCATTGGTGCATCTGGTCGTGTTTCTTTCGGCAAAGCTGATCTTCTTGAAGAGGTGCTGGGTGTTACTCCAGGGTCCGTCACGCCGTTCTCTCTGATCAATGATCGGGAAGCACAACGCGTGTCCGTGGTGTTTGATGCAGATATGATGGAGCAGGAGGTTCTGAACTTCCATCCATTGCTAAATAACGCTTCAACGGCGATTTCAGCGGAAGGTCTGATGGTGTTTGCCAAGGCATGTGGGCATGATGCCAATGTGCTTGCGGTTTCTGCAGAGGCGCAGAAAGTCACTGAAGATCTATAAAAACTGGGTGATCGCCAATTGTAATTGGTCTCATCTAAGACCATTTTAGGCAGCAGTTAGAGATTTTGATATGAGGAGCGCTGGTATGAGCAGCTCCCGGTTCAGTAAAGGGTCAAAATAATGAGTGGATCCGGTTATTCCGTAGGTGGCAGCTTTGGTGGCTCCCTTGGCGGTGGATATGGCGGCGGTTATCAGACCAACACACAGGCTGGCGCGGCATCTCCATCTGCAGCTCCGGCAGCCAATGCTGCTGACTTGATTGTTGATACGACCACTCAAACCTTTGTGCAGGACGTAATCGAGGGCTCCCGTAATCAGGTGGTCCTCGTTGATTTCTGGGCGCCTTGGTGTGGTCCTTGTAAGCAGCTTACGCCGACGCTTGAGAAAGTCGTCAAGGAAGCGAATGGTGCTCTCAAGCTGGTGAAGATGAACATCGAAGATTATCCGGAAGTTGCCGGTCAGATGGGTGTTCAGTCGATCCCGGCAGTGTTTGCGTTTAAAGGTGGCCAGCCTGTTGACGGGTTTATGGGTGCGCAGACCGAAGGTGAAATCAAAAAGTTTCTCGATCGTATTGGCGTAAACATTGGTCCAAGTGATCTGGAAGTGATGCTTGAGAAGGCTGATGAGCTTCGTGATGCTGAAGGGTATCCAGAAGCTGCACAGCTTTACGGTAGCGCGCTTTCTATCGACGCTGGCAACGTGCAGGCGTTGTGTGGGCTTGCTATGTGCTATCTGGCGCTTGGTGAGAAAGACCATGCAAAACAGATGCTCGATATGATTCCGGAAGATGAGCAGAACTCCCAGCATTTTGCAGCAGCCAAGGCTGCGCTTGAACTCGCTGAGCAATCTGAAGGGCTTGATGACCTTGCAGAGTTGCGTGAGCGTGTAGAAGCCAATGCAGATGATCATCAGGCTCGTTTTGACCTTGCGCTCGCTTTGGGCGGCAAAGGGGATAAAACTGGTGCTGTTGATGAGCTGATTGAGATTATTCGCCGTGACCGTGAGTGGAATGAAGATGGCGCGCGCAAGCAGTTGCTGCAGTTTTTTGAAGCCTGGGGCTTCAAAGATGCAGGTTCTGCTTATGGTCGCCGTAAACTCTCCTCAATTTTATTCTCGTAATCTAGGCCTAATGATAAGAGCGGAGAGCACTTAAGTGGCCTCGATGACTGTTGGAAATGCGACCTACGCAGGTATGGATGATCTGCCGCAGGTTGTGCCGTTGTTTGTTTTGCCGGGAGCTATCTTGCTCCCGCGCTCCCACATGCCTCTCAATGTTTTTGAGCCGCGCTATACGTCGATGATCGACAGTGCTTTGCGTACTGATCGCATGATTGGGGTAATTCAGCCGCAGTTTGAAACCAGTGATGAAGAGTTAGCCGGTAGGCCAAAACTTTGCACTGTTGGCTGTATGGGGCGCATTACAGGGTTTCAGGAAAGTGGCGATGGTCGCTATCTGATTACGTTGTCTGGCGTTTCTCGCTTTGTGCTTCGTGGTGAGCTGGAAGAACGTGCCCCGTTCCGTCGTGGTCACGTTGATGCGACCCGCTTTGCTGGTGATTTGACGACCGGTATCGGAGAAGATGATGTCGATCGAGATTTGCTGCTTTCAACGCTCAAAGAATACTTGAGTGTGAATGACCTTGAAGCGGACTGGGATAGCGTCAATTCTGCCTCGACCGAGGTATTGGTCAATGCATTGTGCATGATGAGTCCTTATGGACCGAAAGAGAAGCAGGCTCTGTTGGAAACAGAGAATCTGAAAGTGCGCGCGGATACGCTCATTGCGCTGGCTGAAGTTGAGCTAGCACGTGGCAATGGTGGTACTGGCAGCACGCTTCAGTGATGCAGGTAAAGACAAAAATGAATGAGGGCTCTATGAGCGAATTTGAAGCGCCACAGCTGGACCGTCGGCTTTTGGAGTTGTTGGTTTGTCCTGTGACGAAGACAACGCTTGAGTACAATCCTGAGAACCAGGAGCTGGTCTCTCGCGCTGCGAAGCTGGCTTATCCAATTCGGAATGGAATTCCGATTATGTTGGAAGAAGAAGCGCGCAAGCTTGAAGACTAAAACGTAACCATGAGAACTGATGTGGGTTCTCTGATCGCGGTTACGTGCAGAGCTTATCTTTGAAGGCTAGGAGAGATGATCTTCTAGCCTTTTTTGCAGCTCTTGTGGTTCGCCGTAAACACGTAGTGTTTTTATGCGGGCGGTGGAACCTGCAATCACTTCTGCCGATGATTTGGGAACAGAGAGTGCTTTCGCAAAAAGGGCCGCAATGGCTTTGTTTGCAGCGCCTTTTTCTGGCACTGCGCGAACGCGCGCCATCACGAGCGGTCGGCCATCGGACTGCTCGCCTATCTTTTCAATTTGATCTTTGGAGGATCTGGGGGTGAGGCGGACGGTAATGAGAATTCCGTCAGCCTGCAGTTTCCAAGGGCGTTCTTGTTCAGCCACTACTTAAAATACGTAGGGATAAACGTAGAGGCCGATGACGCGCTCAATAAGGAAAATGCCGAGCAGCAGCACAATCGGAGAAAGATCCAATCCACCCATTGCTGGCAGGAACCGGCGGATAGGGCGCAGGAGCGGTTCGGTCAGATTGTAAAGTGTCTGCCCGATCATCGCGATGAACTGATTGTTTGAGTTCACCACGTTGAACGCATAGAGCCAGGAGAAGATCACATTCGCAATAATGACCCACGTGTAAAGATTTAGGATGATGAAAACGACATCAAGAATAGCGCGCATGGACTGGTTAAACTCCAAGTTTGCGAAGATGAACTAGCTGAATTGCTTCCCTGAAGACAGAGCTTGGGAAACAGAGTTGTTCCTCATGTAACTTTGAACTGAGGCACCTGCAAGGTCCAGCATGCCTCATTTTTCTATATTTTGAGCTAATTTCACGAAGCGGTACCTGAAAAAGTACCAATTAGCAGGGGGCGTTTGCCCTGAAACTGATAGGGCAAACAATTTTTGTTCTCATCTCGCATGCTTTAGCCAAAATGGAAGGCTGGCTTAAAGCTCTCTGGCAAGTGGATCGTCTGGTCTTGTTCAGGGAACATTTCCTGCATGAGGCAGGCGGCTATGCGGTGAGAAATGGCATAGGAAATTTTGAAGCCACCAGTTGCCACCCATGTTTTGTCTTTGCCTGGAATGAGGCCGACCAAAGGGTCCCGTTTTTTACATTTTGGACGGATACCTGCCCAACGGGTGAGGATCGGCGCGTCTTTCAATGAAGGGCAAAAGCCAACTGCCTTGGAGAGCATGGTCTGAATGTCTGCTTCTACTGGCTCTTTACTGGTCCACTCCTGCTCTGAGGTGGAGCCGATAGCAACAGTGCCATTGGCATGTGAGACAACATAAATTCCGTTGTCATAGATAACCGGGAGAGGTTTGTCGGCCTTATATTCGAGCAAAAGGGATTGACCTTTCACACCCATGCCGATGGGTTTACCTGCGATCTTACTGAGTGGTTCGAAACCTTCATAACCTGCTGACAATACCACGCGATCAGCACTCAGGCTTTCACCATTGCCCAGTGAAACGGTGCCTGTAGTCTCATCAAAGCCGAGATACTCGGTGTGTTCCATGATGTCGATGCGTGTTTCCAGCAGGGTTTTGAGAGCTGCAGAGACAAGACGCGGATTGGCCCGTGCTGCCAAGGTGTCCCAAATGATGCCAAGTGGAGCGGCTTCTGGTGTGAGCCAGTCATTGAACGGTGTTTCTTTCACCACATTGAAGGTGAAGCCAGTTTCATCGCTTCTCCAGCGCTGCTTGCTTTCTTCAACGCGGGAGAGGGCATGTTCGAGCTTAGGTTCTGTGTAAAGCGGGATCAGGCGACCTGCACGGCTGTAGCCGACAGAAAGGCCAGTGGCTTCTTCCAGCTCCTCCACGATATCGGAGAGTTCGATCAGTGCGTCCAGCTGGAACTGCTTCTTGTCGTTCCATTTACTCGGTACATGGGGCATCAACGCACCAACAAGGCCAGCGCTGGCGCCTGATGCGATGGTGTTTTTTTCCAGAAGAGCGACTTTCAAGCCTTTTCCGAGTGCGGCTTTGGCGACGCTAAGTCCGAAAATTCCCCCTCCAACAACAACTATATCGTAGGTCATGTTTTTTTATTTCCCAGGTTGGGGTATAAGCCCAGACCGATTTTTACGTTAGAGATTTGGCTTAGACATATGACAGAGCGCCCAAAATTGGAATGGGATGATGCGAATGTGCCTTATGCGTCGCAGTTTGGGGATACTTATTACTCCAAAGCCGGTGGATTAGGCGAAACGCGCTACGTATTTCTGCAGGGTAATCAACTCCCTGAACGCTGGGTGGGTGCACAGTCTTTTACTATTGCTGAACTGGGATTTGGAACCGGGCTTAATTTTCTCGCCACACTGGAATTGCTTCTGAGTTTGCCGGAAGCAGAGCGGACCAAGCTGACTTATGTTTCGTTTGAGCTGTATCCGATGGAAGCTGCGGAGATTGAGAAAGCGCTGTCGCAATGGCCTGAGCTCAAAGAGCTTAAAGACAAGCTGTTGGCTGCATGGAAGCCTCAGCCGGGTTGGAATCCAATCACCATTGATGGTGTGCGACTGCTGCTTGGCGTTGGGGATGCTCGTGAGATGTTGCCAACCTTGTCCATTCCCGTTGATGCCTGGTTCCTTGATGGCTTTAATCCGGCACGAAACCCAGAGCTGTGGGGGCGAGATCTTATGCTTGCTGTCGGAGAGAAAACTGCTGTTGGCGGGACTCTCGGGACATACACCGCTGCAGGTTGGGTGCGCCGAAACCTGCAAACAGCGGGTTTTGAGGTTGAGCGTATCAAAGGCTATGGCACAAAGCGCCAGATGATGGTGGGGCAGAAAACTGCCGCCACCGAAGCCTGAGTAATCAGCATTCTGGCAGGTTAACTGCCAGACCGCCCTTGCTGGTTTCTTTGTATTTGTCGTTCATCTCCACGCCAGTCTGGCGCATGGCTTCAACGCAGTTGTCTAGTGGCATGTAGTGGGAGCCATCTCCACGCAGAGCCAGTGAAGCTGCTGAGACTGCCTTGATGGCACCAAGGCCGTTGCGCTCGATGCATGGCACCTGAACGAGGCCTCCAACCGGATCACAAGTCATGCCAAGGTGATGCTCCAGAGCGATTTCAGCGGCGTTTTCAATTTGCTCGTTGGTGCCGCCAAGAGCTGCGCAGAGACCTGCTGCTGCCATTGCCGCTGCGGAGCCAACCTCGCCCTGACAACCAACTTCAGCACCGGAAATAGAAGCATTGTGCTTGATGATGCCACCAACAGCTGCTGACGTGAGCAGGAAGATTTTGATGCCTTCATCGTTGCTGCCCGGACAATGCTCGCGGTAATACTTTACGGTTGCTGGAATAACGCCTGCTGCACCGTTTGTTGGCGCGGTGACGACCTTACCGCCAGCTGCGTTTTCTTCGTTTACGGCCATTGCATAGACTGAGAGCCAGTCGTTGGCGACGTGCGGCATGCTCATGTTATTGCCGCGTTCGTCTTCCAGCTGTTGTTTGATTGCAGCTGCGCGACGCTTGACTGTAAGGCCACCTGGTAGCTCGCCTTCAGTATTCAGGCCGCGCTCCATGCATGCGTTCATCACATCCCAGATCTGCCAGAGCTTGCTGTCCAGTTCTTGTGGATCCAGAGAGGTGATTTCGTTGGCGCGCTTCATCTCAGCAATGGTTTTGCCGGATTTTTGTCCCATCTCCAGCATTTCTTGCGCTGTAGCAAATGGATAAGGCATGCCTTTAATTTCGTCGGGAGCCTGATCACCTGACGCTTCTGCTGCTTTCAGGCGGTCCAGTTCTTCTTCGGTCAAAACGAACCCGCCACCGATGGAATAGAATGTTTCCTGGAGGTGCAGGCGGTCTTGGGCGTCGTATGCTTCGATCACCATGCCATTTGCGTGGCCTGGCAAGTTTTTCTCAAAGTCGAAGATCACGTCTTTATCGGGATCGAAGTCCAACTCTGGGAGGTCAGGAAGGTGGACTTTCTTTTCTGTCGCGATCTTTTTCTCAAGTGCCTCTGCTTCATCTGGATCCAGAGTTTCAGGCGTGCAGCCAGCCAGTCCAAGAACAACGGCTCTGTCAGTCGCGTGGCCTTTGCCAGTCCAGGCAAGCGAGCCGTGAAGCGTGCAGCGCAATCTCTTTGGTGCGCCTGCGCCGGGCCATATGCGGCGACCGTCTCTCAACTCATCCAGAAAACGTGCGGCAGCGGTCATCGGTCCCATTGTGTGGGACGAAGACGGACCTATACCGATCTTGAAAATTTCAAAGACGCTGAGAAACATGTGTTTGGCACCTTTCAGATGGCTGGGGGCGTTGTTTTTGTTTCATTAGGATAGAGAACAGCCACTATCACTGAATTTTCTAGGAATAATCGTCATAGCCTCTGAAACCAAGAGGATTATTTTTCCGGATATTTGAAATTGACGTCGCGTTTGTCCAGATACTGCAGAATTTATCTGTTCTGCTCGGAGGCTTATTGATTCAAAAAGATTTTTTTTGCACCGATTTACTGAAAGGATTGAAGAAAACGCTTTGGTTTCACGGGGAATTGATGGACTTGTTTTACTCAGTCAATGTGAATTGAGATGAAAAAACTACTAGTTGTTGAGTTTTATGATGCCAATGGGCAACAGTCTGTAGAAAACTCCTGAAACTGCAGGTCTCCAAAGTGACTTAAAACGTATATCATAGGTGGTAATTGCTTTTTCCCGATCAAGGCTGCACCTATGACCGCCTCTCTTCGTATTCTCGCAGGCTTAGCGCTTGCTTCCGTTTCCAGTCATGCACTGGCAGAAGATAGTTTTACGCCTGGTGATTTGACTGAGGAGCAAGCTAGCAAGAGATACGTCGTTGATATTGGCGTGGCTGGTTTTGTGAATCCCAAGTATGACGGTGCGGATGAATACATCATCTATCCGCTGCCCCTGATTGCGTTTTCGCGGTTTTACCTGCCGGGCTTCGGTCAGGTGAAAGAGGGCGAAACACAGGGCCTCTTCATCTATCCGTCTTTTGGGTTTGTTGGAGAGCGTAATCCTTCAGATTCCTCCTCTCTGACAGGGACAACTCGTGTGCCTTGGGCTGGAGAAGTTGGCCTTGGTGGTGGCTTCCGTCATGATTGGTTCCGTGCATTCATCGAAGTGCGCCACGGCTTTAACGGGCACCGCGGCTTTGTTGGTCGCGCCGGGATCGACGTGATCACCGAAGTTACAGATCGTTTGACGTTTGTATTCGGTCCGCGCGTTGATGCAGCTGATGGTTCATACATGAACACCTATTTCAGTGTTGCAGCAGGCACTCCATTCGGTCCATACTCCGCAGAAGGTGGTTTCAAGAGCGTTGGTGGTGTTGCGCGTGCGAGTTATGCGCTGACTGACAGCATTGGGCTGCACCTACAAGGTGGCTATGACCGTCTGATTGGTGAAGCTGCAGATAGCCCGATTACGCAGAACGACAATATGTGGTCTGTCGGGTTTGGTGCGACCTATCGGTTTGCTTGGGATATGTTCTAGGCAACCAGAGTGTCGGATAAATTTGATGAGCGAAGCCCGGAAGGATCTCCGGGCTTTTTTATTTGCTGCATGCACTGTGAGTTCTCATTGAATGTGTCGTGAATAAAGCGGTGTTTGAAGTGAAGCTTTGTGTATATTCATGAATAACAAGGTATGCATGATGTATTGGTATTGAGAGTTATATTACCTCAGTATTGAAGTATCCCTTCTGAGAGATCGTTAATAATACCCTTAGAATAAGTCGATGACAGACACCTGCTGGTGCGTATGCTAATTCACCTTAAGTATTGCGTTGAGTGAGGTGGCTTCAGTATGCGTACAATAATTACTATATCAGGACTTCTGTTTATCTGTTTATTGCTTATGGTTCCAGCCAAGGCATCCTCCACTAAAGTGTTGGCTAAGATTGATATTTCCGAGCAAAGGATGCGGATCTTCGTGGATGGGAAGGTTCAGCATTCGTGGCCTGTTTCGACGGCTCGGCGGGGCTAGAGAACGCCAGTGGGCACCTTTAAGCCAACGCGAATGCACAAACGGTATTTCTCCCGTAAGTATAACGGGGCACCGATGCCTTACTCTGTGTTTTTCTATAAGGGGTATGCCATTCATGGAACGGATGTGGTTAAGCGCTTGGGTGCGCCTGCTTCACACGGATGTGTGCGGTTGCATCCGAAAAACGCCAAGAGATTGTTCAGTTTGATTCAGGCAAATGGCCGATCAAACGCAAAGATTGTAATTGTGAAATAGTGAACACGCTTTACGTGCAGCTCTGAACATGATGTGATATCGGTCAAATAAGGCCCTTTACCCTTGCGAGCGCGTGGGTTCCTTACTAAATCAAGGGCTAAGAGATGTGCTTGAAGGCTTGTGAGCGGAAGAAGCAAGTCGGGTCGCAAACGCCTGCTCCTTCCGCTGTAGCGCTGAATACGCATAACTCAACAATCAGCGTGTCTTTCCTAACGCTAAAATCTTGCCAAAAGGTTGGCACGCTGATTTTTTTGAAAGACTTTTTTAGGGATAAAACGATTTTTTCTGAGAGCTGTGTGTTGGGAGGATGTATTGCCCAAAGAAAAAGAGGGCTTTGAATACACGCTCAAAAACCCTCTTTATATTCTCTAAAGCTGATTACGCAGTACCTTGATATCAGCTGCTTATTTAAAAGCAAAAGCTGTGCCAGTTTTGCGATAAATTTTTGGCACAATATCTGGGGTGGCTGCGCTTCTTCTCTCCAACATGCGGGTTAATTTAACAGGTTGCTTACCTATGCTGCGTCGCAATTTGCAATGCGATTTGGGAGTGTTAACCTTTGCGTTCAGATCTAGTTAAATTCGTGGTCCAGGTTCAGTGTGCTGCGTTTGCCAATGCTGTCGTAATTGTCGTGCGCCCACTTCTTTGCAGCCTGGCGGCCAATGTCGTGCAAAAGTTCTACAAATTCCCACTGGGCGTTTACCTTGGATGAAGCTCCGAAAGGGGCGAGATCTTTTGTTGCTTCTATTCTGTGCATGTAAACACGGGTGTATTCGTTCGAATCGAGGCGGCCTTCATCAATGAGCCGTGTCACAAACTCAATCGCGCGAAGCTCACGCAGCAGAGTTGAGTTGAAGGTGATTTCATTCATGCGCTCAGAGATTTCCTGAGCTGTGTGTGGAAGTTCAACCCTCTCAACCGGATTGACTTGAATAAGAAGTACATCAGTCGAGCCACCGTGTCGGAATAGCGGGAACAAAGGCGGGTTGCCCATAAAGCCACCGTCCCAATAGGCATCGTCACCAATTTCTACCGCTTGGTACATGTGCGGCAAGCAACCTGATGCCATGAGTGAATCAAGGGTGAGCTCTTCTTTTGCGAAAACTTTGATTTTTCCGGTTCGAACATTAGTCGCGGCAACATAGACCTGCATCTGGTCGCAGCTTCGTACGCGTTCGAAGTTGATTTGCTCGGCGACGAGGTCGCGGAGTGGATTATAGTTAATCGGGTTTAGTTGGTAGGGAGACATGATACGGGAAAGCAGGTCCCATGCCAGGTATGTTGGAGAATTGTCCATGCTCCAATTTCCGCGATAGACATCCATCGGGCTACGCTGGAACGGACTGGTTTCTGCTGCGGCACTGACGGATTTCCAAAAGCGGGCGAGCGCGTCTCTGGCTCCTTGTTGTCCGCCTTCAACGAGGCCATCGGCCATAACGGCTGCATTCATGGCACCTGCGCTTGTGCCTGAGATGGCGGTGATCTCCCAATCTTCGTTTTCAAGGAGCCAATCCAGAACGCCCCAGGTAAAGGCGCCGTGTGCGCCTCCACCTTGCAAGGCCAGATTGATTTTCTTTCGTTCTTTTTTCGCGGTCTTCCGAGTAGTTGCCATATGGACCTCCATAGGTCGCTTGGAAAAGAAAACTCCGGGAAATCATCTGAGCGTTATTGTGCTGTCCAGCCGCCGTCCATTGGCAAGAGAGTGCCGGTGATTGAAGCGGCTGTATCAGAGCACAAAAACACTGCTAGGCCGGCAACCTGATCGACAGTCACGAACTCTTTGGTTGGCTGAGCAGCGAGCAGGACTTCCTTTTTCACCTGCTCCTCAGTCATATTACGGGCTTTCATGGTATCCGGGATTTGCCTTTCGACGAGTGGTGTCCAGACGTAACCGGGGCAAATGGCGTTTACTGTGATGTTGTTTTCTGCAACTTCCAGTGCGACGGTTTTGGTCAAGCCTGCGATGCCGTGCTTCGCAGAAACGTATGCTGACTTGAATGGAGATGCCACCAGTGCGTGAGCGGATGCGGTGTTGATGATGCGACCCCAGCCTGCTTTGTGCATGTAAGGCACAGCGGTACGGATCGTGTGGAATGCGGAGGACAGGTTGATTGCTATGATGGCATCCCATTTGTCGACTGGGAAATGCTCAATAGCTTCAACATGCTGAATGCCTGCATTGTTGACGAGGACATCGACGGAACCGAGGGATTTAACCGCATCATGGATCATTGCGTGAATTTCATCAGGCTTGGTCATGTCGGCTGATGAGTATACGCATTTTACGCCGAAGTCGGCTTCGATCGCAGCGCGCTCTTTCTCGATGGCATCAGCATCACCAAACCCATTGATCATGATGTTGGCACCTTGCTCTGCCATTGCGCGAGCGTAAGCAAGGCCGATGCCTGATGTGGACCCAGTGATTACAGCGGTTTTTCCTGAGAGCATTTCGAGTCTCCTGCCCAAATGTATTGAAAAAAGAGTTGGTGTGAGCTTGCGCCACTTTTTAATCTGGTTGCATTAGCAAAAAGCATAGTTGTTTAGCGTGCAGTGCAAAAAGGTCAAAACTGACCGCCGATCTGTCTTTTGTCCTTAATGGAAGGTTAGAGATGAGTGCATTGCGTCAAAAGTCGCTGGCTATTTTCAGTAGGCTGATGATGGAGTGGACCTAGCATCATTCTGAGGAGAGGTTTACTGTGAAATCTTGGGGTGCATGACGGCGTCTTGAGATGACATCAAACTGAATTGAGCATGCGCTAAAAAGTTGACAGCGCGGGCTGCATGCTGCACTTGCTTGCCTAAAGATTTATCCCAGTGGAATGATCATGACTGACAAGAGCCAAACCTATATTTCTTCCCCGTTTCCGCGCCGTCGTTCTGTGGCTGTAGACGTTGGTGGGGTTATTGTTGGCGGCCAAGCGCCTGTTGTTGTTCAGTCCATGACGAACACCGACACCGCTGACATAGATTCAACGGTTGCGCAGGTTTCTGCTCTGGCGCGTGCCGGGTCTGAGCTGGTTCGTATTACGGTTGATCGTGATGAAGCTGCTGCAGCCGTTCCGCGTATCAAAGAGCGTCTGGACCGGATTGGGGTCGATGTTCCGCTGGTCGGGGATTTTCACTACATCGGACACAAGCTGCTGGCAGATCATCCTGATTGTGCTGAAGCGCTTGATAAGTACCGAATTAATCCGGGCAATGTTGGTTTCAAGACCAAAAAAAACAAGCAGTTTGGCCAGATCATCGAAATGGCGATGAAGTACAATAAGCCTGTACGTATTGGTGTAAACTGGGGCTCTCTGGATCAGGAACTGCTGACACACCTGATGGATAGAAACCAGGAGGAAGGCTCTCCGCTGACAGCGCAACAAGTGATGCGCGAAGCGATTTGCCAATCTGGTCTGTTGTCTGCTCAGCGTGCTGAGGAGTTGGGGCTTGGTCGCGACAAGATCATTTTGTCTGCGAAAGTCTCTCAGGTTCAGGATTTGATTGCCGTTTATACAGATCTGGCGCAGCGTTGCGATTATGCTCTTCACCTTGGTTTGACTGAAGCTGGTATGGGCACAAAGGGCATTGTGGCGTCTTCTGCTTCCATGGGCATTCTGCTTCAGCAGGGCATCGGCGATACCATTCGTATTTCGCTGACACCTGAACCGGGTGGGGATCGCACGCGTGAAGTGCAGGTTTCTCAGGAACTGTTGCAGACAATGGGTTTTCGCAGTTTTGTGCCGATTGTTGCTGCGTGTCCGGGGTGTGGACGTACAACTTCCACAGTCTTTCAGGAACTGGCTCAAGACATTCAGGCGCATATCCGCGAGAGTATGCCGAAGTGGCGTGAGCAATATCCAGGTGTTGAGGAACTCAACGTTGCTGTCATGGGCTGCATCGTGAATGGCCCGGGTGAATCCAAGCATGCTGACATCGGTATATCTTTGCCTGGTACCGGTGAAACACCTGCTGCACCTGTGTTTGTTGATGGCGCTAAAACTGTTACTCTGCGTGGGTCGAACATCGCTGATGAGTTTAAGGTGATGGTTCTGGATTATATCGAGAAACGTTTTGGTACTGGCGTTTCATCTGAACACGAGATTTCCTAGATGTCGCTTGAGCGGTTTGTCAAAAAAGTAGAACACAAAATCAGAGAAAGCGCTCCGAAGGAAAAGCCTTCGGTTCTGGTGATCTCTTCGCAGGTTGTCAGCGGATGTGTTGGCATGCGTAGTGCTGTTTTTGCACTGGAGCGCATGGGCTTTCATGTCTGGATGCTGCCTACGATTGTTCTGCCATGGCACCCTGGACAAGGTGCTGGGGAGCGTATTTCGGCCAGTGAAGAAGCTTTCAAGCATATCGTTGAACAGATTTGCGCCAGTGATCGTTTGAGCACTGTGAAGGGGGTTATCTCTGGCTACATGGCAAATGCGACACAGGTTTCTGATGTTGCAAAGATTGTGCAGGAAGTGAAGGCTCGCAATGATGATGCGGTCTATCTGTGCGATCCGGTAATTGGTGATAAAGGTGGTCTTTATGTTGCCGAGCCGATTGCTGAAGCTATTCGTGACCAACTGTTGCCGCTTGCTGATGTGATTACGCCAAACCGTTTTGAGCTCGCCTGGCTTAGCGGGTTTGGTACTGAAATGGAAAATGAAGCTGTTGCGGCAGCGCGCACCCTGCAAGTGGAGCGGACGATCATTACATCGTCGCCAGCAATCCGTCGCAATTCCATTTCCAATTTGCTGGTTGGGCCGCGTGGTAGCCTCGCAATTGAACATGCGGAAGTGCAGGGCGCACCGCATGGCACTGGTGACTTGTTGGCAGCGCTTTATCTGGCTCGCAGCCTGAGTGGGCAGAGTGATGAAGAGGCATTGAAGAAAGCAACAGCTTCAACGTTTGAGCTGGTCGCGCGCTCTGTCAAAGTTGGTTCTGATGATTTGCTTTATGCTGAGCACCAAGACCCGCTTATCCAGCCGATGGCGCTTGTGAATACCCGCCGCGTGGTAGAGGCGCCTGAACGTGCCTGAAGCAGTGGCTGTTGATCCCGTCTGTGTGGCTGGGGTTGACGGTTGCAAGGCAGGTTGGGTTGCTGTTTTCCGCTGGGTTGGCTCAAGCCGTGCAACTGAAGTGCAGATCTTTCCTCATTTTGCAGATTTGCTGGCCTCTGAGCATGATCCGCATAAGATTGCGGTCGATATGCCGATCGGGCTGCCGGAGAAGATTGGCAGCAATGGTCGTGGGCCTGAGAAAGCGGTTCGTCCTCTTTTAGGTATGCGACAGTCAACGGTGTTTTCCATTCCCGCGCGGGCTGCGATCTATTGTGAGGATTATCGCGAGGCTTGCTCTGCTGCACTGGCGCATTCAACACCACCCAAAAAAGTATCCAAGCAAGCGTTCCATATCTTCCCAAAAATTAGGGAGATTGATCAGCTCATGACTCCTGAGTTGGAAGCACAGGTGTATGAAGTTCATCCTGAAGTGACATTCTGGCGCTTAAACGGGCAGGAGCCCATTGCTATTCCTAAGAAGGTCAAGGGAAGCAGCTATCCTGCGGGCTTGGACGCACGGAGAGATTTACTTGTGCAGTTTGGCTATGTAGCGAGCTTTCTGGACCAAAAACCGCCTAAAGGTGCCGCGCGGGATGATCTGATGGATGCTGCTGTGAATGCAGTTATTGCTGAGCGGTTGCTGTATGGCCACGCGGAGCCATTTCCGGCTGACTTCGGGCGAGATGAACGCGGTCTGCGCATGGCAATCTGGGCTTAGGTGTCGTCAGGTTCACGGCTTGCCAGTACGTCCAAACGTGGTTCATGGCCAACTCTCCTGAAGCTTTTGAAGCCTTGCTCCTCCAGAAGGTTTTTGAGCATGTTTGGATCAGACCATCTGACATCTCTCTCATAGAAAATTGATTGAACTCGAGGAAAGAAGCTTGTCTTGATGAGCTCTTTAATCACGGTCTCTTCGTGCCCTTCGGCATTGAGTTTGACCACGATGTCGATTTCATCGGTGATCATCTCATCTAACTGCTGGGCAGAGATGGTTTGAATCTCTTCGGTTTTTTCGTCTGAATGCACGGTGTTCTGGCTGAGGGATGCGCCGCCGCTATGGGTTTTGCTGAGGAATATCTTAGCTTGACCAGTGTGATCGGAGACTGCTGCCTGTACTGCCTTTATGCGGGATGTAGCAAGGTTAAGCTCAATGTTTCGTTTCAGTAATTGGAATGTGCTAGCGACGGGTTCGAAGGCTATGACTTGCTGGCAGTTTGTGTTTTGAGCTGCAAGCAGGCTGAAGAGGCCTTGATTTGCGCCGATATCCAGCATGATGAAAGGTTTTTCATAGTCGACGAGATAGCTGGTGAGGAATGTGCCGTAACCACCTTCGCAGCACATGCGGAATGTGGCGTCGAAGACATTGGGTGTGAGTTCAACACCATACCTTGTCAGAATGCCGGAGGAGAGGCCTAGTCGCACACCCCAGGACATTGGAATGTACTTTATGTAATAGCCAAGGAGCCCACGTAAGTGGCGGCGTTCGTTGATGTACTCTTTGCTGTGGTACTTTCCAAAGAAGGTTTTTGAGCCTGGCATTTGCCTAACCTGACTTGTTGATCTTCATTGAGACCAGCGTACATAAGTCAGGCTAGGTTTCGATTAACACAACGTCACAATTGCGGTTTGATGCGTGGTGCAGGGGCGGCTGGGTATGGATTTACGACCTCTGCAACGATCTTCTTCTCTTCACCAACACGACTGTTAGAGAACAGGGATGTGAAGTAGCTGAAAGCACGTTCTGATTCAGAGGCTTTTTGCGGTGCTGGGGATGGTTCCTCAGATGCCAGCGCCAAAACTTTTGCAGCTTCTACATTCACAGGCGTTGCGTTTGGTGTTTCTGCTTTTGCGACGTCAGTTGTTGAGGTGCCACCAAAGAACGCTGCAATCTTTTCTTTGCGGCGTTTACTGCTTTCCATAGCGATCTGGATCTCAGCGGTTTCGCGTGCATCCCGGGTTTGCTTTTCTGCTACTGCCACTGCGATGTGCTCAGGCACTGTGTAGGCAGGGCAAGCGCCGCGCGCGTTGAATTTGGTTCCGCGTGCGACTGCCTTCGCGTTGAAGACATATTCTTTTTCACAGACTTCAATGGATGGTGGGCGTTTGGTGACTTCAAAGTGGTCATAGCCACGCTTCAGCATGCGCCAGAATTCATAATGCTCGGAACTTGCGTTCTTGGCCATGTTGTCCGGTGTCATGCGGAATGGGAAGGCCTGAACCTGAAACTTTCTCTGACCGCCAAGGAAGCTATCGCGACCAAGAGAGTAGATATCTGCAATCTGCTCGTCTGTCATGGCGTAACACCCACGAGAAGAGCAGGCACCATGGACCATCAAGTTTGAGCCTGTGCGGTCATGAGCGCGGTCAAATTTGTTCGGGAAACCAAGGTTGAATGCGAGATAGTAAGAGGAGAACGGGTTCATCAGGCCTGGAGTGACTTCGTAGAAGCCTTCTGGTGCCTGCCGGTCGCCTTCCTTAATCTTCGGGCCGAGTTTGCCAGACCATTTGCAGATCTCATAGGTTTCCAGCAAAGCATACTGGCCTGATTTGGTCTGTTTCCAGATCTCCAATTCAGACTCTTGCTTGAACAGACGAACCATGATTGGAGACTTGAGCTCCATATCCTTGGATTTCATTCTGTTGGAAAGGCTTTTGCTCACAGGTTGCTGATGCTTCTCAGCGCCAAACTCTGTTCCCTGACAAGCGGCTAGCGTTAAAGCCAGCGCAAGCGCAGCAGCACGCTTTACGTTCTTGCCAGTCTCTCCCTGAAACACTCTAATCATGTGCTTGACCCACCATGCTGGGGCTAGTTTGCCCGAACCCCAATCTCGACTCGATACTAAGACTATCTGGGTTAAGGTTGATCGAATCTTACCACAGATCATTCTCTCTGAGATTGTGGGGTATTCCCCAAGATGCACTTTCCCCCGAGTTTGATTGGATCAAACAAAAAAGGCATCAGATATACTTCTGATGCCTTTTATAAAAAATTTAGTGGATACCCACAATAAATCCTAGGTTCGAATCAGCCGAGTTCACGACCTATGCGTAAGAACTTCTCGCGACGCTGCTTCTTGAGCTCGTCTGCAGATTGACCGGCCATCTTACTCAAAGCAGTTTCAATCGAGTTGCCAGCGCGATCAATTACGATCTCTTTTGCGCGGTGAGCACCGCCGATTGGCTCTTTGATGATCTCATCAATGACGCGGAAGCTGGAGAGGTCTTCTGCAGTGATCTTCATGTTAGTTGCCGCGTCTTGTGCACGGGTGCTGTCGCGCCAAAGAATGGATGCGCCTGCTTCCGGTGAGATCACGGAATAGATGGAGTGTTCCATCATTGCAACGTGGTTGGTGGTTGCAATTGCAATTGCACCGCCTGAGCCACCTTCACCAATGACGATGGAGATGTTTGGAACGCCAAGACCGAGGCACATGTCAGTTGAGCGTGCGATCGCTTCTGCCTGACCGCGCTCTTCAGCACCGATCCCTGGGTATGCACCTGCAGTGTCCACGAAAGAGACAACAGGGATGTTGAAACGATTTGCCAGTTCCATGATGCGGACGGCTTTACGGTAACCTTCCGGACGTGCCATGCCGAAGTTATGCTTCAGGCGGCTTTCGGTGTTGTTACCTTTTTCCTGGCCAAGAATAGCGACTGATTGTCCACGAAAACGACCAAAACCTGCAATAATTGCGCAATCCTCGGAGAATTTACGGTCACCAGCAAGAGGTGTGAAATCTGAGATCAAAGTGTCGATGTAGTCCAGCGCATGCGGGCGATCTGGATGGCGAGCCACCAGAGTTTTTTGCCAAGGCGTCAAGCGGGAATAGATGTCGCTGAGTGCCTGATCTGCTTTTTCCTGAAGACGAGAAATCTCGTCTTCCACATCAACCGCTTCTCCACCTTCAGCCAGGATTTTCAATTCCTGTACTTTACCTTCAAGGTCAGCAACTGGTTTTTCGAATTCGAGGTAACTGCGCATATTGGATATTCACTCGTAACAATCTGCGGGCTAGACCCGCCGACTAAAAGGCGTTGGACCGCGCTATAATTTTGGCGCGACACTGGCGACAGCTGGGTCATCTGTCAAGGCTTTGCATCACAAATGTGGGTGTTTGAACCCCTTCAGACAAGAAGGTTTGGGATTAAAGTGCAAATCCTACCTGGAAGCTGTTTTTTTGCGAAGTCCTGACGTTTGAGGCATATTGAGTTCTGCTGCTTCCAGGACAAGTGTACCTGTCGATGTCGGAATGGAGACCCTGTAAGGAATAAGAATACGGGTGTTTCCGATTGGTGCGAGCCATGTCTCAATGTTTGCGTTTTTGGCCAGATACTGAACAGCCTTTTTCTCTGGACGGTGTCCAGCAACGGGTTCCCAGCGAGCGGAACAGACGACAACCGGACCGTTGTAGCCTTTGCCTGAGACTTCACGCACTTCTTTGAACTTCATATTGATATTGAAGCGCGCCCAACCATCATAGATTGGCAGTTTGCGATTACATACTGATGGATCAAGTACTTTTGAGCGGGACGGTGCGCGTACAATCGCTGCACTTAACGGGTCCATCGCATTGAGCTTGTGCTCGCCAGTGACCTTAACGCGGGTCTTGGACGGTTTGTATTTTGGAGTGACCTGGGTTGTACGGACATGGCCAGATCCCTGACCGAGATTGACATAGAAATCTCGGTTGGATGCACGAGAGGCCATGGTGTAGGTGCTTGGAAGGACTTTTGCGCCTTTCATCCACCCGGTCGCGTGTGCGCCGCCTTTGCCTGTGGAGAAGAGGGTTCCAATACCAGCTGGCTCCATACCCACTTTTGCGGAATAGGCGTTCTCTCTGAGGATAAGCGATAAGGAGCCTCTTGCCACAGTGAAGCCTGCATAAGAAATATTGTAGACGCCGCCGAGGCGCTCTGTTTTCCCCAGAGCAGCTGTGGATAGTGTGCCTAATGAAAGTGCTGCGACGGCTATTACGCTCGATTTGCCAAGAAAATTGCAAACCTTAGAAACTGTTACTTGCACGATACTGTACCTCCGCAGCCGCAGACATTCGCGCCTGACAGCCTGAGAACTCAGGAAACTGAACAAAAAATTCAAACTCATTGAAATATGAAACTACCTAAACATGGTAACACGGTGGTTAAGAGATGTGAGTTTGTTCGAGTTTTGATTGAAAAATGGGCTTCGAACAGGCAAATAGGCAGCAAAGCCTTGACGAATTCTGCTGTACTAATTATAGCAAGCCAACTTTTCCGTACAGGGCCGGAGGTGGTTCCGCGTGACCGTGGTGTCCGCGACCTGCCGGTTTTAACAGAATGCGCCCAAAAATGAGGGCGCCTACAAATTAAAAGGGTGACCCTCATGGCACGCCGCTGCGAACTTACCGGTAAAGACGTGATGACCGGCAACAACGTGTCTCACGCAAAAAACAGGAGCCGTCGTCGGTTCTTGCCAAACCTTTGCAATGTTTCCCTGATGAGTGAGACTCTCGGCGAAACTTACAAACTGCGTATCTCTGCACACGCTCTGCGTTCTGTTGAGCACCGCGGTGGTTTGGACGCATTCTTGGCGAAAGCAGTTGAAGCTGAGCTTTCTCCTAAAGCGCGTTTGCTGAAGACCGAAATCAAGCGTCGTCAGGCAGCTGCTTAATCACATCATTCTTGAAAGGGATTGAACGTGACTAAGTCGAATACTGCTCGACCACTGGCTCTTGCTATTATGGCAATGACCACAGTGGTCGTTGCTTCGAATTACCTTGTTCAATTCCCTGTTCAGGGAATGTTCGGGGCTGTTAATCTAGCAGACCTGCTTACTTGGGGTGCATTCACTTATCCAGTGGCATTCCTTGTAACTGATTTGATTAACCGACAGTTTGGTCCTGCTGCTGCACGCAAAGTCGTGTACGCTGGCTTTGCTGTTGCAGTTGCTCTTTCTATTGTTTTGGCAACACCACGCATCGCAATTGCGTCAGGAAGTGCATTTCTGATTGCTCAGTTGCTGGACGTGACTGTGTTCCATCGTCTTCGTGATGGTCGTTGGTGGAAGGCGCCTGTCGTCTCTTCTACACTCGGTACCATGCTCGATACCGCGCTGTTCTTTAGCCTTGCTTTTGCTACACAGTTTGCGTTTTTGGGTTATCACGATGCGTTTGCGGTAGAAGTTGCACCATTGTTTGGTGTGTTTGCTCTGGAAGTTCCTCGTTGGGTTTCCTGGGCGATTGGTGACTTCAGCGTAAAGATCATCGTTGCGATGAGCATGCTTGTTCCATACCGCATCGCATTGGGAGTAATCGGCGCGGTACCTGCTTCGCAGCGCGGATAAGCTGTTCGTTTGAAAAGAATTTAAAGAGGCATCGGATTTGGTTCCGGTGCCTTTTTTTGTTTTTGGGATTGAATGTCGGTGCAGCTCACAAAGACAGTAGTCGTTTACCGAGGCTTCGGTTTTGGCGCTGGGACGATCTTTGCTTCTTTGGGTGCTCGAACGAATGGCTCTCTGAAAGGTTCGTTGTCCGTCAGGATGAAGCGCAGCAGCAAGGTGCGCTGCAAGAATGAGCGGTTATCATCTGACATGAGGGATAAGACTGTCTCTCCAAAAGCGTTCATGTGAACGCTCAGAGCTTCCATATTATCAATCTGATAACTGAAATCAGCGGTCAGGAGCGTTTTGCCTGTATGGAGATGGTCTGGCCGCAGGTTGGAGCCATCCAGCTGCCTGATGCGCATCCCAAGGCCTTCTGAGAGGTTGAACAAACGCTCCAGGATCAAAAGGTCGCCATTGGGAAGGAAGGCAGCATCCGTAACATCGTAGTTGCCTTGTTTTCCTATCCAGAATTTCCCCGGGCGCGGGCCACCGATGATCCACGCTGGTCTGTTGTGCTTCAGAGACTTCCCGCGTTCGGCGATCGTTATGATCGCGCCGGAGAGTGGAGAATTGGGAGGGGCAACGGCAACAGATTCAAGGCTCTTGTTCTTTGCCAAGCCTCTGATCTCTTTGGGAATCAACAGGTGCTTGGCGCGTTCTTCGCCTGTTTTCAGGTTAAGCGGGTATGTCATGATCCCGCCTTTTCCTTCATGGCTGACGAAAATGCGAGGTGTGTTGGCTGAGCCGCCAATGCTCAGACCTTCTGTGTCGGCCCTGTAGGTGCGTTTGAGCTTTCTGCCCTTGCTATCCAGCAGGGTTGCTGTTTCCGCGCCCAGCAGCTTGAGAGGCTTTCCTCGGCTGGTCTGGGATAGTTCGCCGCGCAGCCAGTGGCCGCGATCTGAGATAGCAATGATGTCTGAGCCACTGTTGAGCGTCAGCAAGCCGGAATAGCCGCCGAAGCGACCGTTTGAGCTGCTGAGTTCCAGGCCACCAAGAAACATGAGGGGGCCGTATTGCTCTGCTCGGGTACCAGAGAACTTGAAGCGGTTGATTTCCTTGGAGCGGACTTTCATTGACTGAAAGCCGCTCTGCTGTGCGGTGCTCTCGCTGAAAGGCAAAGAAGCAGCGACTGCGGTTGTTACCGCTGCCGCTGCTCCTGTTAGCAAAATGCGTCGTGTTAATTTCATCGGCGTCCGTGACGTCTACCGCGATCCTGACCGCTGTTTTCATCAAACAAATCAGCAAGCTGATCAGTCATCGCGCCTGCCAGTTCTTCGGCATCTACAATTGTTACCGCACGTTTATAATAGCGGGTCACATCGTGGCCGATACCGATTGCGATCAACTCGACCGGAGATCTGTTTTCGATCTCAGCAATCACACTGCGCAGGTGTTTTTCCAGATAGTTGCCTGGGTTCACTGAAAGCGTGCAGTCATCCACTGGTGCGCCATCGGAGATCATCATCAAGATGCGACGACGTTCCGGACGTGCAAGCAAACGCTTGTGTGCCCAGTCTAAAGCCTCTCCGTCGATGTTTTCCTTTAGCAGGCCTTCGCGCATCATCAGGCCGAGATTGCGTTTGGCGCGGCGCCAAGGGGCATCTGCGGATTTGTAGATGATGTGGCGTAGATCGTTCAGGCGTCCCGGATTAGACGGTTTGCCATCCTTGAGCCAAGCTTCACGAGATTGGCCGCCTTTCCACGCTTTGGTGGTAAATCCGAGGATCTCCACCTTTACGCCGCAACGCTCAAGTGTACGTGCCAGAATGTCGGCACATGTGGCTGCTACGGTGATCGGACGACCGCGCATAGAGCCAGAATTGTCGATCACCAGAGTGACTACGGTATCACGGAACTCGGTGTCGTTTTCCCATTTGAACGCAAGCGGTTGTAGTGGATCTATGACTACGCGATGGAGGCGGGCGCTGTCGATGATGCCTTCTTCCAGATCGAAGTCCCATGATCGGCTCTGCTGCGCCATCAGCTTACGCTGCAGGCGGTTGGCTAGTCGGGACACCGCACCAGACAAAGAGGCCAGCTGCTTATCGAGGAAGCCGCGGAGACGATCCAGCTCTTCCTGATCGCAGAGGTCTTCTGCTGCAATGATCTCGTCGAATGCCTGTGTGAAGATGTGATAGGCATCAGCAGACGGCTGATTGCTGAAGGGATGGTCCCGGCGTTCCTGTTCGCCCGGCTCTTCAGCCTGATCGGACATATCCTCTTCGGAGATATCCTGCATCTCGCTGTCGACGCCTTCGGTTTCGCCGCTTTCCTGCTCTTCGCCGGAAAGTTCCATCTCTTCAGGAGCGCCTTCCTGATCACCTTGATCTTCCTGCATGTCACCAGAGGTATCGGAGCGATCCTCCTGGTCCTGCTGGCTTTCGTCGTTGTTCTCGTCGTCGTCCTCTGGTTCTTCTCCCAGCTCATCAGCCATATCGAGTGAGGTGAGAAGATCACGCATCTGCTTAGCAAATGCGATCTGGTCATCCATGCGGGTGACGAGTTTGTTCAGATCATGATCAGCTTTTTCTTCAACGAAAGGTCTCCAGAGGTCCACCATGCGCTGTGCGCTTTTGGGGATCTCGCGGCCCGTCAGACGTTCGCGTACCAACAAAGCGATCGCATCTTGCATCGGAGCTTCGTCTTTGGTGGTGACTTCTGCGAAGTTGGCTTTGAAGTAACGATCCTCAAGCATGGCGTCGATGTTGTCGCCAGCGCCCGGCATACGGACAGTGCCAAGGGCTTCAACGCGGGCTTGTTCGACCGAGTTAAAGATAGCGCGTGCGTTTTCGCCTTGAGGAATGTGCTTGGTGTGAACAGCTGGATCATGACAAGCAAGACGCAGAGCCATGGAATCGCCCAAACCGCGAGTAACGGCGACTTCTTCCTTTGTCATCGTGCGGGAAGGTTCCGGCAGACGTATACGTCCGCTGGTCATTCCCGGTTTATCCGGTGAAAAAACAACCTCCAGCTCAGGCTCGCCTGCGATGGCTCTGACTGTAGAGCCCATCGCTTGCTTGAATGGCTGGCTGGCAGGTTTGTTCTTGGCTGAGGAGTTGCTGGTACCTGCCATGTAACTCCCCTTAACTCATGACGATGTTTGCCGCTGATTCAGGAAGATCTTCCCCGAAACAACGCTGGTAGAACTCAGAGACCAGCGCTTGCTCGGTATCGTCACACTTGTTCAAGAAGGTCAGGCGGAATGAGAAACCGATATCACCAAAGATTTCAGCGTTCTCTGACCATGTGATCACTGTACGTGGGCTCATCACAGTAGAGAGCTCGCCGTTCATGAAAGCGCTACGGGTCATGTCTGCGACGCGAACCATCTTGGAAACGATAGAGCGACCTTCTGCGCCACTGTAGTGTGGAGACTTCGCCAGAACGATCTCTACCTCATTGTCATGAGGCAGGTAGTTCAGTGTGGTTACAATAGACCAGCGGTCCATCTGGCCCTGGTTGATCTGTTGTGTACCGTGGTAAAGGCCGGATGTATCACCAAGACCGACGGTGTTCGCGGTTGCGAACAGGCGGAATGCCGGGTGCGGATTGATCACGCGGTTCTGATCGAGGAGGGTCAAACGTCCGGAAACCTCAAGAACACGCTGGATCACGAACATCACATCTGGACGGCCTGCGTCGTATTCATCAAATACAAGCGCTACGTTGTTTTGAAGAGCCCAAGGAAGAATACCGTCCTTGAACTCGGTGACGGTGTGGCCGTCCTTCACAACAATTGCGTCTTTACCAACAAGATCGATACGAGAGATGTGGCTGTCGAGGTTTACGCGCACACAAGGCCAGTTCAGGCGGGCTGCGACTTGCTCGATGTGAGTTGACTTACCTGTTCCGTGGTAGCCGGAGACCATCACACGACGGTTTTTTGCAAAACCTGCCAGGATTGCGAGAGTTGTTGCGCGATCAAACAGATAGTCTGGATCGATATCAGGAACATGTTCGTTTGCTTCAGCGAAGGCTTGCACTTCCATGTCGCTGTCGATGCCAAATACTTCACGTACAGAAATTGTTTCGGTCGGCAGGGTTTGAGCGGTTTGCATCGTATCTATCATTTTTCCTCCGCGGCCCCACGTCGAAATCGGGGTAATGAAAATCTAAAAAATTCTAAGAGATCCGGGAACTGGTCAAACGTATGACCTAGCAATAACCGGATTTCTTGAGCACGTTGTAGGCCTGAATAATCTCGCGCAAGCGGTCTTCCGAAGAGCGGTCGCCACCATTGGCATCAGGGTGATGAATCTTTACCAGCTCTTTATAGCGAGTTTTTATCTCGGCGCCACGGGCGGTTACCCGAAGGTTCAATGTTTCAAATGACCTTTTCTCAAGTGCCAGTACCTTACGTTGCGGTTCCTGAGGTTGGCTGCGTGCTCCGGTGGCGCCAGCGAAGATGTTGTGCGGGTCGTTTACGTCTTCGCCACCGATGTTTGTACGGCTTCCATCGCGGGCATTCGCGGCGTCTGCCTGCGAGTTTACGCCCATTTTCCAGGTGGGGCGATGTCCTGTCATGCTATCGCGCTGGTAGCTGCGAACACTGTCATCGTCCATGCCGGAAAAATAATTATACGATTTGTTGTAGGCCTTTACGTGGTCTACGCAAAAATGAAAGTACTGGCCTTCCCGATCGCGACCTTTCGGTGCTTTATGGGTGCCGGGCTGGTCGCAACCGTCCCATTCGCACTTTGGGCCTTTTGAGCTTGTTGTGCGTTCTTTGCCGGGTTTTACGCGAATGCTGTCGAAAATGGAGGATGCTTGCTTCATTTTTCGGTTTTCAGTTGCCTTGCGATTGGGTTAGCACCTGCCATAAAGCAGGTAGCCGACATAAATAGAAAAAAGTGACCCTGTTAGGCAAGGCCTTGACGACGGTTTCCTACGTGAGAGATATAGAAAACATGAGCACAAGAGACATCATGATCACTAAACTGGAAGCCGCGTTTAAGCCGCAGCTTCTTGAAGTCACCGACGAATCCGAGAGTCACCGCGGTCACGGCGGCTGGCGCGAGGGTGGACAAACCCACTTCCGGATCAAGATCATATCCACAGCCTTTGAGGGTATGTCCCGCGTCGCTATGCATCGTGCAGTAAACGAATGCATGGCTGAAGAGATCGCCGGAGGCATTCACGCGCTTGCCATTGAAGCCAAATCTCACACGTAATTGGTTCTTACAGTAATTGGTACATTGGCACAGCTAAATCAATGCGGCAAATGGCTAGTACGTTGCAGGCGCTCGTGTTTTACCCGTTTGCGTTGTTATGTGCGTTGATTTGAGCGTTTTACGATAATTTTGCGTTCTTTAAGGGACTACAGAAAAGGAAATGGGCCCGGCTGGGCCCATTTTTATTTGCTGGCTTTTTTCGCATCCTGAAGCGGGCTGAGCGCCATCATGCGCAAGCGCGTGATGCGGTTCTTTTCCCGGCTCAGGACTGTGAAGCGGAATCCGTGGAAGGTGAAGATCTGACGTTCCTCGGGGATCATTTTTGCTTCGTGAATAACGAGACCGGCGATGGTTGTCGCTTCGTCGTCTGGCAGGTTCCAATCGGTCGCTCTGTTGAGGTCGCGAATCGGTACGGAGCCTTCGACGATCACGGAACCGTCTGCCTGTGGTTTGAGGCCGGGCAGTTCGATGTCGTGTTCGTCTGCGATTTCACCGACAATCTCTTCCAGAATGTCCTCCAGCGTGACGAGGCCCATCACTTCGCCGTACTCGTCTACCACGAGAGCGAAGTGGGTTTTGCGCTTCAGGAAGGCGTTGAGCTGGTTCTGAAGGCTGGTGGTGTCCGGTACGAACCAAAGCGGGCTCATGACCTTATCCAGCTCGAACTTCTCCATATCGCCTTTGAGATTTGCGATTGCGCGCAGAACATCCTTGGCGTGGAGCAGGCCGACCATATTGTCGGGATCATCACGCCATAGCGGAATACGGGTGAACGGGCTGGCCAGCACTTCTTCCACCAGCTCTTCCGGTGGCAGGTCGGCATTGAGTGCGAACAGCTTGGTGCGATGAACCATCACGTCAGACACTTCAAGCTCAACCAGATCCAGCAGGCCGCCAATACGGTCTTTATCCGCTTTGATCAGGCCGCCTTCTTTATGCTGAAGGTCCAGTGTGCCGCGCAACTCTTCGTGTGCTGACAGGACGGCTGTGGAATCATCAATGCGAATGCCGAAGATGCGCAGGACGAGGCGTACGATTACCTCGATGGCGGCAACGATCGGTCCAAAGACAATCACCAGCACGCGAACAACAGGTGCAACGCTGAGTGCGAATTTTTCTGCGTTTGCGATCGCCCATGTTTTTGGCAGCACTTCAGAGAAGATCAGGACCAGAAGCGTCATGACCAGTGTTGCGTAGGCGACGCCTGCGTCTCCGAAGAGCTTCAGGAACAGGGATGTTGCGAGTGCAGAGGCCAGAATGTTGACAAGGTTGTTGCCGAGCAGCAGTGCACCGATGAGGCGCTCTCTGAACTCGATCAGCCTTGCAACAATAAGCGCTCTTTTATTACCGGATTTGACCAGCGCATGCATACGGGCGCGTGATGCTGCTGTCAGGGCAGTCTCCGACCCGGAAAAAAAGCCCGAAAGAACGAGCAAAATTACAATAGCGACAACGGAAGCCCAGAAAGCGTAGTCCGTCATTTGCCGAGTTTCTCCTCAAGAAACGCGCGGAGGGGTTCCGCGCTTACAGTTTTATCGACATAGGAAGTGCCGATGCCTTTTGTAAGGATAAAAGTGAGCTGACCACGACTTACTTTTTTGTCCTGTGCAATCAAGTCCATAAAAGTGTCGATTGGTGGCAGCTGACCGGGGATCTGATCAATGCGCGTTGGCAGGCCGACGGCCTCCAAATGCGTGATGACACGCTTGGTGTCTTCCGCCGGGCACAGGCCAAGCTGCTCTGAAAATTCATGGGCCAATACCATGCCGATGGAAACGCCTTCTCCGTGCACCAGTCGTTCAGTCTCATAGGCAACGGCACCTTCCAGCGAATGACCAAAGGTGTGACCGAGATTGAGCAGTGCGCGGTTGCCGGATTCCAGCTCGTCCGCGGCAACAACAGCTGCTTTGGCACGGCAGGAATGGGCGACTGCGTGTTCTCGTTCAGGCCCGCCAGCGAAGATACCTTCCCAATTGGCTTCCAGCCATTCGAAGAAGTCCGGATCATTGATCAGGCCGTATTTGGCAACTTCTGCATAACCAGCGCGGAAATCACGCGGGCTGAGCGTATCCAGAACGGATGTATCTGCCAGTACCAAAGCAGGCTGATGAAACACACCGAGCAGGTTTTTGCCATGGCGGGAGTTGATGCCGGTTTTGCCGCCGACAGAGCTGTCGACCTGAGCGAGCAGGGTGGTTGGGATCTGAACGAACTTCATGCCACGGCGAACAACACCGGAGACGAAGCCGGAAAGATCGCCAACAACGCCGCCACCTAAGGCGACAACAGCGTCGCCGCGCTCAAGGCGCAGGGCGAGAATATCATCGCAGAGGCGCTCGAAGATTTCGAAGCGTTTGGTTTTTTCGCCTGCTGGCACAACAAGTGTGCTGAACTCAACACCTGCGGACTGGAAACTTTCTTCCAGTGCCTTCAAGTGGAGTTTCTTGACGGTCTCATCTGTGATGATGACTGTTTTGGCACCTGGGAGGCGGGTGGAGACTTCTTCTCCAGCGCGTTTGATCAGGTTGCGGCCAATGAGGATTGGATAGCTACGGTCGCCCAGGTCAACATTGACGAGCGTGGCGTTATTTTCTTCTGTCACTTTCCAACCTCGTTATTTTCAGATGCCTCATCAGAGAGAGGCGGTAGTCCTTTTTCCAGAGCGATCAGGATTTCTTCCATGACTGCTTCATGGGTCACATCACGCGACCAGATTGCCATGTCCGCTTCTTCATAGATCGGATAGCGCTCATCCATCAGCTTTTGCATGGTTGCCTCAGGATCCGCAGTTTGCAGCAATGGCCGGGTAGGGCGCTTGCGCACGCGGGTCATGATGACAGACAGCTCAGCCTTCATCCAGATGGAGATGCCCTTTTCCTTGATGCGGGAGCGTGTTTCTTCATTGATGAAGGCACCGCCACCTGTTGCGAGGACTTGTGGTCCTTCGTCCAACAGGCGTGCAATGACACGCTTTTCACCTTGCCGGAAATAGCTTTCACCGTGTTCAGCGAATATCTCTGAGATAGAACGATCTGCTGCTTTTTCAATCTCTGAGTCTGCATCAATAAAATTGAGAGCGAGATATTGAGCCAAACGGCGACCTACTGTGGATTTGCCACAGCCCATAATGCCAACAAGTACAATTGGCTTATTGCCGAGGCGCTTCAAAATATCTTGCTGTCGTTGACGTTTTTTGTCTGACTTTGTGTCGTTTGCAGTCACGCCACGCCCTCGCCGATTCATCTACTCTTACTTACGCTTTGACATTATCACACCTTGTCCTGTCAAGGTTCTAGACCAAGAGTGTTTGCCAGCATTTAACTGCTAATTTTCTACAGAAACCGTAGGTGCCCCTTCACAGGCCTGGAGGATATCGCAAAATACGCGGTACACTGGGTGCCTTCGGGTTGAACCTTCACAGTGAAACGGTCTATTTTTGATTGTGAAGTATACTGCTACACCCCACCATCTGCGGGTGATTTAGGGATATCCAGATTTATACGGGAGCATCCGGTTCTGCCATGCCAACATTGATGCGATTGCTGTCTATCATAGGTTTGATCGTTACTGGCGCTGTGCTGAGCATGTATCTGCTTGTCAGCTACGTTGAGCCGGAGCCACGTGAAATTATCGTCGAAATCCAAAAGGAAGGCTTCGAATAGGCTTTTTATGCGTCGAACTCTTGAGACTGAACGCTTTTTTGAAATGTTAAGCGTTGAGCGCGTCAGTGCGTTCAATACGTTGGAAAGCTATCGAACTGACCTGGAAGATTTTGATAGTTTCCTGAGTACGCAAGGTGTGGATCTGCTTGCTGTGCAGGTCACGGATGTCCGTGCCTATCTCTCTGACCTTACTGACCGCGGGTTTGCGGCGTCCTCTCAGGCGCGGCGTCTTTCGGCTCTTCGGCAGTTCTACCAGTTCTGTTATGCCGAGGATATTCGCGACGATGATCCAACCCGAACCGTCGCTTCTCCGCGTAAAGCCTCAACTCTTCCCGGTGTTTTGAGTGAGGAAGAGGTGGATCGGCTGATCGGCAAGGCAGAACAGTTGGCTACTATCACGCATGATAGTGATGCAAAGCAGATCAGAGCTGCACGTGTCTACACATTGTTGGAAGTGCTTTATGCGACGGGCTTGCGTGTTTCCGAACTTGTTTCTCTGCCAGTTTCAGCGGCTATTCGTGATAGTCGTCTTATCACCGTGAAAGGGAAGGGCGGCAAGGAGCGGGCTGTTCCGCTGTCTCTTCGTTCACAGAAGGCCATGGTTGAGTATGTGCGGTTGCGCGCATCTTTAGGGGCCTATGCGGACAGCGTTTGGCTGTTTCCCTCTCACGGAGAGAGTGGGCACTTTACGCGTCAGGCGTTTGGGCGAGACTTGAAGGCGCTTGCGTTGGAAGCGGATATTGACCGCAACAAGGTTTCTCCGCACGTGCTCCGCCACGCCTTCGCTTCACACCTGTTGCAGAACGGCGCTGACCTTCGTGTGGTGCAGCAGCTGCTTGGGCATGCGGACATTTCGACAACGCAGATTTATACCCACGTGCTGGAAGAGCGCCTGCAGAAGTTAGTGCAAGATCATCACCCATTGGCGTGAGGCCGCAGGCACATCAAGACACACGTGTAGCGTTGGATAAAAGCGTTTAAATTTTGGGGAAGAGAAGAGTGGTGCCCCCGGCCAGACTCGAACTGGCACTTCCGAAGAAACCGGATTTTGAATCCGGCGCGTCTACCAGTTCCGCCACGGGGGCAACGGTTGGTAAGGGCGGAATATATCGAGATGGGGTGCGACGTCAATATTTTGATTCAGCTAACCACAGCATTTGTCAGCGTATACTTATATATATTTACGGGGGATAAGGGTGGCGAGGCCATATTTCCGGCCATAATCCTGTGATTGCTGCTGATGATTGAGGTAGGACTCCAGCGTGGGGCTGTTATTGAATGTTACCGCATTGCGAAATGAACCATATTCTTCGCTTGAATGAATGATTGTTTGGAGCATCGCTGACTTATGTTGCGTCGCCTTTATGACTGGACACTTTCCCTTGCTGCGGGGCCACGTGCACCCCATGCGCTGAGCGCTGTCGCCTTTGTGGAAAGCTCTGTCTTTCCGCTTCCGCCTGACCTGCTTCTCATCCCGATGTGTGTGAGCAAACGTCAGCGAGCCTGGTTTTATGCTGCGCTGTGCACTGTGGCTTCTGTTCTGGGTGGTTTGCTAGGGTACCTCATTGGTGCCGTCTTGTTTGAGGAAGTGGCGAAACCGATCCTCGCGTTTTATGGTTACATGGATAAGTTTGACCAGTTTAAGCAAATCTTTGAGGACTGGGGCTGGTGGTTTGTGTTTATCGCTGGTTTGACGCCATTTCCGTACAAAGTAATAACTATTGCGAGTGGTGTTTTTGCTCTGAATCTTCCAGTGTTCATCGTGGCGAGCATCGTCTCCCGTGGAATTCGGTTTTTTGCGGTCGCGGGGCTTTTGTATCTGTTTGGACCAGCAATTCGGGATTTCATCGAAAAGCGGCTGGGGCTGGTGTTCACTGTGTTTGTGGTGCTGCTGGTTGGTGGTTTCGCTCTGATCAAGTTTCTTTAAAGCGGCTGTCGTTTCTTTGAGAATGGGACAGTTGCTTTAATCTGTTTTGTGGCGCGTGTTCTTTGGAGTGCTGGTTTGGAGCCTCGGGAATGCGCAGGAGAGGTTAACTGGAAATGCTAGGACGCTTTTTTGCGCTGCTTCTGAAAGATCCGCTCACCTCTGGTGCTGCGCTGGTGACACTGGGTAGTGCCACGGCGTTGGCGACCGCGTGGGGTTTTGAGCTTATTGGTGGTTTCAAGCCATGCCCGTTGTGTCTCATTCAGCGTAATCCGTACTATGCTGGTCTGGTGCTGGGTATTCTGGCGCTGATCTTTACCCGGACCGAGAAGCTGCGCTGGGTTTCTGTGCTGGCACTGCTGGGTGCGGCGGGTGGTTTTCTGTATGGCGGCGGTGTTGGTATTTATCAGGCTGGCGCAGAGTGGGAACTCTGGCTTGGCCCGAATGACTGTGCCGCTGGTGGCAGCATGGAGTTGGGATCTGCTTCCAACATGCTGCAGAGCCTTGCGACCACTAAGGTTGTGAGCTGCTCCGTTGCGCAGTTCCGTATCTTCGGTCTGTCGTTTGCTGGTCTGAATGTGATTTACGCCACAGTGATGGTTTTCATTACGCTGTGCGGTCTGGTGCTTCCTCGCAAGAGCTGAAGTTCCAGTGCTTTGTTTTGATATGAAAAAAGCCCGGGGCTCTACGCAGCTCCGGGCTTTTTTGTGTCAGTCACAAAGAGAGGGGCTTAGCCTTCTTCTTTGTTGTAGCGCTCGATGCTTTCTACGATCAGACGCTTTGCTTCGTCCGCACCGTGAATGCCGGTGATCTTCACCCATTTGTTTGGCTCAAGATCTTTGTAGTGCTCGAAGAAGTGCTCAATCTGCTTGATGGTGATTTCAGGCAGGTCTTCGATGTTGTGTACGGATTCGTAACGACGGGTCAGCTTGCTGCTTGGGACAGCGATGATTTTCTCATCCTGACCGGATTCGTCTTCCATGACCAGAACGCCGATCGGACGGCAGCTCATGACGGCGCCTGGAACGATCGGGCGCTGGTTCACAACAACTACGTCGATTGGGTCGCCATCACCGCACAGGGTGTGTGGAACGAAGCCGTAGTTGCCTGGGTAACGCATAGGGGTGTAGAGGAAGCGATCGACGTACATTGCGCCGGATTCTTTTTCCATCTCGTATTTGATCGGCTCACCGCCAACTGGAACTTCAATAATGACATTGACGTCCTCAGGTGGGTTCTTACCGACAGGAATACGATCGATACGCATTTATGTATACTCCAATTTCATTTGCTGCCTGTATTACAGGGGCATCGGCCTGTTGCAAGATATATTTCGCAGTCGAGCTTGCGTATTTCGTTCAAGTAATTCCTGTCGGATAACTCTGGGATAAGTGGGTGCTTAATGTTGAAGAATTTTCAGTTCCTCATTGTTGCCATGACCGGAATTTTTATGTGCAGTCAGGCTTCGGCTGAGAGTGTTTATTCCACGCTGGATTTAAACGAGACATGCGAGCTTCAAGACACCCCCGAAAATGCAGTGGGCTCTGCCGTGTGGATGTGTCAGGGGTATAACGGTATCCCCGTTTACGTGGCTGAGGGTGATTTGCGGTTCTTCGTCAGTTATGGCGAGCAGGCGCGAGATGAACCTGCGGCGACGCAAGGCCTGAGTCCGTGGAACCGGCTTGGCTCCACCATTGAGTGGGTGCTGGAAGGTGGTGAGCCTGTGGCGACCATCTTGCGGTGGCATACGGACATTCCGGCGGATGTTGCGGGGGATGATAAAGCGGATGCGGACGGTTTCTATCGCGGGCAGGTGCTGGTGATCACTCAGCTGGGGCAGGGTAAGACTTGTCACGTCGGTTACGTGGATGCCCGTGCGACCAAGAATGCCAATAAGCTGGCGCGGGATGCTGCGGGGCTTTTGGCCGGAATATGGGATTGTACCAGTCAGCCGAAACTACTTGGGGGTGGTGGCCTGTCCCTTGGTCTCACTGATTAAGAGCCAGCGGTTTATCGCAGCGATAAGTTGTAGGGGGAAGCGGTTCGGTTCTCCTTCAGCACTGTGACGAGTGGGTCAACGGGGGGTAGGGGTGAGAGTCTTCACCACAGCTCCACAGAACCGAACCTGCTTGGGCAACAACGATAATTTGGCTGGCATTCGTGGCTCCTCAATGACCCAATTGGGGCGAAATAGAGAAACTACTGTGACAATTTTAGCGTGTACTCTGAATTCTCACGGGGTCCTTTGCCGGGCAGCAAAAGGAGGTTCCCTTGCGTTCTTTCAGGCTTTGCCGCAGGATGGGCGGATTATGTGGTAAAATGGGGTTGCCGATGGCTTAGCGTGCGTCGCGGATTTCCAAATTCACGCTGCGTGCTCAACCAGATTGCCTCGGCGCATCCGCGATGCGAGAGCCGATATTCTGCTTTCTCCGGGATGCCCAACCACAGGATCTGAACGCAGGAGGCCTTCATGAGTGAAGGGGATGATATTGCAATAGTGTCCGGGAGCGTTCGCTCTCTTGATGGTGGCGCCAACAGCGCAGCCGTTCAACAAAAACCGAACCTCCCGAAACCGATAGTTGCTTTTCATCGAACGGAACTCGATCAGATCCTCAGGCTGTACGGACGCATGGTTGCCAGCGGCGAGTGGCGTGATTACGCCATCGGCCACGGAACAGACAAGGCGATCTTCGCCATTTTCCGCCGTGCCAGTGAAATGCCGCTCTACCGTATTGAAAAAGACCCCAAGCTTGCCCGCAAACAAGGTGCCTACTGCGTTGTTGGCACTGGCGGTGTGATCCTAAAACGCGGCCACGAGCTGGCCAACGTGCTCAAGGTGCTTGAGAAGAAGAAGCACCTGCGCGTGGTGGAGTGATTTGGCGGACGGTTGGTCCGCTACTGGATAGCTCTGATGAATTTCAGAATGATGCTTTGCTGATGTGAAGCGCGAAAGGCGTGAAGCGATGGGGTGGTCTCGAATTGCGTTGCTTCTCCTTGTCCTTGTGGATGTTATGGGGCAAGGGCTGATTTTTCCGATCGTCAATAGCCTTGTGATGGTGCCTGGCAGTACCTTTGTTCCCCTTGGAGATTCTCTTGCTATCCGGGAGATTGATTTCAGTCTCTTGACCGGAGCGTTCTACATCAGCTGGTTTTTTGGTGGCGCTTACATATCCAAGCTGTCGGACTATATCGGGCGTAAGAAGGCTATTCTTATTTGTCTGTTTGGTGCCTTGTTCGGATATGGGCTGGCAGTGGTTGCTGTGATTTGGTCAAATTTGGCTTTACTGGTGCTTGCGCGTGCAATTACCGGGTTCGCTGCAGGCAATCAGCCAATCGCACAGGCCGCTCTTGTTGATCTTAGCACTACGAGTGCAGAGAGAAACCGGAATATGGGATACGTGACAGCAGCCATTGCACTTGGCTTGATTATCGGGCCTCTGTTTGCGGGAACGCTCAGTGACCCGTCAATCATGGGCAGTTATGCTTCGCTTGAACTGCCCTTTTATGCAGCACTGTTGCTGATCCTGATCAACATTGTTCTGATCATTATTTTCTTTGAGGAAACAAATCAAACACGCCGCAAAATAGATTTTGGCCTGTCAGAGGTCTTTCTCGTTCTTTGGCGGGCACATTCAAGGCCAACAATCCTGAAGCTGTGTGCTGTTTTTCTTTTTATAGAGGTGGGGCTGAGCGCCTTTTACATCTATCTCAACAACTACATGGTGCTGCGTTTTGGGTTTGATACCCTTCAAAACAGCATTCTCATGATCATCTTCGGATCGGTTTTGGCTCTTGTGAGTGCACTTCTGGTGGGGCCAATATCCCAACGATTTTCGAAGGTGGCGACGATTTTTGTGAGTGTGACTGTGATGGGTGTTGGGTTGCTGGCCTTTACCGTGAACGACGTGGCGTGGCTCTCTTACCTGCTAACAGTGCCAATCGTGGCAGCCTTTGCACTGACCCTGCCGCTTATGTTTTCTCTGTTTTCTGCTGCTGTTGATGAAAGCGAGCAAGGCTGGATTATGGGGATCACCATTTCGAGCTCAACGGGTGGGCAGTTCCTGCTTGCTATTGCCGGAGCCTCGTTGATGACCGCTAACATTCATGGCGTGTTTATCGCGGGCATCGCCTGCTTTGCCATTGCTTTGGGGCTCATTTTCGTTCTGTGGCGCCAACCGGATATTCGAGCTTTGGATTATGGATAGATGCTGGAATGGATTGTGAGTGAGACGGGGACCGCAATCAGTATGTGGTAGACGAGCAGTCTGAGAAACTGCCCGTCATGGATTGAAGTTGTCGCTTATGAAACTCGTTCTAGTGCTTCTGAAAACGCCTGCCAGAGCTCTTCTACCGGCTCACATCCCACGGACAAACGAATAAAGGCGGGGTCTACTGCATCTCCCCAGCGTGCACGCCGTTCTGCTGAGCTATGAACGCCGCCAAATGAGGTGGCAGGGCGCAAGAGTGCACATGAGTTGATGAACTCTTCAGCCTGGGCTTCTGTTTCAAGTGTGAGGGAGATCAGGAAACCAAATCGTATCTGTTGAGTTTTGGCCAGTGCGTGGGCTGGGTCGGTTTCCAAGCCTGGGAAACGAATGGATTTTACAGCAGGGTGCTTTGCAAACCGCTCTGCAAGCAGTGCTGCAGAATTGCACATCCGATCATAACGCACATCCAATGTTTCGAGGCCACGATGCAACAGCCATGCTTCTTGTGGGCCGGGAATGGAGCCGGAAAATTTGCGCCACTCTTCGACGGCCTTTAAAATCTCATGGTTTCGGCTGGCGACATGACCCATCAGGGCGTCTGAATGACCTGCCATGGATTTTGTATCTGAAGAGACAACGATATCTATTCCAAAATCTAAAGGGCGCTGACCAAGTGGTGTGAGGGTGGTGTTGTCACAGATTGTGATGCCACCTGCAGCTCGTACAGCAGACGCAATTGCTTTCATATCCAGTAGATCGAGGCCTGGATTTGAGGGCGTTTCCAGAAACACAACGTTAAACCCGTCAAAGCCACCTGTGGTAAACTCGGCGGTGTCCCGTTCAACAACTTCAACGCCAAACTTTGCCAGAAATTGGCTGGAGAGGATGCGGGTCACATAGTAGCCGTCTGCCGGGACCAGCAGTCGATCACCGGCTTTGAGCGTTGCGAACAGAGCCGCAGAAATCGCAGCCATTCCGGATGGAAAACAAAGGCAAGGCGCTGCTTCGAGATGGGCAAGAGCATGTTCAAGCTGGGTCCATGTTGGATTGTTGGCACGACCGTAATTTGGGAAGTCCTCCGGCAATCCTGGAAGATGGTACATTGAGCTCTGTACCAGAGGTAACGCAATCGGCTCACCCTTAGACAGGTTCTGACCGCGCAAATGCAGGAACTCGCCCATGTTTGGTGAAGTGCGTTGTGTCATGCGGAATCTCCCATTGGATCGTATCAGCGCGCGCTCCGCACCGAGATGTTGTTTATGCAGGCCTTTATGAGGGGGCTCATTGGTCAAGACACTGATGGTAATCTACGCGTTACAGAAATGTCCATCTTCCAATGAAATCGGAGAAAACGTTATTTTGTAAAGCGGAGTATTTTTCGCTTAACTCGTTGTATATTCATCATAAAATGTGGATCTTATGCTTATTCCAACAGGCTCGATCTAGTGGAAAATATGTAGAATCAATATCAGAGCATAATCCCGGAGGATACAGAGCCTTTGGTTGCTTTTTGCAATAGTGGGATATCCCGCTCAAACACGAGGCATCGGTCATCACGCCAAAGCATTCTTCAGCCGTGTTGTGGCGATCAGTTTGGGCAGACGCCAGATGATTGGCAGGGAGATGAGGACTGCGATGAGGATGTAGTAGACGGGGGCATAGTCTTTGCCGGTTTGACTTACCAGATACGTGGCGACGATTGGGGTGGTGCCGCCGAAGAGGGCCATGCTCAGATTGTATCCGAGAGCGACAACGCTGCAGCGCAAGTGGTCTGGCGCCATTAAGGTGAGGCCGAACTGTCCAAGAGAAACGGATGCGATGTCTTCTTGGAGCATAAGCCACCAGCAGGGGCCCGCGAGGATGAAGGTTGCCAAGGCTCCAGCGAGAAAAGCTGGTCGCAACCCAAACCGGTCTGCAGCTAGTCCGCAAACTGGAATAAACAGAGCCATAACAATCAGATTGAGTGTTGTGACATTGAGAGCCGTGGACGAGCCAAAGCCTGGCTCTGCGCTTAAATACGAAACCGCATAGACGTAAATTACAAAGTAAATCACAGCGGTTGGAATGAGCAGCAAGATCATTTGTCCGATCAAACCGGAATGATCTCGCAGGCTTTGCCAGACAGGTGATGAGTTATCTGCCGGGTCTTCGTCCAGTACTGTGTCGGTGATGTTTCGCCTGATGACTGCGCTGAAGATTGCGACCAGCGTGCCGAAACCGAAAGCCAGACGCCATCCCCAATCTGCCATCTGTTCGGCTGAAAGAAGGAGGCTGATACCGGCTGGAACAGCCGAG
>NZ_LMCK01000124.1:98660-107588 GCF_001623165.1 Pseudovibrio sp. WM33
TGCGCATGCAATCCACGCTCCCGTTAATGCCCGGCGTTCCGGCTCTGCTTGCTCCACCAGGAGGACACCGGAGGCAGTGTATTCTCCAGCGACAGCAATACCCTGAATGATCCGTACCAGAACCAGAAGTATGGCTGCGGCGATCCCAATCTGATCATATGTGGGTAGCAGGGCAATCGCGAGTGAACCTCCGCCCATCAACAGGACGGAGATCATCATGGCGGCCTTGCGGCCCACACGATCTCCAACATGACCAAAGATTACACTGCCGATAGGGCGGGCAGCATATCCGACAGCCAGCACGGCGAATGCGGAAAGCAGTGAAGCCACTCTGTTTTCTAATGGGAAAAATTGGGTGGCAATTGTTGCCGTGAGAAAGCTGTAAACGGTGAAGTCATACCATTCCAGAACGTTTCCACTCGTCGCAGCGATGATTGAACGCGGTGTTAGCCTCGTTTGCGATCTGGACATTCAACCACCCTTTGTTCCGAGAGCTTGAGGCCTTCAAGTGTGAGCACCCTACAAAACAATGATTAGCAGCATTCCCTTACGGAAAAGGTATCGTGGGTGGTTGTCCGCCTTACTTCGCCAGCATGGGGTAGGTGAAGAAGAGGATGTGGGTGAGGTTGACGAGGAAGTGGACGCCTATGGCGGCTTCTACACGACCTGATTTCCAGAAGGTGGCCCCGTAGAACAGTCCGGCGACGAAGGCAAAGGCTGCGTAAGGCAAGCCGCCGTCCAGATGGTAGTAGGCGAAGTGCAGAGATGAGAGTACCAGTGCTGCGGTGCCTGCCCAAAAGGTGCGCCCGAGCTTTTCCATGAGCTGGCCCATGATGAACTGGCGAAAGAAGACCTCTTCTGCCACGCAGGTGAATAGCAGGTTTGCGAAGATCCAAACTGGCAAGAATGGCACCAGTTTAGGGTCGAACACCACCAGCCCCGCGGCGTAGGTCGCCCCGATCAGGACTGCTGCTGTTGGAATGAAGAACAGCAGCGTCATGCGCAGGCTGCGGAGCCAATCTTTAGCTGTGCGGATGCGTGATGCTGCAAAGAGGAACAGCAGGAAGCCCAGAGCGGCCTTATCGAAGTTCAGATAAAGCGAGTATGGCACAGCGTCCGGGCTGGTTTTCGCATCAGACAGAACCTGAAGATTGTGAAAGCCGGGAGCTTCATGCGTCATCACCAGATGCCCTGCCAGTAACAGTAGGCCAACCATCACGTAATAGAGCCAGACAGGGTGCTTCTGCTGGAAAAGGACAGCACAGACGACAGCCCAGCTGAGGACGAGTAGGAGGCCGGGGGCATCCAGTACGCCTGCAGTAACTGCAAGGACCAGTGAAAGTGCGAATAAGGTGAGCGGCACCCATCGCTGTGTGATGAGCGGGACGCTTGCGATAGCTAGCCCGAGACTAAGAAAGGCACTCAATGAAAGCGGCATGGTGAAACTTTGTGGGTGTCGCAATGGGCGGAAAAATGAACTGCCTCAAACAGTGCGGTAAAGCTGCCGCTAAGTCAAATGTGTAGGGAGCAGAAAGCATCGCCCGATTGGCATTATGAGGTTTTGCTGCGAGCGATGCTTATAGGAGTCCTCGGAAAATTATCCGGAATATCAGACCAGAATTTCCTCTTTCAGGCTGCTGACGAACCCAACGGTGTCGTTGAACTCTGCTTCTGGCAGGCTGAAGGATTCCAGAGTGGCTTTCAGGTGGGCTAGGAATACGTCCCAATCTGCTTCGGTGATGCCCATGCCAGTGTGTGTGATCACCATATCACGGCCTGTGTAGTACAAAGGTCCGCCCGCGCTGTTGGCGAGGTAATCAATCAAGAGCTGCTTTTCTCTGGCGATGCCATCATCACCGCGGTTCTGCCAGAAGCGTCCGAGCAACTCATCGCTCTGTAGGCGTGGGAGGAGATTGTTGACGACAGCAGAAATCGCGTCATAGCCGCCGAGGCGTTCGTATAAAGTTTTTTCGCTCATAATTCAGACCTTTTGTCCTTGGGGTTAAAGGGCTGAGGCTAAACAGCATTTAGGTAAATCTACTTGATGAATGTTAAGTCTGCATATTTCATGGATAAACAGGCTAAGGTCACTCATTTGGTTAGAGTGGATAGTGTTAACCTGTTGAAATTGATGGTATTTTGTGTGTGAGGGAAGGGTGTTTTGGGGTGAAATGAGCACTGATTAAGAAACAGTGGGCTCTTCACGGTATTTCACAGTGTTTTGAGATTTTGGGATTGATTACAATGAGGTAGCTTTGTTGCCATCCTCATACGTGGTTGCTAGACACTTTGATGTGATCGCTTTTATGATCATAATGATTTTGACCATGTAAACCGAGAGAACTCCTATGATCCGTTTTGTTGCATTGCTCGTTTCGCACACCATAGTGCTTGTTGTTGGCTTTGCGCTTGGGATCTACTTTTTGCCTATCCTGACAGCGCCGGACTCACCTGAGACTGCCGTGCTGGAGCAGAAAGCTCAAAATGCGCAGTACACTGCGGAGTTCAGCCGCGACCAGCGTGGCAGTGACTTCCTGCATTGGGGTGAGGGCAAGGTGAGTATCTCTCCAGAGATGATCGTTCATCAGGGCCGTCTTGCTCCGGGGCCGGATTACAAGGTTTATCTGGTCCCTGAGTTCGTTGAGCATGAAGATGAGTTCCTGCCAATCAAAGACAACTCGGTTCTGATCGGTGACGTCAAAACCTTCGACGGCTTCCTACTGGATGTGCCGGAGGGCGTTGACATTGAGACCTACAACACCGTGCTGGTCTGGTGCGAAACCTTTGGTGAGTTCATCTCAGCAGCGAAGTATCGGTGATCAGCTGCTCGAAGTTTATGTGCCCGAGTGGCAGATAAACCTTGCGCACTTGGGGCAGACGGGTAGACGTTAGGAAACGCCCTTCAAATCCCTTTAGGTAAGTGCTGCTGCTCATGACACTCACGCAAGATATTGTTGCCTCGCCGAATGATGTTCTGAAAAAAGTATTCGGCTACGACGCGTTTCGCGGCAATCAGCAGGTTGTGATTGATAGCGTGATGGCTGGTGAGAGCTGCTGCGTTTTGATGCCGACAGGCGCGGGTAAGTCGCTGTGTTATCAGGTGCCTGCTTTGTGTCGCCGTGGGGTGGGCATTGTTGTTTCTCCACTGATTGCGCTGATGCAGGATCAGATTGCGACACTGCGAGAGCTTGGCGTGCGGGCGACGTCCATCAACTCAGCGCTTTCTCGTGAGGAGGTTCAAGCCGCTTATCGAGATCTGCAGGCTGGGGAGCTGGATCTGCTTTATGTGGCACCAGAGCGGTTGGTGCGGCCTGAGTTTGTTGGTTTGCTGGAAGAGTTAAACCAACGCGGGTTGATTGCGCTGCTGGCGATTGATGAAGCGCATTGTATCAGCCAATGGGGCCATGATTTCCGCCCTGAGTACCGTGAGCTGACCAATGTACGGGCGAAGCTTGAGGGTGTGCCTTGTCTGGCAGTGACCGCAACGGCGGATGAACCGACGCGGAAGGATATTCAAGAGCGCCTTGATCTGCCGCGCCTGATTTCCTCCGGCTTTGACCGGCCTAACATCACTTACACCGTGGGCATCAAGAGTAATCCGAAGCAGCAGTTGCGGCGTTTCCTGAAAGATCGGCCAGCTGGTGAGAGTGGCATCATCTACTGCCTGTCCCGCAAGAAGGTGGAGGAGACTGCCGCGTGGTTGGTTGATGAGGGCTTTGATGCGCTGCCTTATCATGCGGGTTTCGACAGTTCGGTACGTGAGGCCAATCAGGATCGCTTCATCAAGGAAGAAGGCATGATCATGGTTGCCACGGTCGCGTTTGGGATGGGCATTGATAAGCCCAACGTGCGGTTTGTGGCGCATTTGGACCTTCCGAAGAACATTGAGGCTTATTATCAGGAGACGGGCCGCGCTGGGCGTGATGGCCTGCCGTCTGAGGCGTGGCTGGTTTATGGTATGCAGGATGTTGTGTTCCTGAACCAGATGATTGACCGAAGTGAAGCGCCAGAGAGCCAGAAGCAGATTGAGCGGCAGAAGCTGCGGTCTTTCCTCGCTTACTGTGAGACGGCGACCTGTCGGCGCTCTGTTCTGCTGCGCTACTTTGGCGATGAGTGCGAGCCTTGTGGCAACTGCGATACCTGCTTGAACCCGCCGAAGACTATGGACGGGACGATTGCTGCGCAGAAGCTGCTGTCTTGCATCTTGCGCACGGGACAGAGCTTTGGGGCGAACTATGTGATTGATGTTCTGCTTGGCAATGCGAGTGAGCGGATCATCTCACGCGGGCATGACCAGCTGTCGACGTTCAACATTGGCGGTGAGTTCGACAAGATCAAGTGGAACGCCATTGCCCGGCAACTGCTGGCTGCTGGCCTGATCTATGCTGATCACGATGCTCATGGGGCTTTGAAGATGACGACGCTGGGCATGGAGTTCTTGAAGGAACGCCGGACCATTGAGCTGAAGGTGGACCAGCTTGCCAACTCTGCGAAGATGGAACGCCGGGCCAAGACGCCAGCGCGGGCTCAGATTGAGGATATCGCGGACCAAGAGCTGTTTGAGAAACTTCGGGCGCGGCGGATGGAACTGGCGCGAGAGCGGAACGTGCCGCCATATGTGATCTTCAACGATAAGACTCTGATTGAAATGGCCGTTGAACGTCCTCAGCGGCTTGAAGAGATGCTGGAGATTTCTGGTGTTGGTGAGTCCAAACTGGAACGGTTTGGCCCAGACTTCCTGGAGATCATTCGAGATTAGAAAAAACAAACCCCACTAACCTGATTGTTAGTAGGGTGTGATTTGCGTGAGTTGTAGCGTTTCTGGTGTCTTCTGGAAGTCCATTGAATGATGCATCGTATAGTCGATGGGATGTTAGGTCATGATCGAGTTCAGAATTACTGATTTTGATTGTCTGTCAGTGGACCAGAGTGGAGAACGCCGCTTCGTTGTCTTTACTGAGCGGCCCATTGAGTTGGGTCGTTGTTGTTTCTTTGACGCTCATGTCGTGCTTTCTGAAACGAAGGTGTCTTATCCCTGCGTCGTTTATACACCAAGGCCCAATGGTAAGTTTGATCCTCCGCATTTCCATATGAGGGCTAAGAAGTCTTTTTGCCTTGATGAACTCATGAACGTTGGAGACCTCCTACGGGTTGAGAGTGAACAACGTCCTTGATCAAAAGATCAGCGAATAGAGTACGCCTGCGCTGACGGCCATTCCCAGGATCACGACCAGGAAGGCGGCGATCATCTGGTTTTTGAAGAGGGACTTCAGCAAGATTACCTCTGTCAGGCTGGCACCTGCGCTGCCGATGATGAGGGCCATGATTGCACCCAGTCCCATGCCTTTGCCTGCAAGTGCTGCGGTGAGCGGGATCACGGCTTCTGCTCTGATGTAGAGCGGGATGCCGATGATAGCGGCCACAGGGATTGCGAGTGGATTGTTTTCACCCGCCCAAGAGGACACCAGATCTGTTGGCATGAAGCCATAGATCATTGAGCCGATGGCGATGCCGCCGATCAGGTATGGCAGGACTTTTTTGAAGTCTGCCCATGTTGAGTTCCATACCCTTGCCCATTTGCTTTGAACTGGCGCACTTCCGCTGCAGCTGCTGCCGCATGAAGAGGTGGATGGAGCCGCGTAGGCTTCTGGCTTCACAAACCTCTCGAAGCCAAGCTTTTCAAGCGTGTAACCTGCGATGATGGAAACCGCCAATGCGATGGTGAAGTAGAACACTGTGACACCCAGACCGAAAGTCACCGCGAACAGGCCGATGATAATCGGGTTAAGCAGTGGGCTGGCAAACAGGAACACCATCATGGTGCCAAAGCCGGCGCGGGCACGGAGCAGGCCTTTCAGGAACGGGATGGTGGAGCAGGAGCAGAATGGGGTGATGACGCCAAGCGCTGCTGCTGTGACATAGCCTTTGCCGTTTTGACTGCTGAGGATCTTCTGCACACGGCTTGGCGGAATGTATTCCTGCAAGATGCCGACGAAGTAACTGATCGCCAGAAAGAGGATCGTCAGTTCCACAGCAAGCACTGCGAACATTTCCAGGCTGCTTATGAGCATTTCAGAGGACAGTGACATTGGGTATGATCCTTATTACGATATTTCCGGATTTGTCGAAATAATAGAATAATAGGTTTTCATGTCAAGATATTTCTAGTAATATCGAAATATAAGAAATTCTGGTGAATGAGATGGATATCGAAAAAACTGCTAAGGCCTTGAAAGAACTTGGACATGTAACGCGTCTTGCAATTTATAAGCGGCTTGTGAAAGCTGGCTATAAAGGCCTTGCCGTGGGTACATTGCAGGAAGAACTGGAGATTCCGGGCTCAACACTGTCGCATCATCTGTCTGGTTTGGCCTCTGCAGGCTTGATCAAACAGCGGCGCGAGGGGCGGGTGCTTTACTGTGTGGCTCAGTTTGAGCAGTTGGATGAAGTTTTGCAGTTTTTGCGAGCCGAGTGCTGTATCGACGACAAGTTCTATACGGACGACAATGATCTCAAAGAGCTGAAGCGTGGCTGATCTTTGAATGAGGCTTAGTTGAGTTTCTCTGACTTGATGGTCGGCACGGAGGAGTTACAGTATCTGCATTTCACAATTGCAGGTATTTGAAGTGGTTGATCAGATTGAGTTTGTGCAGGCTGTAGCGGAGAGCACCAGCTTGCAGGAGGCTGCACAGAAAGCGGGCGTGTTGTTCTCAAAGTTTCCTGGTTACAAGCTGTTTACGCTTACCGTGACGCATCCTGACGGGAGCCATGTGGTGCGGTTGTTTTCCAGCGCGGAAGGCTCTTATGGCACGTCTGGCACCAAGCCGATTGAAAAAGAAGGTGGCTGGTATGAGCGCGTGCTTGTGCAGCAGAAGCCGTTTCTTGGATACACCATTGAAGATGTGAAGGACTATTTTCCCGACCATGAGAAGATCGCGGCCATGGGGCTTGGTGCAACGCTAAACCTGCCTGTGGTGGTGTCAGGCGAGGTAATTGGCACGGTGAACCTGCTGGATGCAGACCATGCCTACACGGAAGGAGATGCGGAGATGAGCTTTGCGTTGTCGCAGGCGTTGGCGCCACTCTTTTTGAAGGCGCGGGAAGAGCTGGCTGCCGTTTGATTTCAATTCATCTGTTTTCGCTTAGTGGGCCTTTACCTTACGGCTCGAAACCTTCCATTTTCGCCGAGTTTCTCCCGATTTGTTTCTCTCAGGGTAACCATGAATGAGGCATGAAAGATGCTCCATTCCGTCCGCGTTCTGCGCTGGCACCATGCAACCCCTGAGAGACGAGCGGTACAGGCTATGGCTTCTGGTGGCGAACATGAGCAATTCGCTGGGCATCTTCCTATCTTCATCACTGCACCGGGCAGTACAGATGTTTTGATGGTGGTCACCATCTTCATCGCCATTGGTGCGGTGTTGCTGGCGGGTGTCTTTTACTTTTCCCTGCATGCCCTGCCAGAGAAGATGGCACACAAGTATGGGCGGTCGCATATGCAGATCGTGGCCCTACTGGCGGTGTTGGCGTTGTTCACGCACAACAACTACTTCTGGATTGCAGCGCTGTTGCTGGCTGCGATTAACCTGCCGGATTACGAGACGCCGCTGAACACCATCGCCAACTCTTTGCGCAAGACGATAAAGGGGAAGAAACAGAATGATTGAGTTTCTTCTTTGCTCGCTTGTGACGATCCTGCCGGACTATCTGTTTCGTCGCTACAAGCAGGGTAAGCGGATCGGGCACGAGATTACGTTTTTTACGGTGTGGTATGAACTGCGCTGGGGGATTACCGGGGCACTGATGCTGACCATTGCGCTGATCACGCTGGTTTTCTTCTATCACCCGACCACGTCTAACGTTCTGTCGCTGTATCGCACTGTCTCCATCCTGCCGGAAACGGCGGGGCGGGTTGATTTGGTGGTGGTGGAGAACAACGAGCATGTGAAGGCCGGGCAGCTGCTGTTTACACTGGATTCCTCTACTGAGAAAGCTCAGGTGGATACGGCGCAGAGTGAAGTGGATGAAATTGATGCTGAGATTCAGCTGGCGAACTCTGAGCTGATCAGTGCGGAAGCCATGATCTCTCAGGCGCAGGGCGCCTATAATCAATCCGTCAGTGAGTTGGAGCGGACGCTGGATCTGCAACGCCGTAATTCTGACGTGGTGACGCAAAAAGAAATTGATACGCGCGAAAATCAGGTGGTTGTGCGCAAAGGGCAGCTGGATGCGGCTGTTGCTAACCGGGATATCGTGCAGACGAAGATTACCGTGAGCCTGCCTGCACAGCGGACCAGCGCGATTGCGCGGCTGCATCAGGCGGAATCCGCCTACAATAAGAAGTTTGTTTATGCTGGCGTTGATGGTGTGATCACGCAGTTCATTCTTCAGCCGGGTGATATTGTAAGCCCGATCCTGCGTCCTGCAGGTATTCTTGTGCCTTCTACGACTGGGTATGGGCGGTTTCAGGCGGGTTTTGGGCAGATTACTGCTTCTGTGATCAAGGTTGGCATGGCGGCAGAGATCACCTGTGCATCGCGACCGTTTGAGGTTATTCCGATGGTCGTGGTGGACACACAGGACTTTATCTCCTCAGGTCAGTTCCGCCCGACGGATCAGCTGGTGGATGCGCAGGATGTTGCTCGTCCGGGAACCTTGCTGGTGATCATGGAGCCGCTTTACCCCGGTGATACGAATGGTATTCCTCCCGGCAGCAAGTGCATTGCCAATGCCTACAGCAATTATGGTGAGCAGATTGCAGCGGGTGAGTTTGGGTTCTGGGGCGGCCTTTACTATCACATGGTAGATGCGACCTCGATCATGCATGCGCTGATCTTGCGGTTCCAGGCGTTGGCCTTCCCAGTCAAGGTGTTGGTGCTATCCGGTCATTAAAGCAGTTCGCATTTAAGTTGAAACACCTGAACTGCT
>NZ_LMCK01000124.1:107598-156636 GCF_001623165.1 Pseudovibrio sp. WM33
GCGTGTGGGGCGCTATTTTCGAGCGCCCACAAAGATGCCGGTGAGCACCATGCCGACCAGGCCGATGACGGTGGTTGCGGTGCTGCCTACGAGGAACTCCAGTACGCTGTCGGCCAGATTGAACGAGTTGCCATAGACGTTCTTGAAGCCTGCCAGCACGAGGATGAGGGCAACTGTGCCGCAATATACGCACATGAACCAGTAGGCTTTGCCTGCGTAGGGTTTGATGAGGGCGTCCAGCTCCTGCTTGGTCGCAAGCCGTGACTTAAGCTCCATCAGCTCGTTCTGAAGCAGGGTGTTGTCATCAGACAGGGCCTGACGGTCTTTCAGCAGCTGCTCGAACCCGATCTTGGCGGGTGGGTCCACCTCAATAGGGAGCTTGGAGACGGCTGCGTCAATGTCATCCACAGTGAGTGGCTTTTCGAGTGTGTCCTCGAATGTATCGTTAGGCGGCATTGATCCGACCCGCTGTTTGTATGGACTGCTCTTCTTCTGCGTGAGAGCGGCCCGCTAAGGCGAGTTTGATGTAATATTGTCGGGTGCGTTCTGTATCGATTTCTGCGTTTCTCCCCTTTTCGAAGTAGGCATGGGCCCATGGAGAATTCGCTTGATGGGTGAGATCTGACAGTTGCTGTGGCGTATAGTTACGGTACTTCTTCCAGACGTGATCAATGATGTCTTGCTCACTACCGTTGATGCGGCCAGTGACGATCTGGCCGGTGACGGGATCTGCAATTTCACAATTGGGGCCTTTGTGCCCGCCTTCCTTTATGAAATCCCATATCTGCCGAAATACTGGGCCATTTTTCCAAGCTTGGGGAGCTGAGTTCACCAATGGCTCGCCGTTGATCGCGAGGTTCCAGCCGTTGGCGATGGCAACGAGTTTTTGAATGTACATCTGAGATGGGTATTCAGAGCTGCCTCGGCGTCTCAGAAATTCATTGGCGATGGCACAAGGCGAGTGTCTTGGCATTTTTTGCCCCTACAAATGCTGTTGGAACAAGCAGAAAATTGCTTAGAAAAACATATGGTACGCTACGTTAAGAAAATAAAACCTCTTATTGATCTTGGCTAGTGAAATTTGGTTGTACCCCTGAAAACTAAGCGGTTACGTTGTGGTTATCTGTGCGTGTTGGATGCATTTAACTGGCTATAAATCAGGGAATACAGCTTTTACGACTGCGGATTGTAGCTGGTGATGTTTCCAGCGGTTTGAGTCGGCGTACCATCGCTTACTCGGGAATGCGGAGTTGTAAACGTCGTTTCGTTTCTCTTTGGCCCGATTGATTATGTAGCTAAGTGGGGACTGCAAAACATAGGCAATTCCTGCAGGTATCAGTAAAACTGGCAGGTAGATGGCGGCAGCGATGGTGGCGATGACAGCCACAATGCTTGCGCTCATATGGTAGCGCTCGGCCATGGTTGGGTGGGCTTTGTGAAAGTCCCTGAACTGGAAAACCTTGCGTTCATACCAATGGAACAGTGAGAGCGGTCCGTACATTTGGTGTCCTGCAGTGTGACTATGTTTCTGATGCCAGCTTGAAGCCAATATCTGCAGTGTCACTTGGCCAAGAAAAAAGCCCGGGGCGGGTGCCTCGGGCTTTTTCTGATTTGTACGCCTGATGGCTGCTGCGATTACTCGCGGTTGCCGAACAGGGACAGAAGCATGATGAATAGGTTGATGAAGTCCAGGTACAGACGCAGCGCGCCCATAATGGCTTTCTTGCCTGCTACTTCGCTGTCATCAACAGCTGCATACATTTCCTTGATCTGCTGGGTGTCGTAGGCGGTGAGGCCTGCGAATACCAGAACGCCAACCACGGAGATTGCGAACTGCAGAGCAGATGACCCAAGGAAGAGGTTGACCACAGACGCGATGATGATGCCGATCAGGCCCATGAACAAGAAGGAACCCCAAGCGGAGAGGTCTTTCTTGGTGGTGTAGCCGAAAAGGCTCAGCGCGCCAAAGGAAGCTGCAGAGATGAAGAATACGCGAGCAATGGAGTTGCCGGTGTATACAAGAAAGATTGAAGAGAGAGAAACACCCATCAATGCTGCAAATGCCCAGAAGGTCATTTGTGCAGCCGATGCGCTCATCTTATTGATCCGTGCGCTTAAGAAGAACACAAAACCAAGAGGAGCAAGCATAACAACCCACTTCAGAGGGCTAGTGTATAATGCTACGCCTAGTGCTGTTAATTGTCCATCAGACACAGCCATTTGTGCGGTTAAGTATGCGAGCACACCGGTGATTGCAACACCGACTGCCATGTAGTTGTAAACGCGAAGCATGTAGGCGCGCAGACCAGCGTCAAATGCGGCTGCATTGGCATGAGAGCCAGCCATTCCATACCGCGTAGAATTATTGCGGTCGAAGGTCGCCATGTGGATCCTCTCTCTTGTTAAACACGTGTTTGCTGTTGGTCATACCAAACAGCACGGGTGACTGACCCGAGTTACATATCAGCAAATATGGTGGGAAAAAGGGCGTAAGACAAGAGTGCACCCTGCCGATTTTTGTAAAATCGCCCCTTAAAGCAAGGTCTTTTGGTATAAACTTGGTAAAACCGGACCCTATTATTAACCAGTTGTAATGTTGCTGGCGGTGCAAGACCTTAGCCGGAAAATAGAAGAGTTGGTCTGTTAACTCATAATTCTGAGAGATGTGGACTGCATCTGCGTTGATCAACGCTTTTTTACTTGATGCAGTCCACGGAGTTTTACAGATTTCGTAAAACGGGTGCAGGTTTTTCTCCCAACACTCTCCAAGTGCCCAGTAATCCGAAGCCTACTGTGAAAATGAGAGCGCCGATAATGGCGGTGATGGCCGTTACGGGCAGAAGGGTGAAGCTGCCTTCCATCACACCTGTGATGATGAAGTAAGCCGCCAGTGAGCCTGTAAACAGGGCGAAGATTGCGGTGGTACCACCAAGGATCAGGTATTCCAGAATGTATGCCTTGATGAGACGGCCGCGTGTGGCGCCCAGTGTTTTCAGGATAACGGCATCATAGATGCGGCTTTGATGGCCTGCTGCCAATGCACCTGCCAGAACCAGCACACTTGCGAGGAGTGTGATGGAGGAGGCGCCACGGATGGCCCATGCCAGCTGACCGACAAGGTCATTTACCTGTGCGATGGCATCTTTCACTCTGATTGAGGTGATCGTCGGGAAGGCCTGTGTGACTTCCTTCAGTAGGTCAAGCTCTTGTTGCAAGGTGGCTTCGCCTGGCCATCCAACGGTTGCCAGATGGGTGTGCGGTGCGCCTGCGAAAGTGTTTGGTGAGAAGATCATCACGAAATTGATGGACATGCTTTCCCAGTCCACCGTGCGGAAGTTCGCAATTTTCGCAGAGATCTGACGCCCAAGCACGTTGACTGTGATCTTGTCGCCTACACTCAGGCCCAGCTCGCGGGCGTTGTCGTCAGAGAAGGAGACAAGCGGTTCACCGGTGTAATCCTTCGGCCACCATTCGCCTGCTGTGACAACGGAGTTTTCAGGCAGGGTTTCAGAATATGTGATGCCGCGGTCACCGCGCAGGATCCACTCCGCTTCTGGTGGAGCGGGATAGTCTGAGGCAGGGATGTCTTTCAGCGCGACGATGTTTCCGCGCAGCATTGGAACTGCGTTGAACTCTGTGCCTGCTGCTTTTTCAGTGACGAGAGCTTCGAAGGCGTCTTTTTCGTGGTTTTGAATATCGACGAAGAAGAAGCTTGGAGCCTGTTCCTGAGCGGCTTGATTGAGTTCACGGCGTAGATTGCCATCAATCAGAGCCAAAGCGACCAGTAGTGATAAGCCGAGGCCGAGTGAGAGCACGACGGATGGTGTCAGGGCGCCGGGGCGGTAGATGTTGGTGATCGCCAGACGCAGCTCTGTAGAGCGGACCGTTGGTACCTTCCGCGCTGCGGCCATGATGAGGCGCGCTACGACGAGCAATAGCAAGTATGTGCCTGTACATGCGCCGATGAAGATGATGGCGATGGTTTTGTCGTAGGCCATGACAAGGGCAAGGCCAGCCAGCAGAACCAGTGTTACCGCAGCACCTGCGATATACAGCGGCTTTGGATAGCGGCTGCGGGTGCTGACTTCATCACGGAACAGGACGGTTGGTGCGATGTCGTGTGCTCTGCCGAGTGGCCACAGGGCAAAGGCGAGGGCGGTGAGATAGCCGTACGCCATGCCAAGCAGCAGCTGAAGCGGGTAGACTGCCTGTACTGCGTTGATTGGCAGAATGGATTGCAAGGCTGCCATGGCGACAAGCGGGATCAAGGCGCCCAATGCCATGCCTATGATAATGCCGATAGTGGCGAGCACCATCATCTGAATAAGGTAGACTTTGAAGACAAAGCCACCTGATGCGCCGAGGCATTTGAAGCTGGCAATGACTTCCCGACGGGTATCCATGTAACTGCGCACAGCGTTTGCCACGCCAACACCGCCCACCACGAGGGACGTGATGCCGATGAGCGTGAGGAACTGGGCGAAGCGCTGGATGTTCCGTTGCAGGCTTGGGGCTGCTTCCAACTTGGAGCGGATACGCCAACCAGCATCAGGGAACTGACTGTTTGTCCGATCAATAGCTTGCTGGAGCTGATCTTCCGGCACGTTGTCACCCATGCGGACGCGGTACGTGTAGTTTACCAATGAGCCAGGGCGGATCAGGCCAGTGTCTTGCAATGCTTCCTGAGAGATGAGGAGGCGAGGGCCGACTGTCATGCCTGACGAGAGTTTGTCCGGTTCCAGTTCAATTGTATCGGCGATGCGGAACTCGGTTTTACCGACTGCAATCTGGTCACCAACTTCCAGACCAAGGCGTGCCAGCAGGGCAACTTCAGCCACAGCATTGCGCAGGCCTTCTGTTCTGCCGTTGATGGTCGCTTGCAGGTCCTTGCCAGAGGAGAGGTCGAACTCACCAATCAACGGGTAGGGATTATCAACTGCCTTTAGCTCAACCAGTGTTTGGTTACCTGCGGTGTCGGTACGGGCCATCGCGCGCAGGCTGGAGATTCTGGAGATGTCGCCCATACTTTGCAGGTGGGCGAGCTGATCTGGTGTTGCTTCTCGGTGAATGAGAGAGAATGCGAGGTCGCCGCCAAGGATGGCCTGACCTTCTGCTGAAATGCCTTCTGTCAGCGCACGGGAAAAGGAGGCAACGCCAGCAATGGCGGCCACGCCCAGTGCGATACAAGCGATGAAAACGTAAAACCCTTTGAGGCCGCCCCGCATTTCGCGCAGGGCAAAGCGAGCTGCAAGGCCAAAGCCGGGCTGGAAACCGTTTGAGTTGCTTTGGCTCATTGGGCGCGTACCTCACGCACAGCGGGTGTTTCTTCCTCAACGGTGCCGGAATGCACCCGGATCTTGCGTTGACAACGGTCTGCCAGAGACGGATCGTGGGTGACGAGAACGAGTGTGGTGTTCTTGCGTTCTTGCGCATTGAACATCAGCTCAATGATTTGCTCACCCGTGGTTTCGTCCAGATTGCCTGTTGGTTCATCTGCGATCAGAATTTCAGGGTTGGTGACGAGGGCGCGGGCGACGGCAACGCGTTGCTGTTCACCACCAGAAAGCTGGGTTGGGTAGTGATTGAGGCGGTGGCCAAGGCCGACGGCTTCCAGCTCTTCCTTCGCACGATCAAATGCTTTGAGGTCACCAGAAAGCTCAAGAGGTACAGCGACATTTTCCAGAGCGGTCATGTTTGGGACCAGGTGGAAGGATTGGAAGATGATGCCGACGTTCTGACCACGGAAACGGGCGAGTTGATCCTCGCTCATTGCGCCGAGTTCCTGCCCTGCGGCTTTGACGGTGCCTTTGTCTGCGCGTTCCAGACCTGCCATTACCATAAGCAAAGTAGATTTGCCTGAGCCGGATGGTCCAACGAGGCCTACGCTTTCGCCGGTGCTGATAGAAAGATCAATACCTTTGAGAATATGGGTGCGGCCTGCGCCATGGCCCAGGCTGAGGTGAACGCCGTTTAAGTCTAATGCGGGATTACCTGTCATTCTTCTACCTTGATGTGCAGGCGATGCAAATCTCTGAATTACATCTTATAATAAATTTGTTGGCGGCTCTTGTCGCAGCCGCACTTGGGAAGCATATGGGTAGGGTGGATTGCATCGTCCAGCTCGGTTTGAAAAAATCTAAGGTATTTGAATGTCTGGATCACGAAAAGTTGAAGCTAAATCTGGTGTGCTGCGTTTTTTCAGTGGTGCTGTCGTTGCGCTGGGCCTTGTGTTTGCAGGTGCTTCAACCGGAATGGCGCAGGATGGAGCCGAGCCGGTGAAGTTGGTTGCCTTTGGCGATAGCCTGACGGCTGGTTATCAATTGCCGCCTGAAGATGCCTTTCCTGTAAAGCTGGAGAAGGCTTTGCAAGAGCGGGGCTATAACATCACCGTGGTCAATGCTGGCGTATCTGGTGATACCAGCTCAGGTGGCCTTTCACGGCTCGACTGGTCTGTGGGCGATGACGTAGACGGAGTGATCCTTGAACTGGGTGCAAACGATGCGTTGCGCGGGCTAGATCCGTCAATAACGCGCAAAAACCTGGATGCAATGCTGGAGCGGTTGAGATCTCGCGACATTCCGGTGCTGTTGGCTGGTATGATGGCGCCGCCTAATCTGGGTGATCAGTATGGTCAGGAGTTCAACTCCATCTATGGTGAGCTTGCGCAGAAGCATGATGCGTTGCTTTACCCGTTTTTTCTGGACGGTGTGGCAGCGGAACCTGAGCTAAACCTTGGTGATGGCATGCATCCAACGGGTAAAGGTGTTTCGATCATTGTCGAAAAAATTCTGCCTTCCGTTGAACTGCTCATCGAACAGGCTAAATCATAAGAGCTGATACTCTTCCTTTTCAGGCTGGAACGCAGAGTCTGCTTTAAAGTATTGACTTACTGCGCCTTCCTGTCGGAAAAACACATCCTACTTTTCGAAGATGTGCTTGGTATGCTTACCAGGCCACTTCCTCTGCCGACCTCCATCCATGAGGCAGATTTAGCAAAACAGAATTCGGGGCATGATCCATTGTCTTTGGACGAGGCTGGATCTTTGTCCTTTATGTCCAATAAGGGCGTGAGAATGAAAAGCAGCTTGGGGCTGCAAATGGGGAATACATGGAATTTCGTAAATTGGGGCGTACAGACCTCAACGTTTCCAGCATCTGCCTTGGCACGATGACATGGGGTGAACAAAACACCGAGGCTGAAGGCCATGCTCAAATGGATTATTCCTTAGAGCAGGGCATCAATTTCTTCGATACTGCAGAGCTTTATGCTGTGCCGCCGAAGCCAGAGACCAAAGGCCGTACTGAAGAAATTATTGGAACATGGTTCAAGAAATCCGGTAACCGCGACAAAGTTGTTCTGGCAACCAAGGTTGTTGGCCGTTCTGCTCAGGACTGGCATCGTGAAGATGGTTCCACAAGCCAGCTCTCCCGTGCGCAGATCATGGAAGCAGTGGATGCCAGCCTGAAGCGTTTGCAGACAGACTACATCGACCTTTACCAGCTGCATTGGCCAGATCGTAATGTGTCCGGCTTTGGTTCTGTCAGCACCATTTGGCAGGATGCGGACCTGGCAGAAGACGAAAATGCGATCCATGAGACTCTTGAAGTTATGCAGGAGCTCGTGAAAGCAGGCAAAATCCGTCATTTCGGTCTTTCCAACGAAAGCCCTTGGGGCACCATGAAGTTTGTGCAGGAATCTGAAGCGCGTGGGCTGCCACGGGTTCAGTCTATCCAGAATGCATACTCTCTGGTGAACCGCTTGTTTGAAGTGGGCGGTGCCGAGATTGCACAGCGAGAGAATGTTGGTCTGCTGGCGTACTCTTCTCTGGCACAGGGGTATCTGACTGGTAAGTACCGGAATGGTGCGTTGCCATCTGGTGCGCGTAAAACACTGTTCAAGCGCCTTGGCCGTTATGAGAACCCGTTTGGTCAGAAAGCTATTGATGCGTATTGCGACCTGGCAGAAGAGCTGGGGGTTGATCCAGCAGTTATGGCGCTTTCGTTTGCTCATTCCCGTTCATTTGTGACCTCTGTGATCATTGGTGCGACGAACATGGAGCAGCTGGCGACAGATATTCGTGCAACAGACTTTGAGATGACTGACGAGGTTGTGGCACGGATTAACGATATCCATCTGCAGTACTCCAATCCATGTCCGTGATTGGCAGATAATTTGCTTTTGTCTGCAGAGACAGAATTGTGCCGGAGCCTTGTGTGGGCTTCGGCATTTTTTGTTTTAAGGGATGGAAAGAAAATCCCCAGATGTTCGTAGAGCTGTGATTTTCTACTTGTACTCTGGCGTTAAACGTGAGCTAATTTATCATCTGCATTAGTGGAGGGTCCTGATATGCCTCGCCTTTTCACTGGCCTAGAGCTGCCTTCGGGCACCGGGATGATGTTGAGCCTTATGCGCGGAGGGCTGCGCGGGGCTCGATGGATCGACCCAGAAAACTACCACATCACATTACGGTTTATAGGCGATATTGATGATCGCATTGCTGACGAAGTTGCCTATGAGCTGGCACGGGTGAATCGTGCTCCGTTGACGATCAAGCTGACCGGGCTGGGATCGTTTGGGGGAGCCAAACCACATGCGCTTTGGGCACGCGTTGAACCCACTCAGGAGTTGGCGGAGCTTCAAGCTGAGCAAGAGCGCATCTTGCAGCGGCTCGGCCTGCAAGCCGCTCGGCGCAAATATACGCCGCATGTGACATTGGCTCGGTTGAGGGGGACATCACCTGCAGAGTTGGCGCATTGGCTTGAGATACGTGGTGAGTTCTCAGCGCCTGCATTCACCGCCGGGCGGTTTGTGCTCTTCTCAGCAAAAGCGGCAGTGGGTGGCGGACCGTATCTGGTGGAAGAAAGCTATCCGCTGGCTGCCTGACGTGATGGATTGATGATGGGAGAGGTGTACTGTTGGTACGCGTCTCTATAAATAGCTTCGCTCAGGGCAGGTAGGAGGATACGTTCTCCACCATCTGACTGCTCTGTTGCTCCAGTCGCCATGAGGTTTGGTGCACCAAACCTGCTGCTGAGTGGGTCCCTGTCAGTTGATAGATGTCCTTGTTTAGGAAGGAGAGCAAATCGTCCAGTTCCTGACGAGGGACATAGCTGAGGACGCCGGTTACATGTGCGTAAGTCAATGAGGCTGGTTTAGCTGGAATAGTGTTAGTCGCTGTTTTCACTCGATATCGGATCAGCTTTGATTTGGGCTCAAGCCGTACAAGCTTTGATTTTGCTTTGAGCGGTTTCAGAGAGGACTTTGCTGGATAGCGTATGAGTTTGCTGTCGGTGGAAATTGGTTTCAATGCATTTTTAGAGGGGGCACTGATTTGAGTAAGGCCCGGGCCAACGGCGCGGGTCTGGGTTAGTGCCCAGGTGCTACCAGCTAATGCCAGTGCTGAGCCCACGATAAGACTTGCAAAAATAAGAGGCCGCAACATTGCGCTCTCCAGTTCGGTATAAATTAAATAAAAATTTAACTAAAATGTACCGTGCAAATTGCATAATGCAACCGGAGATGGTGTATTTATTAGCGTAAAGTTAAAATCGATAATTTGGTCCGGTTGTAAGTTAATTGTATTCAGCAAAAAAATTTAGAAAAATTGCATATGAACATGTTGTAGCCACAGTCATCAGAGAAATTGATCTAAGAAAAACAAAGGATAGAGGTCTGTTTATGGGAATGGATCGACTAATCGAGCAACAAATTCGCCGATCACAGATGAATGGTTCTATGGATCACCTTGAAGGTGCGGGAAAACCTATCCCCAGAAGGTCCGGGACAAATTTCGCTCAGAGCGCACAAATGAGTGTGGTGAATGGAGCTGGTGGTAGCATTCAGGGAGAGCTGACTCTGCGCCGCGAGATCTCCACATTGGAAGATCAGCTTAAAGCTGCGACCAAGACTGACGAGCGATTTGAAATAAGAAAGACGCTTATGGATAAGCGCCTTGAACTCTCAGTTTATGAAGAAGCGCGACGGAAATAGTCGCGCTTCCTGTTCTTTTCGGGAATACGCTTTACAGCTCGGTTTCATCCAGCAAACGGCGTGCGATTACCTGCGCCTGAATTTCTGCTGCGCCCTCAAAGATTGAGAGAATACGTGCATCGCAGAGTACGCGAGAGATCGGGTATTCCTGTGCAAAGCCGTTGCCGCCATGGATCTGCAGTGCGTTGTCTGCTGCAGCCCAGGCCACGCGTGCGCCCAGTAGTTTCGCCATGCCTGCTTCCAGATCACAACGTCGGCCACTGTCTTTCTCCCAAGCAGAGAAGTAGGTGAGCTGGCGGGCGATCATGGTTTCGTAGGCGATAATGGCGAGCTTGTCGGATACACGCGGGAAGTTGATGAGTGACTTGCCAAACTGGACACGCTCTTGCGCATAACGCAGGCCAAGGTCCAGAGCGCATTGAGCGACGCCGATTGCACGGGCGGCGGTTTGAATGCGGGCGGACTCGAATGTCTGCATGAGTTGTTTGAAGCCCTGACCTTCCACCTGACCCAGCAGGTTTTCGTCTTTGACTTCAAAACCGTCAAACGCAATCTCGTATTCCTTCATGCCGCGGTAGCCGAGAACTTCAATCTCACCACCTGACATGCCTTCAGCCGGGAATGGCTCGACATCTGTTCCGCGAGGCTTTTCCGCGATGAACATGGACAGGCCTTTGTAACCAGGTTCTTCCGGCTTGGTGCGGGTGAGCAGGGTCATGATGTCGGCACGGACCGGGTGGGTGATCCAGGTTTTGTTGCCGGAGACCTTCCATGTGTCGCCGTCTTTAACTGCGCGTGTTTTTAGTGATGCGAGGTCGGAACCGGTGTTTGGTTCGGTGAAGACTGCGGTTGGCAGAGTTTCACCAGAGGCGATGCGTGGAAGCCACTTGGCTTTCTGTTCTTCCGTACCGCCGCCGAGAATGAGTTCTGCTGCAATTTCGGAGCGGGTGCCAAGGGAGCCAACACCGATATAGGCGCGGGAGAGTTCCTCTGAGACCACGCACATGGATTCTTTGCCAAGACCCATGCCGCCGAACTCTTCAGGAATCGTCAGGCCGAATACGCCCATCTCTGCCATCTCATTGATGATCTCAAGAGGGATGTATTCGTTTTTCAGGTGCCATTCGTGAGCAAACGGAGTGACCTTTGCTTCGGCAAACTTTCGCATCTCTTCGCGAATTTGCTCGTAGGTCTCGTCCAGTCCAGTTGCGCCAATGGTGGATTGACCTTCTGCGTGCTGCATGAGTTCTGCAAGACGCGTGCGCAGAGCTGGTTGGGTGCCGTCTGCGATGACTGCTTCAACAGCTTCTGTGTGATGACTGTTGGCTTCACTGCGGCTGATGCCCAGGTCAGAGAGGCGAAGGATTTCGCCCTGACTCATTGGCAGCCCGCCAAAGACTTGTGCGGTGTATTCTGCAAGACCAATGCGCAGGATCAGGCTTTCCACTTCGCCGAAGGTGCCTTCGGCTTCCAGCCGTTCGCCGTATGCGTTCAGCTGCTTGAGGGCTTCCACATAAGTTGCAAGCCAGGCAAGACCGTGGGTGGCACGCTGTTCCTGCTCCATGAGAGCGGAGGCGATGCGGCCATCTTTCAATACGCGCAGTTTTACGTTTTTGCGCGCGATGCCAAGCAGAGCTTCAAGAGATTTTAGCGCCTGAGCACGTGTTTCTTTCGATGGTGCGACTGCTTGTTCTATTGTATTCACCGTTTCCGACACGGCTTGCCTCCCTCAATCCACTCGGTCATTGTGCACTGCAAACTTAAACGGGGTATGTATTTGTGCAATGCCCTAAAGGTGGGAGCTTTCTTCATGAATATTTCTTGAAGTCCCGTCTATTATCTAACTTGAAACTTACAGAGAGACAGACCAGATCAGTTTTATGAAGAAACGTGGCCTTTGGGGAAAATTGTATCAGGTGCTTGCAGATGCTCTCGGGCATTTTAACTCTGATGATGGCTATGCTGTGGCGAGCCATGTGGCTTTGTCATCGTTGATGGCTCTGTTTCCATTTTTGATATTTGTGGCGGCGTTCTCTGGTTTTCTTGGTCTGAACTCGGTTGCACAAAGTGCGACGGAGTTGATCTTTGATGTCTGGCCCGAACGTGTGGCTGGCCCTGTTTCCGGTGAAATCAAAGCCGTTCTCACTCAGCCGCGTGGTGATTTGCTGACCTTTGGTGTGGTCGTCACGCTGTGGTTCTCGTCCAATGGCGTTGAGGCCATGCGAGTCGGGTTGAACCGTGCTTATCGTGTTCGAGATAATCGCAGTTGGTTCTTCTGCCGGACGCAATCCATTTTGGCGGTTCTGATTGGAACAGCTGTTTTGATGGTTTCAACGTTCCTGATCGTGTTTGGTCCGCTGGCTTGGGAATGGGCTGTTCATCTGGCACCGGTTATGGAGCAATTTAGCTACAAGGCGAATATTGTCCGTTATGGCATCACATCTTTGTTGCTGATGTTTGCTCTGCTGGCAGCTCATATGTATCTGCCGGCTGGCCGTCGTAGCTTCTTTGAAGTGTTGCCCGGTATTATTCTGACAATGATCCTCTGGATTATCGCTGGTACAGCCTTTGGTGCTTATTTGGCGCGGTGGGCGAACTATGTGTCTTTGTATGCTGGTCTAGCTGGTATCATGACGGCCATCATCTTTATGTATCTGACAGCCGTCATCTTTATTCTGGGCGGCGAGTTTAATGCGGCGCTTATGCGTGTTCGCCGTGTGAACCAGCGTGTTGAGGCAGGTCCTTGTTCTGATGCTGAAGGCTGAGCTTAAGCTTTCTGCTTTGGGCGGCATACTGCGATTGCTACCACAACGATTGCCATGCCAATCAACTGAATGAGGTTGAGTGTCTCTCCGAAAAGGAAGTAGCTTTCGATGGCCGCTGCGACGGGTGTCAGGTAGAACAGCGTTGCTGTGGTTGACGCGGCTCCGTGCTGGAGCAGGTACATGAGCAGCAGGACTGCCCCCACAGACAACACAATGACCAGCCATGCCAGCGCGAAGATCAGATCTCCTGACCAGGTGATGACCCAGCTTTCCGTCATGGACAGCGGCAGCGTTATGAGCAAGGCGCCGAAATACTGGTAGAAGATGCCTGTGACCAGATCAGTATTCAATGGCTGACGCTTTTGCCATGTGGTGCCGAAGGCGATGCCAAGGGTTGCCACAAAGGCGGCTGCTACAGTCCAAAGAGGGATCTGCGCAACGCCGCTTCCCATCTTAGGCAGGATCACCAGCACGATACCAACAAACCCGGCGGCCAGGCCGATCCATTGGCGCGGCGTCACATCTTCTTTCAGCAGGAAATACGCGAGTGTGCCGGTGATGAAAGGCTGCAGACCAGTGATGAGAGCGGTTACGCCTGCTGGCATCCCGTTGTCGATGGCCCAGAAGACCCCCGAGAGATAGATGCCATGGACCAGCATACCGGTAATGACCGCATGGAGGACCTGCTGGCGCGTTAAGGCAAAGCTTCTGCCAGATAGCCAGATAATGATGCCCATCAACGGCAGGACGAGCAGAAAGCGGAGACTCAAGAACGCAAAAGGCTCTGAGTAGGGCGCTCCAAGGCGTGCACCGATGAAACCGGTGGACCAGAGCAAAACGAAGATAATGGGAACTAATTTGGTAAGCGAGAGCAATGGTGTGTCTTATTTTTATGCGTCCTTAGCACATGACGCTGGGTGGGGTGAGCAACAAAATCATTTGTGCGATGCATTATTTGTAATCTTTAAACGATTTGAACCTATACCTGTGAGGAATAATTAAAAATACTATTAGTAATTTTATCGGTCTAGGGGTCTCCGATGCGAGTAAATTGGAAGCAGGCTATTTCTTCTACGGGGAATAAAGTTTTCTCGTTAACTCGAAATGTAAGTATTCGGTTTCGGGCAATTGCTCTTGGTATTCTGACACTTATCGGATTTGGTGGTGTTGGCTTTGCTTATCTTTGGAGCCAACAGCAAACGGAGGCTGCCTTTCTGCAGTCGAAAGAATACACCGAACTTGCTGAGCTGAGCCAGACAATTGCAATTACCGCAGGTGTGCTGCAATCGACTCAGAAAGATTATGAAAATGTGCCGAGTGACAGTCTGAAAAGTCGATTCGACACGTTGGTTGGTGAAGCGCAGACTGAATTGCAGGAGTTAAATGCGCTTCCAGTTGCCATGGATTATTTTCTTGAGATCTCTGATGCACGAGACACGATTGATGCAATCAGTGGTGCCTTTGAGATGTTGCATGGCTACCAGTCCACGCTTGGATATGATGCGGACCGTGGCTTGCAGAAAGAGCTGTCCGCCGCGCTTTCTCAGGCAGAATCCGCTGTTAAACAAAAGCACAGACGCAGCAAAGACCCCAATACGCTGAAGCTGATGCATACGTTTAGTGATCTGGCGCGTGCGCAACTGGACTATGCGCTTACGGGTAGCCAAAATTCTCTGGGTGCGTTTGAAGTTGCATTCTCCCGTTATGAGCGCACCGTGCCGCGAGCACAAATTGACCCGGCTGTTGCTGAGAAGGTCAAAACCAATATGCTGGCCTACAAGAAGGCGTTTGAGGCTTACTCTAAGGCCTTTGATAAGCGGGCGACGAGTTCTGAGCTGCTGGCGAATCTGTTTGACCTTCTTCCGCCACGGCTTGATGAGTTGAAAAACTCTGCGGTGCAGGGTGCGAATGATGCGCAGGCGCGTCTGACAGAGACCACACAGCAGACAAACCTTTATCTGGGCATTGCAGTTGGTGGTATCGCGCTAACGCTGTTCATTCTTGGCTCTCTCTTGATCTTCGGTATTTTGCGTAATCTGAATGCGTTGCGTAATGCTATGGCATTGCTGGCGAAGAATGATTTGTCAGCTGTGATCCCTCTCAATAAAGGCGGTAAAGAGATTTCCGCGATGGCGCAGACACTTCAGGTGTTCCGCGACAATATTGAGGAGCGCCGGATGCTGCAGGATCAGCAAGATCATGAAAACGCTGAGAAACAAGCCCGTGCCGAGCAAGTCGACAATCTCATTGTTGGTTTTGAGCAAACCGTTGCTGAGGCTTTGAATAGTCTGCACAGCGCTGCAGATGGGCTTGGGGAAGCCTCTAATGATGTGGGGTCTGCTGCAGACAACGTGTCGAAAGAAGCTGTGTCTGCAGGACGCGCGGTTGAGAGTGCCGCTGAGAATGTTTCCAGCGCATCTGCTGCGACGGAAGAACTGGCCATGTCTATCAACGAGATCGCCGGACAGGCTGAGCAATCAACGAGCGTTGCAGACCGTGCGGTTGAAGGTTCAAAAGCGACTGCAGAGACCATGAATCTGTTGAGTGATGCAGCAAATCGTATTGGTGAGGCTGTTGGACTCATTCGTGATATTGCGAACCAGACGAACCTGCTTGCACTGAACGCAACCATTGAAGCAGCCCGTGCAGGTGAGCACGGTAAAGGCTTTGCTGTGGTGGCGTCAGAAGTGAAGATGCTGGCAAATCAGACTTCTCAGGCAACTGAGGAAATTGCACAGCAGGTTGGTTCCATTCAGGAAGCCTCAGCAGAAGCGGTTGGCGCTATTGGCGATGTGAGTGATGTTATTCACGAAATGAGCCAGATTGCGGCGGCTGTTGCAGCATCTGTTGAGCAACAGAACGCAGCTATTCAGTCCATTACTGAGAATGTGGCGAATGCGACGCAGAGCTCTCAGGAAGGGGCGAGTGCAATGCAGATGGTTGAAAATGCATCCAGCAATGCACGTAGCACTGGCGGTACAGTGTCTGATCTTGCCGACGCGCTTTCTCGTCAGGCAGATCACATCAACAATACTGTTGGTGCATTCCTTGAAAAAGTACGTGCAGCCTAAAGCAGTTTGCTTTCGTTTCGACGACTTCAAACTGCTTTAGGGACTTGCTCGGCGTATCTTTTTCTGAAAACCGCAAGGCACTTTTCAGAGATACGACCTTAAGATCTTCACAAATTTTCATTTTAAATGTGGCGCTTGCTCTGGTTTTTGCCAGGGCTAAGCGTCACATTGCTTTTGCGGTACGGGTTTGTTGAGCAAAGCAGACAACACGGATCTGCTGTGTTGTTTGACTGCGACTAATACGGGTTTTGAGAATGATTAATAAGATTGTTGTGGTGGGTGCTGGACAAGCAGGTGTGCAGGCCGCGCAAACTCTTCGACAAAAGGGATATGAAGGCGAGCTTGTGATGCTTGGAAACGAGCCTCAGCCGCCTTATCAACGCCCGCCGCTCTCCAAGAAGTTTCTGAGTGGAGATGTGGAGCCGGATGCGCTGTTTATTCGTCCAGAAGCGTTTTATGAAACCAACAATATCGATCTGAAGGTCAATGCGCATGTTGATAGCATTGATCTGGAGAAGAAGAGTGTCAGGCTGGCAAGCGGTGAAGAGGTGAGTTGGGACAAGTTGCTGCTTGCAACCGGAACTCGCGCTCGCGATTTGCCATTGCCGGGTGCGGAGCTGGAAGGCGTTGTGACGCTTCGCTCCATTGGTGATGTTGAGCTCATCAAGCAACTCTTTGTGCCTGGCAAGAAACTTGTTGTTATCGGTGGCGGTTATATCGGTCTGGAAGTGACGGCTGTTGCAAAGAGCATGGGGCTGGATGTTGTTGTGCTGGAAGCGCAGGAGCGTCTGCTGAAGCGTGTGGTTTCGCCCGATATCTCATCGTTCTTCCATGGTTTGCATTCCGGCAATGGAGCGGAACTCTTTTGCGGAGCCGGTGTGACCAGCATTGAAGGGACTGATGGCAAAGTTTCTTCTGTGAAACTTGCTGATGGCAGTGAAATTCCGTGTGATCTGGTACTTTCTGCGGTTGGTGCTGTGCCGAATGCGGAGCTTGCAGAGGCCGCTGGTCTGGACGCGGATGATGGCATTCTGGTTGATGGAGCAGGGCAGACCTCTCACGAGGATGTTTATGCTTGCGGTGATTGTGTTCGCTTCTTCTCAGAGCGCTATGGACGTAGCATTCGTCTGGAGAGCGTTCAAAATGCGATTGATCAGGCCAAGGCAGTTGCTGTTGCGTTGACTGATCCCGACCATGACCACAGTCACGACTATGATCCTCTGCCGTGGTTCTGGTCTGACCAACATCATATCAAGCTGCAGATTGCCGGATTGTCTAATGGATACGATGAGGCTGTGCTTGTTGGGGATACAAGTTCCGACAGCTTCTATGTGGCGTATCTGGAAAAAGGCAAGCTGATTGCGGTTGATAGCATCAATCATCCGCGCTCGCACATGATGGCGCGCCGGGTGATTGGGCAGGAATGGAAAGACGGTCTGCTTCCACCAGCTTAAGTTGACGATTTTAGAGGCGTGCCAGAGAGAACTCCGGCACGCTTTTTTAGTCAAACCTCAGCACAAAGGTTGGATGTTGGCTTTAGCGGGTGTTTTCCAGAATAAGTCGGATCACTTCCTGCGGGATCTCCATGTGAACCATGTGGCCGACACGATCGAAAACGTGGCAGGCGATTGGTCCTGGCAGTTTATGGCATTGACGGGTTGGCAGGATCTTGTCCTGTGTGCCCCAGACCACCTTGATTGGCATTGGCAGCTCGCCGAGTTTACTAGTTGGCAGCACGCCCTGACTTTCGCCTTCCAGAATAAGTCCTGATACAGCTTTGAGTGCTTCAGCAGCGCCCGGAGTGGAACGCTGTGTGGCAACATACTCTGCCAGTTTTCTTGGAAGTTCGAATTCGAGACCAACAAACTGTTCCAACAGGACCTGTTGTTCTGCTTCGGTTTGGCCAACTGCGTAACGGCGCAGAAGCTTTGCATTGATCTCTGGACCGAATCCGCCCGGAGCAAGCAAAGTGAGGCTTGCGATACGTTTTGGGCTGCGCATGGCGATCAGTGTTGCAATTGCACCGCCCATGCTGTGACCGACTAGGTGGACGTGATCGAGCTTCAGCGCATCGAGAGACTTCACGACGGCTTTTGCTGAGCCCACAGCGTTGCATGGCTCAAAATCGGCCAGTGCACGTCCGTGAGCAGGAAGGTCAAACGCTATTGTGCGACGTTTGTTTTCTAACTGGACTTGAATATTGCGCCATGTGCTGGCGTCGCCGCCAAAGCCATGGATGAAAATAATTGGTTCTGCGCTTTCAGGGCCAAAGGCGGTGAAAGGCAGGCAGGTTACATCTTGGATACTATCGATATTCATATAAGGCCTCCCATTGGCCGTATTATATGCCCCTTTCATTCAGAGGTTTACCTGTGACTTAGGCTAAGGCAGGATTTTTTTATCAGCGGACGAACCGATAGAATTGAGCGAAAATTTTGCTTGGCATGAGGAAAATTGAAAAAAGTGAAACAAATGACCCGCGGAAGTGAGGTTTTGCTTGGATATCGATTATCAGATGTTGATAATCAGTCTCAATTTGAAACATATGGAAACTCAGAGGCCCGAGAATTTTTTTGGTAGAGTTTGTTTTTTCTCGGCGCTGATTTATTTTTAAAATTCGACAGGTCCCGCAGGGTCAGGGGCTATCGCCAATTTCAGGGGGTGACGATGCGAGGACATCTTCGCAAGGGAATATTTGCTGTCATTTGTACGTTGGTTAGCTTTGTGTTTGTAGCACCGGCAAGCGCGGGCAAGCTGTGGAATCCAGACACACGCCAATGGGACATCTTCCCAGATTCTCCTGCTATGGCATCCAACTCAGCTCGCCGTAAGTTCAAGCGTAAGCTGATCACGTACCGCACTAATGAGAAGCCAGGTACCATCATCATTGATACCGAAGAGCGCTATCTCTACCACGTGCAAGAAAGCGGTAAGGCGATGCGTTATGGCATCGGTGTTGGTCGTGAAGGTTTTGAGTGGAATGGTACCGAGCGTATCACTCGCAAAGCAAAATGGCCGGGTTGGACACCGCCGGAAGAAATGCGCCGTCGTGAAGCGAAAAAAGGCCGTACTCTTCCTCGTTACATGAAGGGTGGTCCAGATAACCCATTGGGTGCGCGTGCGCTGTATCTGGGTGCTACCATCTACCGTATCCACGGTACCACTGAGGACTGGAGCATCGGTCGTGCTGTTTCATCCGGATGTATCCGCATGTTCAACGAAGATGTTTCCTATCTTTATGACCATGTCGATATCGGTGCCAAGGTTGTCGTGAACTAAGTCACGAATGACAGGCTAAGAGCATTAAACCCGGGGTGACCCGGGTTTTTTTTATTGGGCAGCTGGATGTGGTTTAACGGTAGCCATCTGAAACTGGTCTACAGCACCCTTTGAGTGTCACTGGTTTTTGTCCAGGCTGTGTGATGGTGGCGACAGCCTCTCCCCAAACGAAAGAGTCCAATGGGGTGAAGGTGCATTGCTTCTCGGAGATGGTCATTTGTAGATCGATGCTTTCATCGCCCGCCTGAAGTAATGTAGCGTTCTTGCCTGTTTCTGCTTTTACTGACTGAAACGGGACACGATGGAGTAGTCCGGTGGTGTTCGAGTAAGTTACGACGCTGGAGTTCCATTCAATGCTCCAAGACGGCTCAGTTCCTCCGCAGACGCCCAGAACTGGCAGATCTGTACCGGCGAATGGGACGGGTATAGCGGCTTTCAGCTTTTGGGCTTCAACCCAACCTTCTATCTCTCCGAGGCTGACATGTTGCCAGCGCAGATCGTCAACCTGCTTTTGTTCACCGTCGGAGTTGAGGATTGTATCTCCGGGCAGTTGAACAATAACAGCAGCATCGTCTGATGGTGCATCGTAGATGGAGAGTAGGACGCCGAGGCTTTGGTCTACCTGACTGTAATAGCCGGGGGGCACTTTAAGTGCCTGGGGAGTGGCTGGTTGCTCAGAGGCCGTGCCTGAGACAGGTGCCTTATCCTTTAGCGAAGAAGGTGGGGTTTCTGATTGTGCCGTGGCTAGCCGTGTTAGCATTCCCATTGAAATGCTGCTCACTAACATCAATGTTAGAAACTGATGAAGTGCATTCCCAGACAAATCTGAGGTCATCTTTTGCTCCTGAGACGCGGATGCTAACATCTCCGCTACCACTCGTTTTGTTTTCTCAGGATAGTAGCGGAGTATCGCCTAGGAATTCTTAAGTTGTAAGGTGCTGTTGTTTCTCGTCTTTTGGTTTGATGATGCTTGCAATTCTTTGTCGAGCCCGAGATGGAAGTTTGAAACAGCACCTAGATCACAGGTTGCCTGATGACCGTTTTTCTCTTTTCCGGTGCTGTTCGGGTTGGGTCATTAAGGTAGATTTCGTGATGATGTCCGTTAGGTTTCAGAGAGTGTTCCGGGAGAAACTCCTGATGAAGTTTTGCGCAAACATTGCGAAGATCCTCATAAGGACCCTTGTGAAGGATTTGGACAGAACGGCCTTCTGTCAGAATACCTCTTTGCAATGATGCTGGTTTTTCTCCGAGACGCTCTATTGCAGTTTCCACGCCTTGAGCGAAGAGGGTGTCATCGGTCCAGTGAGGCAGGACAATCATCAAACGCCACTTCAACTTGTCTTTGTTGCCGGTGATGAGATCGGTCACATCGTCGGCCCACCACAGACACTCCAAAGGTGGTTCCACAAAGCGCTTGCCAAGTCGTTTCTTTGTGTCGAGCTTGATGGGGTAGATCACGGTGAAAAGCCATTTGATCGCCTGGGCGAATGCTTCTCCTTCAGGATTGCCATGTCCATCAATCATAGCGAATTGCATGTCGGGAACATCGACAAATGTAAAACGGTCGCTTGGTGGTCGATATAACTCATAGAGTCTGTCTCTGAAATCGGTTGTTGTCATAGCTATGTCCTCATGTGTTCCATGGTTTGCAAGTCATGTAGTCCAGAGTTTTCTGAAGCCAGTCGGCCTCTGATTTGAGCTGAGCGATGGAGTAGTCAAAGAGGGCTTCGACGTGATCAGGCAAAGGTTGTTGGTCTAATTGGATGTTTTCAATTCGGGAGATTTCTTTTTGTATTACTTCGCCACGCTCGCTTAAGGCGTTAAGGGCTTGGTCTCGTTGCAGCGTCGGCCAATGGATCATGCCCAAGAGGAGGGATGAGTATGTTGGACGAACTGTTGTGATAGCTGAGAGGGTTTGTGCAATGAGAGCTTGGTGGCCTGCCTCTGTCATGAGGAAGCTCTTCTTTGTTTTAACACCAGTGGGCTTTTCTGCTGTGACGAGGCCTTTCTTCTCCAGCTTGCCTAGCACGAAGTAGATGGAAGAGAACCCGATTTGCGTCCACTCGCGCATGCCTCGCTGCTCTATGACCTGCTCCAGCTCATAGCCATGGCGGGGCATCTCGGAGACAAGGCCGAGGACGAGCAGTTCGCTGTCAGTGAGGCTTTCAGACATACTATCCTAGCCTTAGAATAAAATTATATTCTAGTACTAGAATGGGCAATGTTGAGTCGTCAACGTCTGGGTTTTCAGAGGGTGATGTGTGGGGAAGGCTATTGCTTGCGGGTGATCATGACGAGCATGTTGTCACGCAGGCTGACATGCTGGCGATAGAGCAGGAGGCAGCGGCAGCTGAACTCGCTTTCCCGCTTTTGGAAATACTCGGCATAGCGATGAATGTCGTGCCGATTCACATCCTCGATCATGTAGACGCCATTGCTTGCCAGCAGGTCTACAATGTTCTCGAAGAAGACAATCCCCGCCTCATAATGGTGGAGGCCATCATCGATGACCAGGTCATAGGGCTCTGGCTTTGCGGTGGTTTTGAAGCCTGAGATGCTTTCCGGGCTGGTCTGATCCACCTGATAGGTCTGAATGCGAGTATCGGAGAATAAGCACTTTTCGTCGATGTCGAGGCCGGTTATCTCAGCATTTGGGAAATAGTCCCTCCAGACGCGAAGGGAAGCGCCGGGTTTGCCTTCTTTGCCCATGTTTGAAAGGCAGCTGGTGTCATTCGTACCGATGCCGCATTCGAGCACGTTTGCGATCTTGTCGCGGCAATGATCGAAAATCATGCTGTAGAAATCGGTGTAAGTGTGAGGCTCCCAGTTGAACTGGGTGGTTTCCGGGCAGTTGGTGCCTTTGTCGCTGCCGTACACATCGCAGAGTTGAGCCAGATAGCTGTTTTTTGCAGGTGCGTAGAATGCTTCAATACGCTGTCCGAGATGCACTTCAACGGATGCTCGTGTTCTTTCCAGTTTAGTTTTTGGGGTGAGCTGTCGGAGGACCTTGTTAAAATCGAGCGTGCTTGAAGTGTTCATGTTTTGCCGCTTCTTACAAATTAGAGCTGAAAGAAGCGTAGATTAACATTCTCAGGTTCTGGGAATACTCCCGCCTTTCTGGTGCAGATTTCCTTGGTGTGAAGCGGGAGGTCGTCTGTAATAAAAAAGGGCTGCTGAAGCAGCCCTTTCTTGAACTTGATTAATGTCGGATCAGACAAGTGCACCGTGGCAATGCTTGTACTTTTTGCCAGATCCACATGGACAAGGCTCATTACGACCTACACGACCCCAAGTTTCAGGATCATCTGACTCACGACCGTCTGGTGCAGATGCTGCACGTGCTTCAGCCAGTTGGCGGTCCGCTTCCATCATCTCGTCTTCACCAGTCATAGGATTGGTGTGATGTGCTTCCATGTGGGAAGGCATCTGCGGTGTTTCTGGAGCCTGCTGCTGAACCAACTCAACCATCATCAACTGTGATGTAGTGGTCTGGCGTAGGGTGCTCAGCATGTTTTCAAAGAGAGTGAAGGACTCTGTTTTGTATTCTTGAAGTGGATCACGCTGTGCGTAGCCACGCAGACCAACTGCAGAACGCAGGTGATCAAGGTTCGCCAGATGCTCACGCCACAAGTTGTCGATGGTTTGCAGAAGAACTGCACGCTCGATCTGACGCATAACGTCTGGACCGTAGTTTGCAGCCTTACTCGCCATAACCTGGTTGGCTTCCTTCTTCAGGCGCGCGGTGACTTCTTCGTCTGCAATGCCTTCCTCGTTTGCCCATTCAATGATTGGCAGGTCGAGGTTCAGCTTTGTGCGTGCTTCTTCCTGAAGGCCTTCTGTGTCCCACTGTTCAGGGTAAGCGCGTTCTGGAATGTGTGCTGCGACGAGATCTTCGACGAACTCTTCGCGCATTTCCACAACAGCTTCCTGAGTGACTTCAGGATCCATCATTTCGAGGCGCTGATCGAAGACCACTTTACGTTGGTCGTTCATCACGTCATCGAACTTCAGCAGGTTCTTACGAATGTCGAAGTTGCGAGCTTCCACTTTCTGCTGAGCTTTTTCCAGTGCCTTGTTGATCCAAGGGTGAACGATTGCTTCACCGTCCTGCAGACCAAGCTTCTGAAGCATGGAGTCCATGCGCTCAGAACCGAATATGCGCATCAGATCATCCTGAAGAGACAGGAAGAACTTGGAGTGACCAGGGTCACCCTGACGGCCAGAACGACCGCGCAGCTGGTTATCAATGCGGCGGCTTTCGTGGCGCTCGGTTGCGACAACGTAGAGGCCGCCAGCCTGAAGAGCTTTCTGCTTAAGCGCTTCAACTTCTTTTTTGATGGCGTCTTCTTTTGCAGTACGCTCAGCGCCCTCAGGCATGTCGCCCAGTTCGTTTGCGATACGCATTTCAACGTTACCACCGAGCTGGATATCTGTACCACGGCCAGCCATGTTGGTTGCAATGGTCACAGCACCAGGCACACCTGCCTGCGCGATGATGCTTGCTTCCTGCTCATGGTAACGTGCGTTCAGAACTGCAAAGACCTTCTTTTTACCTGCATCCTTGCCGGTGTACATGCTTGCAAAGCCGAGCGGGTCTGACACATCGATCTGAGTGTAGCCGTTCTTGACGAGCAGCTCTGCGAGCATCTCGGACTTTTCAATGGATGTTGTACCTACCAGAACAGGCTGACCGCGTTCATGGCAGTCATCTACGAGCACCTGAATGGCGTCGTACTTTTCGGCAACTGTGCGGTACACTTCATCGTCGTCATCGACACGCTGAACAGCAACGTTGGTTGGAATATCCACCACGTCTAGGCTGTAGATGTCCATGAACTCTTCAGCTTCCGTCATTGCTGTACCGGTCATACCAGCCAGCTTGTCGTACATGCGGAAGTAGTTCTGGAATGTGATGGATGCGAGTGTTTGGTTCTCTGGCTGGATAGCAGCTTTTTCTTTTGCTTCCAAAGCCTGGTGGAGGCCCTCAGAGAAACGACGGCCCGGCATCATACGGCCAGTGAACTCGTCAATAATAACGACTTCGTCGTTGCGGACGATGTAATCTTTATCGCGTTGGAAAAGCTTATGCGCTTTCAGACCCTGCTGAAGATGGTGAACAGCTGTCACGTTCTCCACGTCATAAAGCGATTCGCCCTTTAGAAGATCTGCTTCTGTCAAGAGTTGCTCAAGCTTCTCGTTGCCTGCTTCGGTGAAGGTTGCGGAGCGAGCTTTCTCGTCGAGTTCAAAGTCCTCTTCAGTCAACTGAGGAATAAATGTATCGATGAGATTGTAGAAGTCTGTGCGATCTTCCAGCGGGCCGGAAATAATCAGAGGGGTACGAGCTTCATCCACGAGAATGGAGTCGACTTCATCCACGATTGCATAATGATGCGGGCGCTGGCACATGGACTCGCGATCATACTTCATGTTGTCACGAAGATAATCGAAGCCGAATTCGTTGTTGGTGCCGTATGTGACGTCCGCTGCATAAGCGGCTTTGCGCTCTTCATCAGAGATGCCGTGGACGATCAAACCAGTTGTCAGACCGAGGAACCGGTAAACCTGACCCATCCATTCGATATCACGCGTTGCCAGGTAATCGTTCACAGTCACAACGTGAACGCCCTTACTTGTCAATGCGTTAAGGTATACTGGAGCCGTTGCAACAAGGGTCTTACCTTCACCGGTGCGCATTTCGGTGATTTCTCCAGCATGGAGAACCATACCACCGATGAGCTGCACGTCGTAGTGACGAAGACCAAGGACGCGGCGGGAAGCTTCCCGCACGACTGCAAATGCCGGGACCAAGAGGTCGTCCAGCTTAGCGCCGTTTGCCAGTTGCTCGCGGAACTCGTCAGTTTTGGCTCTCAGCTGTTCATCTGTCAGAGCTTCCATTTCCGGCTCCAAAGCAGAAATAGCGTCTACTGTGGGCTTGAGTGTCTTAATCCGACGGTCATTTGCTGAACCAAATATCTTACGAGCGAGTGCGCCGAGCCCCACCATGTGGCGGTCCTTCCTACTTTGGGCGCGCCGGTTTTTTCACGTCGCGGTCGGGCCCTAAAAATCTTCACATTCGTGATCTAACCAGTCAAAACTCTGTGAGTCTGATCTGGGTCACAGCATATTAAACACCTGCGAGTAAAAAAGCAGGCGACAGAGAGATAAGAGTGGGCCGAAAGGTTGTCAACGGCAGTTGCCGTCGCAATATAGTGCTTTGTTGTTTTGCAACTCTTTTTAAACTCTCCATAAACAGGAAAGAAAGTGATCTTATGCTTCGTAAATTTACAGGGATCCTAGGTAGTTCAGTTGCTGTTGCTGCTCTGGTTATTGGGCTGAGTGCAGCCCAGGCACAGGATGCTGATGCGGCTCCAGATCTGGACAAGCCAGTTGCGAAGGTTGGCCAGAGCGTTATTACCGAAGCTGATCTTGCTTATGCAGCTCAAGATTACGCGCAGCAGCTGCAGCGTGTTCCACCAACCGAATGGCGCAAGGTTTTGACCGATGTGCTGGTTGAGATGAACCTGCTTGCAGAAGCCGGCGCAGAAGAAAAACTTGCAGAAACTGATGATTTTAAACGCTTAATGGCATTTGAGCGCACGCGTGCACTTCGCAATGCGTATTTCCAGAAGTACATTCAGAGCGCTATCACCGAAGACGAAGTTAAGGCTGCTTACGAGGCTGAGTATGCCAACTATCAGGGTGCTCCAGAGATCAACGCAGCGCACATCCTTGTAGAAAAGGAAGATGAGGCGAAGGACATTATCAAGCAGCTGGAAGGTGGTGCGGACTTTGCTGAGCTTGCAAAGGAAAAGTCCACTGGTCCTTCCGGCCCTAACGGTGGTGATCTTGGTTTCTTCGGAAAAGGCCAGATGGTTCCCGAGTTTGAAACAGCTGCTTTTGCTCTGAAACCGGGTGAGTTTACAAAAGAGCCTGTGCAAACACAGTTCGGTTATCACGTAATCCTGAACAAGGAAGCACGCACACAGTCCGCTCCAGCCTTTGAAACGGCTGAAGGTCAGATCCGTCAGGAGCTAGTTCTGACGAAATTCCGTGAGGTGCTTGAAGAGCTGAAAGCCAAGAACACTGTGGAAATCATCGGTGCCGATGCTGATGAAGCGAAAGCTGAAGAAAGCAAATAATAGGCTAGTGCTTATTAGCTTTGCTGATTATTGAAATAAAACATCTTGTTTTTGTAGCCCCGGATGGCTTAGGCCTTCCGGGGCTACTTTTTTGCTGCATAGACACAGTTTTCTTCGGGAGGTTTTCATGTCCGCGACCATTTCTCCACTCGCACCCAAGTCCTATCCAGAACTTCCGGAAGTTAAGGGCGTTCGAATGGCAACTGCTGCAGCTGGTCTGAAGTATGAAGGACGTACTGACGTTCTCCTGGCTGTGTTTGATGAGCCTGCTCAGATTGCTGGTGTGTTCACGACATCTAAATGCACGAGTGCTCCGGTTGACTGGTGTAAGCAGAACCTTTCCAAGGGTGTTGCGCGTGCAATTATGGTCAACTCCGGGAATGCGAATGCGTTTACGGGCAAGAAGGGGCTCGCATCTGTTGAACTCTCAGCGGACATCCTTTCAAAGGCAACTGGGTTTGCTGCGGATGAGCTATATCTGGCGTCTACCGGTGTGATTGGCGAGCCGTTGCCAGCTGAGAAATTTGCTGGTGTGGCTGATGGCCTGGTGGCCGATGCTGTTGCTGACAAATGGATGGATGCAGCCAAAGCGATCATGACCACGGATACCTATCCTAAGATGAGCACACGTCGTGTGAAGTTGGGTGATGCGACGGTTACGTTGAACGGTATTGCAAAAGGTGCAGGTATGATTGCGCCGGACATGGCGACCATGCTTGGCTTTCTGTTCACTGACGCTCCAATTAAAGCGCCTGCTTTGCAGAGCTTGCTTTCTGAGTGTGTGGGCGGCTCTTTTAATTCCATCACGGTTGATAGTGATACCTCCACCTCAGACACTGTGCTGTTGGCAGCTACTGGGTCTGCTGGGGGCGACTGGATTGAAAGTGCTGCGGATCCGCGTCTCGCGGAGTTCCGTGAGGCTCTCTCCAGTATGATGCTTGAGCTGGCTCAGATGATCGTTCGTGATGGGGAAGGTGCGACCAAGTTTGTTGAAGTGCGGGTGGAAGGTGCTGAGAGCGATGCTTCTGCAAAGCGGATTGCTATGGCGATTGCAAACTCTCCATTGATGAAAACTGCATTTGCTGGCGAAGATGCGAACTGGGGCCGTGTCGTGATGGCTGTTGGCAAGGCGGGTGAGCCTGCTGACCGTGATAAGCTTGCGATCTGGTTTGGCGACATCCGTGTTGCAGTTGAGGGAGAGCGTGATCCAGATTACAGCGAGGAAGAAGCGTCTGCTGTCATGAAGGAAGACGAGATCATCCTGAAGGTTGATCTTGGTATTGGAAGCGGCGACGCGACTGTCTGGACTTGTGATCTCACCAAGGAATATGTGGCAATCAATGGTGACTACAGAAGCTAAGCGAGTTCAACCTCGCCAACCGAATTGCGATCTGGAAACGGTGTTGAAGCTGGAGCAGGCAAATCTAAATTGCTTTCCCAGCCTCATGGCGCATCATGACGGGAGCTGGATTTCCCGTCTCTCACCGGGGGGCAGTGCGCGCCGTAATAACTCTCTGAATTTTTATGATGCCCAAGACGGTGATGAAGCCGAGAGCCGATTGGATTCTGCACGAGCACGCTTCAAACGGCTTGAGACGACGTTCCATGTTCGCTGGACACCTTTGGTTCCCACAGATGTGGATCAGGTGCTGACCTCTCAGAAGTATGCTCGTGTTGATGAGACGCTGGTGCTGTCACGATCTATCTGGGGGCTTGGCGATACTGATGTGCCTAAAGAGTACAAGCTCTCCGAAGTCTCACTGAATGAATGGATTTCTAGTTACGCGCAGGTTGACGGTGCAAAGCGTGGGGAGCCTCCGAGTGAAACAGAGCAGGCACTTCATGATGTGCTTTCAAGAGTGACTGTCGAACTGATTGCGCTGGTGCTTGAAACTGAAGATGGTGTCCCAGCAGCTGTTCTGCTTGGTGTGGTGGATGGCGATTTACTCGGCATCTTTAGTGTGAAGACGGCTGAAGCGTTTCGTCGTCAGGGGCTGGCTTACGCTTTGATGTGCGAAGTGCAGAGTCTAGGGGCTAAGCGCGGTGCGGAAACTGCTTGGCTGCAAGTGGTGGCAGATAATGCTGCTGCTGTAGAGCTTTACGATTCCCTCGGGTATCGAGAAGCCTATGCTTATCACTATTGCAAAGATGCTCAGCCTTAAGAAAATCAGTAAAATTTCACTCGGGACCTTTGGTATGGTTTCCAAAAGGTTTTCAGAGTGGTCCTTTGTGAAACGGGAAAATAAATGAAAATTGTGATGGTTGCGGCGTGTGCCTTGATTGATGCTGATAACCGCATTCTGCTTGCTCAACGTCCTGAGGGCAAATCAATGGCAGGTTTCTGGGAGTTTCCGGGTGGGAAGATCGAAGCTGGTGAGACACCAGAGGACTGTTTGATCCGTGAATTATCTGAGGAACTGGGAATTACAGTTAAAAAAGAGTGCCTTGCTCCCCTAAGTTTCGCGAGCCACACTTACGAAGATTTTCATCTGCTGATGCCACTTTACGTTTGTAGGCGCTGGTCGGGCACACCTCACGGGGCAGAGGGGCAAAACCTGAAATGGGTACGGGCAGTGCGTTTACGTGATTATGAAATGCCACCAGCAGATGAGCCGCTGATCCCGCATCTAATTGACCTTGTGTCTTATTAGCGGGAGATCACGGAGAACAAGAGGCAGTAATGGCGTTGAATGAGAAAGCGTATCACAATCAGAAATGTGGATTTACGATTGCTCATATGACCGAAGACGAGCGCGGAGCCGCTGCAGTTGAATACGCCATTCTTGCCGCTTTGATTGTTCTTGCCATTGCCGCCAGCCTGACTGCAATTAGCAGCACGATTTCGGACAACTTCCAGTTCATCTCAGATACTTTGCTTGCCGCGATTTCTGGCTAATCAGGACTTTATTTCTTTTGTTCCAAGAGCTTCGGCCAGGCTGTGCTTTGCAGAGCCGGGCTTTAGAGGTTTTTGCTGCGATTCATGTGGTGCCCAGCCGGACAGAGATGCGAAAGTGAAGGTTGCACGGATGCGTCCATCTGCATCTGAGTAATCCTGTGCATAGATCTCTGCCGCTTTCATGAAGACCTTCTTGCTTGTCGGTGACTTCAAGCGATCTTTCAAAGGGTTCGTTGCGCCCATTGCGCGCAGATCTCTGATCAAGTCAAACATGGTGTCGTATCTAACGGTTAACCGATCTATGTCGGTTACTGGGAGTGCGAAACCTGCGCGTTGGAGAAGGCCGCCAAGATCTCTGGTATCTGCAAATGGGATAACGCGTGGTGATACGCCTTCACTAACTTCCATCTCGGCGCGCATCAGACAGTCTCTTAACTCCGCAAGGGTGTCAGTTCCCAATAAGAGGCCGAGGAAAAGGCCATCTGGTTTCAAGGCACGTTTGATCTGGATGAGTGTTCCCGGAAGATCGTCGAGCATCTGTAAGTTAAGTGAAGAGACAATCAGGTCCAGACTTTCCGGCGCGAAAGGCAGGACGGCGTCATCTACAATCAAATCAGGATCAGACAGGTTTGGGTCTGCACTGAACAGATCGGCTCGCAGCAGGTGTTTGACTTTTCCTGACGCCTTTAGTGCTTCAAAGATGTGGCCGGTGTGACCGCCGAGATCTACTCCGCAGTCAAACTCTCTGCTGATGAATTCCAGACGATCTTGCAAATCTGCGGCAGCTGCCTTCATCAAGAAATCAGCGCCTTCTTGCGCTCTCTTCAATGCTGTCATGCGACGTTGTGCGATGAGTTTACGATCAAAGAGAGTGTGTTCGCTCATGAGGGCGCCTTTGGCCAGACTGTGCTGCGTGTGCACTATTGGAAATTATAACCCCATTGAACATGGAGTGATGTTCGACGGAGGCTTTGTTAGCTTACTTCTGCTGCAGATATATACGGTGAGCACAGATGAGCGACAAGTTTTCTTCTCTGGAGTGGTTGCCTGATGCAGTGGATAGAGCTGAGCAACCTCTCAAACCCAGCTTAAGCAATATAAAGGTGGCCTCTCACTTACGGCGGGGGTTAAACTTTGTTCTGGATGCTCTGTTTCCTCATAGCTGCCCGATTTGTATCGATTTGGTTCAGGGTGAAGGTGGTTTGTGTCTGTCTTGTTGGCAGACACTGGAATTGATTTCGGCTCCTTATTGTGAGCGGCTTGGTGTTCCGTTGCATTATGAGTTGGGACCGAACGCCTGGAGTGCCACTGCTCTTGTTAATCCGCCTGATTATGATCGAGCCCGGGCAGCAGCCCTTTACAATGGGCCTGCACGAGAATTGGTGAAGCAGTTCAAATTTTATGGAGAGATACGGTTATCGAAGTTTCTTGCCAGATGCATGCTCAATGTAGCAGCAGAACTTGTCGAAGCTGAGAGCTTTCTTGTTCCGGTTCCCCTCCATAGTTCGCGATTGCGAGAGCGTACCTATAATCAATCCGCCTTGCTGGTGAAGGACGTTGGTCGTCATTTGTCGGGACAGGTGCTTCTTGACGGTTTAGTTCGAACACGGCGCACCAACCAGCAAGTTGGGCTCAAACGAGGGGCAAGGACAGCCAATGTAAAAGGTGCCTTTGCAATTGCCGATCATTTTCTGCCAAAGGTATCTGGTGCTCATGTGGTGCTGGTTGATGATGTATTGACGACTGGGGCAACCGTTGAAGAATGTGCTCGGGTTTTGAAAGCTGCAGGTGCGCAACAGGTTGATGTACTTGTTTTTGCTCTGGTCGATCCTGAAAATATGTCTGATGATAGTGATTGAGTGTTGTTGAAAGGCTGTTTCAGCCTATGCGATATAACGAAGTGATCAACTTGAGTTGAGGTGGTCTTGCGGTTTACTTGGTCGTGAGCCATATAGACTTCAGTTTTGATGGCTGAATTTCTATTGGCCTTCGCTGTGTATCCAAAGGACAAGAATATGGCTCAAGTTACTATCTACACCCGTGATATGTGCGGTTTCTGTGCTCGCGCAAAAAGACTTCTTGATGAGAAGGGTGTTGATTATAAAGAATTTAACTACAGCGAAGATCCAACGATCCGTAAGGAAATGATTGCCAAAGCAAATGGTGCAAACACATTCCCGCAGATCTTTATCGGAACTGAGCATATTGGTGGTTGTGATGACCTGTTTGCATTGGAGCGCCGCGGGCACCTCGATGGTCTGCTGAGCGTTGGTCTTTAAAGAAGCTTAGGAAGCGTATTGCGAACTACGCTTTGAAAGTGAGAATTGATGACAAGTTTTGTGGCTGCATGTGTCCAGATGAGAACGGGACGAAACCCGCTCGAAAATCTTGATGTCTGTGAGGCGTTGATAAGAGAAGCTGCTGCTGAAGGCGCGGTTTATGTGCAAACGCCTGAGATGACTAATGTGCTGGAACGTAGCCGCAAAGCGCAACTTGCTGCCTCCAGTTTTGAAAGTGATGATCCATTTTTGAAGCAACTGGGTTTGCTTGCTGGTGAGTTGAATATCTGGGTCCATATCGGATCTCTGGCAATCCGGCTTGAAGATGACAAGCTGGCCAACCGCGGTTTTATGATTTCTCCTCAAGGGGAGATCTCCGCTCGTTATGACAAAATCCATATGTTCGATGTGGATCTGCCAAACGGAGAAAGCTGGCGCGAGTCTGAAAGCTACAGCGCAGGCAATGTGTCTCCTGTTATTGATCTTGGTGTGGCCAAGCTTGGCATGGCGATTTGCTACGATATCCGTCAGCCAGCGCTGTTCCGCGAGCAATCCAAGGCTGGCGCGCAGGTTTTGACTGGTCCGGCTGCTTTCACCAAGCAAACTGGTGAAGCGCATTGGCATGTATTGCAACGCGCGCGGGCGATTGAAAACGGTGCCTTTGTTGTGACAGCTGCACAAGGTGGAACACATGAAGATGATCGCCAGACCTATGGTCATAGCTTGATGGTTGACCCTTGGGGCAAAGTGATTGCAGAGCTTGATCATGATGAACCGGGCGTTTTGCTGGGTGAACTTGAAATGGCAAAAGTGGATGAAGCACGTCGACGTATTCCTGCCATCGAAAATGCACGTGAGTTTTCCGTTGTGACTGTTTCCCTCAATGGGGAGATGGTTAGTTGATTAACTACTCACTTGCCTGCGACGACGGGCATGAATTTGACGGATGGTTCCGGAATTCTGGCGACTACGATAAGCAAAAAGAATTGGGGCTGGTCACGTGCCCGTTTTGTGATAGTGCATCGATCCATAAACGCTTGATGGCGCCGAATGTTTCTACTTCGAGAAGTCGGAAGAAGGCGCAGGTCGAACATCAGGTTTCAAAAGCCGTTGCTGCCGCGCAGGCTAAAGCTACAGAAAAGGCTGCGAGTGAACAGAAGGTAGGTGGTGGAACTGTCCCAGCGAGTTCTGAGCAGCCTATTGCTACGGCAACCCCAGCTGTTGATCTGCAAAAAGTTCCTGAGAAAGCCAAGGAACTGGTGGAGGCACTGCGAGAGTTTCGCAAGCAGGTTGTGACCAACTCAGAATATGTTGGCGATAAGTTTGCCGAGGAAGCACGCAAGATCCACTACGGCGAAACCGAAGAGCGCGGTATCTATGGAGAAACTACTCCCGATGATGCTCAGGAGCTTTTGGAAGAGGGTATTGAACTGATGCCGCTGCCAGTGCTGCCAGAAGACCGCAACTGATTTCTTATGTTGTTATGATGGTAAAACGAAAGGCGCCTCGTTTAGCAGGGCGCCTTTTTTGTTCTGTCACTCAATCAGGCTGACACGTCTTTTCTACCCGGGGCTCGGGGGGAGGACGGTTTATCCGCGCTCTTTGTCCGGCTGCGTGTGCTTGTTGATTTGCGAGGCACTCTGCGGCGAGGTTTAGCCGGTACTTTTGTTGGAGCGGCCTGTGCCATTGCTTTCAGATCATCAATGCTTGTCAAAGCTTCTGATGTTGCCTTCTGCGTTTTGGAAACCGTGCCCTTCATTGTGGAGGACATCTGGTTCATCTGGCGGGCACCTTCCTGCCGACAATCTTCAAAAGCTTCCTGCATGAAGTCGCTGGCAAGTTTTGAGAACTCAATGCCAGTTGGGCAATCCCAGATTTCCTGAACGAAATCTGTGTTGGCTTTCATGCGCTTGTTAAAGAAAGACATGTTTGCATGCATGATTGCCTGATAGTTCTCAAGCATGGACTTGTTGTTGGAAATTGCGTGCTCCAACGCTGTGTTGGAAAGTTGGTCTCCACCCTGCGCCCAGAACCAGCCTTGCCAAGGCAGTCCATCTGTCGCAACGGTCCAGCGCTCCATTGCTTCCTTCATTTCTTTGTCGATGTTTAACATCGTGTCTCCTCCGGACTTTGATCAAGTTCTCGGGCGGCGATCTAGGTCTTGAGACAATATCTTTCGAGCGATCAGGGAAGTTGGAAGAAGCTCGTTTGCCGGTAACTTACGCCGCGTACACCCTCCTGTTTATAGGCGCTAATATTGGCAAAATGATATTCTGGATTCTAAGGGATTTCAGCGGCTTTTTTCTGAAGAACTAGTTAAATTTGCAGGCGTAGCTACGCATCCAACCAGTCTTGAATGAGTTCGCTGGTATGGACTGGGTGTTCCAGTGTAGACAGATGACCGCAATCCGGGATGATGTGTAGCTTGCTGTTTGGTATTGCGTCATGCATTTCGCGGCATCTATCCAGCGGAAGCAAACTGTCTTCTTCGCCTGCAACGATAATCGCCGGGCACTGGATTGCCGGAAGGTCCGGTCTTTGGTCTCGGCGGTTGATGATTGCGTTTTGCTGCTTCAGGAAGTTATCAGCGCCAATATCAGCAGCCATATCGAAAACCACTTGCCGAAGCGCTGTGTCGTCGTGGCGGGCAGGGTGGACAAGTTGAGGGTATTGCATGGAGGCGATTTTGTGGAAGCCTCCCTTCCTCGCAATCTCGATCTGTGTATGGCGAAGTTGCGTCTGGGCGGGGGTGTCGCCTCTGGCGTTGGTGTTTATGAGCGCAAGACGGCTGATACGTTCAGGCGCCAGTCGAATCACCTCCAGAGCGACGTAACCACCCATGGACATGCCGAGGAGAGCGAATTTTTCTGGGGCGTGATCCAGCAGCCTTTGTGCCATGGCCCCTATGGAGTCCATGGCGCAGGTTTCGGCAATGATGATTGGGCGCTCTTTCAGAGAGTTGATCTGAGGGCCGAACAAAGTGCCGGTGCTGGTAAGGCCGGGAATGAAAACGACAGTTTCTGCAGGTGCTGTTTCTGGCATTTTCATTCTCCTTAGTCATTGGATGCCAGCTGTTACTCTGGCTTCCGAGCTATTACCATGTAGTTTACATCCAGATCGGTTGTTCTGGACCAGCTGTCTGTCAGCGGATTGAAGCTCACTCCGCAGCGCTCGTAAATGTTCATGCCGGATTCATTGAGGGGTGCTTCCAGCTCTTCCGGGCGAACCAGCTTCTCATATTGGTGGGTGCCTTTTGGCAACCAGCGGAGAACGCGTTCAGCCGCGACAATCGCGAGGGCATAGGCTTTCAGAGTTCTGTTGATAGTTGCAACGAACATCATTCCACCGGGACGCACAAGATCTGCACAGGAGTTCATGAACAGTGGAACGTCTGCAACATGCTCCACGACTTCCATGTTGAGCACGATGTCGAATTGTTCGCCTGCCTCAACTAGAGATTCAGCGGTTTGTGCGCGATAGTCGATGTTGAGGCCAGATTGCTGTGCATGAAGTGTGGCGACTTTGATGTTGGTTTCAGATGCATCTGCTCCGACAACGGTTGCACCCATGCGAGCCATGGGCTCAGCGAGTAGGCCACCGCCGCAGCCGATGTCCAAAATCCGTAGTCCTTCTAGTGCCTTAGGGGATGTTTCGTCTCGACCAAAGTGGTCACAGGCGTACTCTTTGATATAGGAGATGCGAACTGGGCTGAATTTGTGGAGAGGGCGAAACTTTCCAGTGGGATCCCACCATTCCGATGCAATTGATGAGAAATGCGCAACTTCCGCCGGGTCGATTGTGGTTTGTGCCGGGTTTTTGGCGGCGTTGCTTGGTTTTTGCGCGGTGCTCATAGCTCAACTCTCCACTTTCATCCCGGTACTGGTGGGTCTAATCGCGGTTTTTGTCAAGCCGCTGGTTGCGATAGAAGGGCGCTAGTTGTATGGATTAGCGCCGTTTGTAGTGATGATCGGTTCATCACAAAGGCCCTCGGAGGAATTTGGGAAGCGATGGCCCGTTTGGTTATGAAGTTTGGCGGCACCTCCGTTGCCGACCTAGAGCGTATTAGAAATGTTGCTCGGCATGTAAAGCGTGAAGTGGAAGCAGGCAACCAGGTTGCTGTTGTCGTGTCCGCTATGGCTGGCGTGACGAATACCTTGGTCGGTTATACAAGAGATGCTGCAGCGCTGCATGATGCGCGTGAATATGATGCGGTTGTTGCCTCTGGTGAGCAGGTAACTTCTGGTTTGTTGGCGATTGTGCTGCAAGATATGGGTGTGGAAGCGCGGTCCTGGCAAGGATGGCAGATTCCTATCCGTACAAATGAAGCCCATGGCGCAGCGCGTATTGAGAGTATTGAAGGTCAAACTCTCATTGAACGCCTGGAGCGTGGACAGGTTGCTGTGTGTGCAGGTTTTCAGGGCGTTGCCCCGGACAACAGGCTTGCGACGCTTGGACGTGGTGGATCTGATACGAGTGCAGTGGCAATTGCAGCTGCAATTCAGGCAGATCGCTGTGATATCTACACGGATGTGGACGGTGTTTATACCACTGACCCGCGTGTGGTGGCCAAGGCAACCCGTTTGGAACGTGTTGCGTTTGAAGAGATGCTGGAAATGGCTTCTCTTGGTGCAAAGGTTTTGCAGGTCCGCTCTGTTGAGATGGCGATGGTTCACGGCGTTCGTACGTTTGTACGTTCCAGCTTTGATGATCCGGATGCCCCGCAGATTAGCGCTGACGGAACACCTGTAGGTACACTTATTTGCGACGAGGACGAGATTTTGGAACAACAAGTCGTCACTGGCATCGCTTACTCAAAAGACGAAGCACAGATTTCTATCCGCAACGTTGCAGACAAACCTGGCATTGCGTCCAGAGTGTTTGGCCCGTTGGCAGAAGGCAACATCAACGTAGACATGATCGTCCAGAACATCTCCCCAGATGGAAAGACGACCGATATCACCTTTACCGTTCCAGAGAGCGATTACGAGCGTGCGCGCAAGGTAATTGAGGAGAACGTCGAGGAAATTGGCTTCGAGAATATCGAAGGCGCTACTGATGTTGTAAAAGTTTCCGTAATCGGCATGGGTATGCGTTCGCATGCCGGTGTTGCAGCCCAGTGTTTTGAAGGCCTGGCTGAGAAGGGGATTAACATCCGCGCGATTACGACATCTGAGATTAAAATCTCTGTTCTGATCGATTCCGCGTATACGGAACTTGCGGTTCGTACTCTCCATTCGCTATACGGACTTGACGGCTAGGTATCCTACTGTCGAGAATATTGTTGTGTCTTGGACAACTTCCAAGGCACAACGTGGCCTGTTAAAAGGCCAGCAGAATTATAGGTAGGGCGGAGCATGCGCAGCAGCTTGGCCGGACCGCGCGTACTCCTCCGTAAGCTTCGTGAAGTGATGGCGGAGCCGATTAATGCGCAGGAACGGCTTGACAAGATTGTACGTCTGATCGCGGCAAACGTGGTTGCGGAAGTGTGTTCCGTGTACATTTTGCGCGCGGATGGGGTTCTTGAGCTGTATGCGACAGAGGGCCTCAATAAGGATGCGGTTCACCATACTTCTCTGAAGGTTGGTGAGGGTCTTGTTGGCTTGATTTCCTCTGATGCCAGACCGCTGAACCTACCAAATGCGCAGGCGCACCCGGCGTTTGCCTATCGTCCGGAAACGGGCGAAGAGAATTATAACTCCTTCCTTGGTGTGCCGATCCTGCGTGCAGGACGTACGCTCGGCGTGCTTGTTGTTCAGAACAAAGACCACCGGACCTACTTTGAAGACGAAGTAGAAGCACTGCAGACAACTGCGATGGTAATCGCAGAAATGGTCGCGGCGGGTGAGCTGGAAGCGATTGCGCAGCAAGGCACAACGATTGATGTGATCCGTCCGATGCATCTGAAGGGTGTCGCCCTTGCTGATGGCATTGGCCTTGGACATGTGGTTCTGCATGAACCGCGTGTGGTTATCACCAATCTGATTGCCGAGGATGCGGACACTGAAAAGAAACGTCTCGAAGAATCTGTTACGCGCTTACGTCAGTCGCTTGATCATATGCTGGCAAGTGGTGAGTTTTCTCAGCACGGTGAGCACCGTGAAGTTCTGGAAGCTTACCGGATGTTTGCCTATGACCGTGGCTGGATCCGGAAGATTGATGAGGCGATCCGCAATGGTTTGACGGCTGAAGCTGCTGTTGAGAAAGTTCAGAGTGATACGCGCGCTCAGATGCTCCGGCAGACAGATCCGTATTTGCGTGAGCGCCTGCACGATCTTGATGATCTAGCGCACCGTCTCATTCGTGAGCTGATGGGCAAGAACCACAGCGGTGAAGATGATCTGCCGAAAGATGCCATCATTATTGCGCGTAACATGGGTGCTGCTGAGCTGCTCGACTATGACCGGGACCGTATTCGCGGCCTCGTGCTGGAAGAAAGTGGCCCGACAAGCCACGTGACCATTGTTGCACGTGCGCTTGGTATTCCGACAGTCGGGCAGGTTGAAGACATTGTTTCCTTGGTGGAAGCGACTGATGCCATCATTGTGGATGGTGAGATCGGTCAGATCTTCCTTCGTCCAGCGAATGATGTTGAACAAGCTTTTGCAGACAAGGTTCGTCTACGTTCCAAGCGTCAGGAAATTTATCGCCAACTTCGTGATGAGCCGACCGTTACCAAAGACGGTGTGGATGTTAAGCTTCAGCTGAATGCTGGTCTGCTGGTTGATTTACCAAGTATGGAAGATGCTGGCGCTGATGGTGTTGGGCTTTTCCGTACTGAACTGCAGTTTATGGTGGCCTCTGCTTTCCCAAGAATGCAGGAACAGCACACACTGTATTCCAAGGTGCTGGATGCCGCTGGCGACAAGCCGGTTACTTTCCGCTCTCTGGATATTGGCGGTGATAAAGTTCTGCCTTACTTGCGTTTGGCACAGGAAGAGAACCCGGCCATGGGCTGGCGTGCGATCCGCTTTGGGCTGGATCGTCCGGGTCTGCTGCGTACTCAGATCAGAGCAATGTTGCATGCAGGGGCAGGGCGCTCCTTGCGCATCATGTTCCCGATGGTGGCAGACGTTTCTGAATTTCAGCAGGCGAAGGATTATGTTGAGCGCGAACTAAAGCATCTGCGCCAGCACGGTCACGATACGCCTAAAGAGCTGAAACTTGGTGTCATGCTGGAAGTCCCGGCGCTGCTTTACCAGCTTGAAGAGATCTACAAGGAAGTGGATTTCGTCTCTGTTGGCTCCAACGATCTGTTCCAGTTCTTCTATGCAGTTGATCGAGGCAACACGCTGGTTGCGGAGCGATTTGAAGCTCTGTCTCCTAGTTTCCTACGCGCATTGCGTAAGATCGTTGTTATTGGCGATAAGATGGATACGCCCGTCACCCTTTGCGGTGAGCTTGGCGGCCAACCCCTTGCTGCAATGGCCTTGTTGGCGATCGGATATAGAAATCTCTCTATGTCTCCGGCTTCTATTGGTCCTGTTAAGGCGATGTTACGCTCTTTGGATCTATCAGCACTTTCAGAAGAGTTGCTGAAACAATTGGAAGCGGGTAAAGGGACGGACGACATTCGCGAGTTCCTGGCGAACTTTGCATCCGAAAATAATATTCCGGTATAAGCAGCGTAGATTTCGATTGCCGCAGACCCGAGAGGCTGTCGCGCTTTTAAATTAGCTGCCTAACGCTTGAGGAGTTGCCGCGAAATGCTGGCACCAGAAAAACTAGACACACTGCTAGCACGCTTTGAAGGTATTGAGGCCGAGATGGCATCTGGTCCTGCGCCGGATGTATATATCAAGCTTTCAAGGGATTATGCGGAACTCGATCCAATTGTGAAATCCATTCGTGAACTTCGCAAAGCCGAGGGTGATCTGGAAGGTGCGGAAGCATTGCTGGCAGACCCTGAAAGCGATACGGAGATGAAAGAGCTTGCACAGCTTGAGCGTGATGAGCTGACTGGTGTTGTTGAAGAGCTGACCCAGCAAGTGCGCATTGGGCTTTTGCCAAAAGATAAAGCTGACTCTCACGATGTTATTCTTGAAGTGCGTGCCGGTACTGGTGGTGACGAAGCTGCGCTGTTTGCTGGTGATCTTTTCCGTATGTATCAGCGCTTTGCAGACAATAATGGCTGGAAAGTTGAAGTGATGTCCTCTTCTGAGGGGGACATGGGCGGTTTCAAAGAAATCGTTGCTGCTGTGACTGGTCAGGAAGTGTTTGGTAAGCTGAAGTTTGAGTCCGGTGTTCACCGTGTGCAGCGTGTGCCTGAGACTGAGTCTGGTGGCCGTATTCACACGTCCGCGGCGACCGTTGCTGTTCTTCCGCAAGCTGAAGAAGTGGACGTTGAGATCAACCCTGCTGATTTGCGCATCGATACATACCGTGCATCAGGAGCTGGTGGTCAGCACGTTAACACGACTGACTCCGCTGTTCGTATTGTGCACAATCCAACCGGGATTGTGGTTGCTGTGCAGGATGAGCGCTCTCAGCATAAGAACAAAGACCGCGCAATGAAGTTGCTGCGGGCTAAGATCTACGATGTGGAGCGTGAGCGTGCTGCGAGTGAACGGACCGAGGCCCGCCGTGTTCAGGTTGGTTCCGGTGATCGTTCTGAGCGTATCCGTACCTACAACTTCCCTCAGGGTCGTGTGACCGATCATCGTATTGGTTTGACGCTGTATAAGCTTGATCAGATGATGGCAGGTGAAGCTACGGGTGAAGTGATTGATGCTCTGATCATGGACCACCAAGCGAACTTGCTCGCCGATGAAGGACTTTAATGTCCGGCCTCTTCGATAACTTCGACCTCAGAAATGTGCAGGCTTTGTACCTAGCGGTGCGGAGCCTGTTTCGTGATGCAGGTTTGGTTGAAGCTGATCTGGATGCACGCGTCCTTGTTGCAGAAGCCCTTGAAATTGAGCCGAGAAACCTGATCCTTGAGTACGATCAGGTGACCAAGCCCGAGACACTGGTGGTTGTTTCCCGATATGTGGAAGAACGCCTTGCCGGAAAGCCTGTAGGGCGCGTTCTGGGGAAGCGGGAGTTTTGGGGACTGGAGTTTTCATTGTCTCCGGCAACATTGGAGCCACGGCCAGACACAGAAACGCTGGTTGAAGCTACGATTGCGTTTTGTCAGGCGCATGGTGGTCTGGAAGAAGAGTGGATTTTTGCAGATATCGGAACTGGGACAGGAGCGGTTGCGATTGCACTCCTGACTGAGCTGCCGAATGCAATCTGTCTTGCTGTTGATATTAGTGAAGAGGCTTTGGCGACTGCGCGACAAAACGCAGCAAACAACAAGGTTCTGGACCGCTTTATCCCTGTTCGCGGTTCATATCTGGATGCGTTGAACGGATCTTTTGATTTTGTTGTGAGTAACCCGCCGTACATTCGCAGCTCTGTTATTGAAGGACTGAGCCATGAAGTTAAGCAGCATGACCCTATGTTGGCGCTTGATGGTGGAGTGGATGGTCTTACTGCCTATAAAGAATTGATAGGCAACGCTAAACGAGTTCTTAAGAGAAATAGTGGACTCCTTATGGAGATCGGGTTTGATCAAGCCGATGAACTTTCAACTCTTGCTAGGGAACTCGCTGGACTCGAGGTTTGTTGTGAACATGATCTGGCCGGTCAACCAAGGGTGATTGTTGTAGTTTTTCCATGATTGGCGAAGAATTCAATTATCTGGAAAAAAGCCCTTGGAAAATACGTCGGAACGAGATAGTTTCATCTCGCCGACAAGCGATACCAGCTAAAAGCTAAAAGCTAAAAGCTAAAAGCTGAAAACGATGGGGATGGGCACTCACTGACCGTGAGACGAGCCTGGCAGAGACGTCGGTTGATAGTTTCAAAGCAGACAGTTGAGCAACCCCTCGTATCGTTGAACTGAGAGAGCAATGCATTTGTATTGCTGCGATCAGATGTCGGATATCGCATTGAAGCAGTTATACGATCGAATGCGATTGCATTTCGATGTTGATAGCCTTTGTGCTCATCAACACGCAGGCTTATTAACGGCATTTGGAATCCGGGAGATCTTACTCCCATGAACCTCACAGTTAGGTTCGATTGCTATTCCGGAAAGTTAACGGCAGAATGAGACCAGGAAATCAGAATAACAAGCGCATGCGTGGACGGGGGCGTAAGGCTCCAAATCCATTGACACGTACTTTTGAGTCAAATGGACCGGACGTTAAGATCCGAGGTACCGCATTGCATGTTGCTGAAAAGTACCAGCAACTTGCGCGTGATGCTCAGGCCTCCGGGGACCGTGTAACCTCCGAGAACTACTATCAGCATGCAGAGCACTACCAGCGCATCGTCGCTGCTGCTCAACCCCAAAGCACACAGACTGCTGCTCCTTCTGCGCGTACAGAAGATGAAGCTGCACCTGCTGTTGTCGAAACTCCAACCGCTGTGGCAGCGACCGAAGAACAAGAGGTTGCAGTTGCAGCCCCTCAGCCTGTAATCGGTCTTGATACGCCTCAGCCGTTTATCGAAACAGCTCCAGCGGCTGACGAGAATGCAGAAGCTTCGGGAGATGCATCTGCACCAGCTGACGAAGACGATGGCAAAGCACGTCGTCGTGTTCGTGGTACTCGTGGTCGCGGTGTTCGTCGTACACCATCTTCATCCTCTGCAAGTGCACCAGCACCTGCTGAGGCAACAGAAGGTGGCGATGACGAAGCAGCTTCTAAGCCACGCCGTACGCCTCGTGCTCGCACTCCTCGTGCAGCTCGTTCACAGCGTACTCGTGCACCACGTGTTCCTGCAGAGGACGCACCAGCACCTGCGGCTTTGGAAACAACCGGAGACGGTGAAAGCTAAGCACGTTTGACGATGTGCTTGCTGGTTCACTGGTTTGCCGGAGATCTATGAAAAACCCCGCTCAAAAGGCGGGGTTTTCTTTTTTTTGTTGACGGACGAATAGCTCGTTGTGGGCGCTGGCTTACTCGACGATGAGCGTGTCACCGACAGAGAGCGCGCCGTTGTTGAGCACTTCCAGATAGATGCCGACATCCATATGCCCCAACGAGCCATGAAGTGCCTTGTTGATGTTGGTGTCACGCTCGGCTGTGACTGGATTTACATCCACGGCAGCGCAGCGGCGGGTACGTTTTGCGAACTTGAATTCTACGCCTGAGCTGGAGCGGATCTTTTTGTCGGCCCAATTGAACTCCTCGTAGGCTGGCAGGCCTTCAACATAGATGTTTGCGCGGAAGCGTTTTGGATCGATTTCGACGCCCATCGTCTCGGAGAAAGCTTTCACGCTGGCCAGATTCACGACATGCACGAAGTTTTCTGCCGTATCAGTGAAGGCATGGTCGTCTGCGTGGCGGACCTTGAGGGGGCCGATGGCTTTTTCTCCCATGTGTGTAGTGAAATAGGCTGCGAGTGCTTCTTGACCTTCAGCTGTTTCCAGCGAGAGCGTGACGTCATCGGCTTCAGGCTTGGACAGAGTGATGCTTTTGTTTTCCAGATCGTATGTGCATTTGACCTGCGCCACGTCCTCGTAACGAACCAGTACCAGAAATTTGCTTTTTGAGATGTGCTGAGGAGCTGCTGGATCGAAACCGCATGGACCATTTTCAATCGCATAGGCACGATCCAGCGGGAAGACAGCCCCGGCTTCTACTGTGGTGGTCTGAAGTGGATGAGCCGTTAAGCCTTTAACTGGATGTGTTGCGAGTGCGGTGATATGCGCAGGCGAAAAAGTCATATTAAATTCCGTTGTTTAAGCTATTCGAAACTATGAGGAACAAAGGATTGTGGCAAGATCTTGCGAAGACCCTCTTTTGTCGGCAGTTTGAACTACTATATGAAGAGTGCAGGGGGATGTCTCCTGCTTCGGGTGCTCTTGATGAGGCTCGGATCCTCCCAAAATGCTTCGTCATGCTTCGGGTGACACGGCACATAGGAGTTATATATGGACTTTGAGAAATACACCGACCGTGCGCGTGGGTTCATTCAGTCTGCGCAAACATATGCTCTGGGACAAGGGCATCAACAGTTTACTCCCGCACATATTTTAAAGGTCTTGCTGGATGACAGCGAGGGGATGTCTGCTGGCCTTATTGAACGGGCCGGAGGACGTGTACAGGATGTCCGTCTACAGATTGAGACCGATCTGGCCGCGCTTCCTAAAGTGACTGGTGGTAACGGACAGCTGTACCTAGCGCCTGAAACCGCTCGCCTTTTTGAACAAGCCCAGAAAATTGCAGAGAAAGCAGGCGACAGTTATGTCACTGTTGAGCGGCTGCTGCTTGCGCTTGCTATGGATAAAGACAGCAAGGCAGGTAAGGCACTTGCACAGGGTGGTGTTACGCCAAATGCGCTGAACGAAGCTATCAATGAAGTGCGCAAGGGCCGTACTGCGGATTCCGCATCCGCTGAAAACCAGTATGACGCTCTGAAGAAGTTTGCTCAGGATCTGACTGAAGCTGCCCGTGAAGGTAAGCTTGATCCTGTGATTGGTCGTGATGAGGAAATTCGCCGTGCCATTCAGGTTCTCTCTCGCCGTACCAAGAACAACCCTGTTCTGATTGGTGAGCCAGGCGTTGGTAAAACCGCAATTGCTGAGGGCCTTGCGCTGCGCATCGTCAATGGTGATGTGCCGGAGAGCCTGAAAGACAAGGAACTGCTTGCGCTAGATATGGGCGCACTGATCGCTGGCGCGAAATATCGTGGTGAATTTGAAGAACGCCTGAAGGGTGTTTTGAATGAGGTGCAAGCCGCTGCTGGTGGCGTGATCCTCTTTATTGATGAAATGCACACGCTGGTTGGGGCGGGGAAGACAGATGGAGCGATGGACGCTTCCAATCTTCTCAAACCTGCTCTTGCGCGCGGTGAGTTGCACTGCGTCGGTGCGACCACGCTTGATGAATACCGCAAGCACGTTGAGAAAGATGCAGCGCTGGCCCGTCGTTTCCAACCTGTGTTTGTAAGTGAGCCAACGGTTGAAGATACGATCTCTATTCTGCGTGGCATCAAGGAGAAGTATGAGCTTCACCATGGTGTTCGTATTTCAGATAGCGCGATTGTTTCTGCGGCGACGCTGTCTAACCGTTACATCACGGACCGCTTCCTGCCGGATAAGGCAATTGACCTTGTTGACGAAGCTGCCAGTCGCTTGCGCATGCAGGTGGATTCCAAGCCAGAAGAGCTGGATGAGTTGGACCGCCGGATCATTCAGTTGAAGATTGAGCGGGAAGCGCTCAAGAAAGAAGATGATAATGCCACGAAGGATCGGCTTCAGCGCCTTGAAAAAGAGCTGGTTGATCTGGAAGAGGAATCCAATGCACTGACGCAACGCTGGCAGTCTGAAAAAGATAAGCTGAGCGGCGAGCAGAAAATCAAAGAGCAGCTAGATGAAGCGCGCACGGAGCTGGAGCAGGCGCAGCGTGTTGGCAATCTGGCTAAAGCGGGCGAGCTTGCTTATGGCGTTATCCCTGATCTGGAAAAGAAGCTTTTGAATGCCCAGACAGCTGAAGATGTCGATAACACCATGCTCAACGAGACCGTAAGCAGTGAAAGCATTGCCCAGATCGTGTCTCGCTGGACCGGGATTCCCGTCGATAAGATGTTGGAAGGCGAACGTGAGAAGCTGCTTCGTATGGAAGATGAGCTGGCCAAACGTGTTGTTGGACAGCAGGAGGCCGTTCATGCAGTTTCCACTGCTGTGCGCCGGTCTCGTGCCGGTTTGCAGGACCCGCACAGGCCAATAGGCTCTTTCATGTTCCTCGGACCAACTGGTGTTGGCAAAACCGAGCTGACCAAAGCGCTTGCCAGCTATCTCTTTGATGATGAGACAGCCATGGTGCGCGTGGACATGTCTGAGTTTATGGAAAAGCACAGTGTTGCTCGTCTGATTGGCGCGCCTCCAGGTTATGTTGGTTATGAAGAAGGCGGCGTTTTGACAGAGGCAGTGCGCCGTCGGCCTTATCAGGTGGTGCTGTTTGATGAAGTTGAAAAAGCACATGGCGATGTGTTCAACGTTCTGCTTCAGGTGCTGGACGATGGCCGTCTGACGGACGGGCAGGGCCGGACTGTGGACTTCCGCAATACGCTGATCATCATGACGTCGAACCTTGGTTCAGAATTTTTAGCTTCCCAGGGCGAAGGTGAAGATGCTGATGCTGTTCGCGGGCCGGTGATGGATGCGGTGAAAGCGCACTTCCGTCCTGAGTTCGTGAACCGTCTGGATGAGATTATCCTGTTCCATCGCTTGCAGCGGACTCAGATGTCACGGATCGTCGAAATTCAGCTGGCCCGTTTGCAGAAGCTGCTGGACGACCGGAAGATGGAGCTTGAGCTGGATGATGGTGCTATGGGGTGGCTTGCCGAGAAAGGGTATGACCCGGCTTATGGTGCACGACCGTTGAAGCGCGTTATTCAGAAACAGGTACAGGATCCACTCGCTGAAATGTTGCTGGCTGGATCGATCTCTGACGGTCAGGCCATCCGAGTCTCTGCTGGAACGGACAGACTTCTTTTTGAAACGATCTGACAGGTTGGATCATGAGTTGAAGAAGAGGGCCGGATTTTCCGGCCCTTTTTGTGCTTTGTGGACATTCCCTGAAACATAAAGCGACTGTTCGAAGGTGTGCTTTTAGTGTCTAGTCATGCAGACTAAAACTTGAGTGTTCGTTAGGGGGCAGGGCATCGGGCATGAGACACGTTGATATTGCAATATCCCTTGTGGTTGTCAGTTATCTCTGGCTTGCCGCAACTGTTGTCATTGGCGGGCAGTTTTATCCAGATTACAACCATATCTCACAGTTCATGAGCGCTCTTGGAGCGACCGGTGCCCCGTTTGGGCCTGCCGTGAGCTATTGGGGCTTTGCGGTTGTGGAGCTGCTGCTGCTGCCATGCCTCGTGATCTGCTTTGCTTATCTGATGCGCAGTCGTGCAGAGCGTGTTGGCTTGATGGTTTTTGCAGGTTACTCGCTGCTTATCGCTGTTGCCGCGTTCTTTCCGTGTGATTTTGAATGCAGCATGGATGATCCAACACGCAGCCAACTCATACACACGGCTGCTGGCTTTTTGGCCTATTTCTGCGCTGTTGTGGGATTGTGTTTGTTGTCTTATGCCAAAGCTGAAAGATCGTATTGGGTGGTGCCTGGGCTAATCTTGCTGGTGATGCTCTTCAGTCTATCTATGGAAGCCGCTTTCAGTGGTCTCGTGCAACGTGCGTTGGAGACTGGTATCTATCTCTGGTTTTTCGTGATCCTGATGCGCAAGCGCCATCATAAAGAAGCAAGTAGTTTGACGCTACCTGCTCTTTGATTGTGAGGTCCTTTTGAGGAGCTGAGGTCAGTTCCGCAGTGAAGCGACGCGTTGGCTTGGACGGCCTGTTTCCATTAGAGCATTTATTCGGTCGCGTTCGCGCTTGAAGTTCTCAAGAACCTTAGCTTCAAGGATGCGTCCTTGCGGTACTTTGATCTTCAGTGAGTTCACAAAGCGACCATTCACTTTCACTTCGTAATGGAGGTGGTTACCCGTTGAAAGACCAGTGGTTCCCACATAGCCAATAACGGAGCCCTGTCTGATTTTTTGGCCTTTTTGAATGCCAGAGCCAAAGCGGGTCATGTGGTTATATGTAGTGACATAGCCGTTGGCGTGTTTGATTTCGACGCGTTTGCCGTATCCGCCAGCCCACGCTGCTTTTTGGATTACACCATCGCCAGCTGCAAAGATTGCGGTGCCGCGAGGAGCGGCCCAATCCGTGCCAGTGTGCAAACGGCGGGTTTTCAAAACCGGATGGCGGCGCATGCCGAAGCCAGAAGTAAAGCGGCCCGCTGCAATCGGTTTACGGAGCAAGAACTGCTTTGCGCTCTGACCGTTCTCATCATAATAGTCGACGACACCATCGTCTGGTGTGCGGAAACGGTAGAAACGGTGAGAGCGACCATTCACGGTGATGGATGTATAAAGAATTTCGGAAGCGCCAGTGGTCTGGTCTGCATCAAGGCCATAGAAGACGCTCATCTCATCAGCGCTTTTTACGGAGGCATTGAAGTCAACGCTATAAGAATAGATGCGAACGAGTTCTTTTATGAGAGATGTTGGGACGTCGTTATCAAGACCAGTCTGGTAGATCGAATCATAATAGGTGGCACGAGGGCCAACGGAATTCTGTTGCTGCGATGTGAATGCATCTGCGGCCATCTGCGTGGATGGCTCTGGTGCTACAACAAATTCGCCTTCATCGTTTGGAGCGATGGTTCCCACATGACGCTGATCTTCATAGATGCTGACGCGGACAAGGATTCCGTCATCTTCTTCAATCTGGTCCGTGTTGAGGGACAGGCGGAAGATCTGGCCAGCTTTGATTTTGTCGATGCCAAAGTTTTCGGTAAATGCTTTGATGTAGCCTTCCGCTTCTTTCTCAGAAGCCTCCCCATCCAGCAGAATGTCAATAAAGTCAGTCTGGGTCAGGATCGGAACAATGCGTTCTTCGATCTGATTGGCCTGGGTGATTTTACGGGACTTGGGCTGGAAGGAAACGTTTTCTTCTGTGATGCGGACTTCGATGTTTTCAAATGACTGTTCTGAAAGTGGAGCAAAGCCTGCATTGAAGTCTTCGAGGCTCGGGGTGGCCGCAATGTCGGTGGAATTGTCCAGCATGAACATCGCTGCTTTTTTGACCTGCTCCTGAACGGCTTCTTCTTTTTGATTCGGAAGAGCGACCATACTCATAGCTTCCAGTGGGAAGTCGCGCTGAGAAATGGAGACTTCGCCTTCGATGTCGGCACCGTAGATCGCATCACTGGCGACCTGTAACGGAGCAACTTGTTCTCCCTGATACATGGTGATCGGGTCGAATGGCGGAATGTCTGCAGCTGTTTCCTGTTTCTTGATGTTCTCAAGGCTTGCGCTGACGAGCGCATATGGTTTGGCTTTTACGTGGTCACGGCCATCGCTGCGGGTCACTGTATTTACTTCAATGATCTGCCTATTGGAGAAGCCATCAGTTGCGGAGCTCAGGCGGTCGCCTTTTCCGCTGGAATTACGATGTGGTGTCAGGTCTGCTGAATTGCTCACGGGGGCTTTCGCTGTCTTATAGGTGTACTGGCCATCAAGCGCAGCCATCAACGCACCACCCATTAATACGATGGAGGTCATGCCGGTCAGGATCGTTCCGATCAACCAACGGCCATTAAGCCGTGCAGGCTGGTCAGACGAACTTGCAAGGCTGTCCACCATCAAAGCAGGTTCATTGCCAAGATTGACGGAAGGCCTTCCATTAGTATGGAACCTACCAGAATTCATCGAGCTACTTATCTTTCCCCAAATCGGCAGAGATGCCATCTGCAGCAGAGTTCTGCATTACGTGTTTACGATTGATAGACAATGCTGAAGATGGGAACAACTGATGAAAGACAAATACGGCTGGAATTTGTCGCTGATACTATGAAAAATTATAGAAAAATGGATTTGGCGAGAAAATTATGAATTTGGCTGGCAAACCACGATTTTAAGCACCATATAAATACAGGGTTTGTGATTATTGAAATAGTTTCCCCAGTCCTGTGAAAATTTTTGAAGTTTTCTCTCAAGGCTCGTTGACAGGGCCAGCTCATATCCCTATAACCCGCTTCACGCCACCGGGGCGGGCCAGT
>NZ_LMCK01000125.1:0-1635 GCF_001623165.1 Pseudovibrio sp. WM33
CAGTGTAGATAACTTGATCACCATCCCAACTAACATCAAAATGGTCAGACTCCCCGAAGAATGAAAGAAGTTGCGGTTCGATTTCAAACGTTCCATCCGGGCTGCCCGGCTGCCCCGGTGCAGGGTGACAAGTGATCCGGCCGCGCCACGGATAAGCCTTTTGCTCTGCCTCTCCGTAAGGATCTGGCAGGCCGTTGCCTTCTGGAATATCCATCATGACAAACGGATAAAGCATCACCTTAAAGCCGCGCTCTTTCAGATCCTTGATTGCTTCAATCACAACACTGTCAGAAGGCGAGCCACCATAAGCGGGCTTCCCATCCACATAAGAGACAAGCCGCGCTTCATCCCGGCTTAGTCCGGCAACGCGCCATTCAATCGGGCTGGTGGTTTTGCGTGCCTCCACACGAGGCGCAATCGTGCACTCTCCCGCCCGCAAATCATCACCAAACCACGCCACCACCAGAGAGACGGTTTTGCATTCCGGGCAGGTGCTCTGCAAAAGGTCTATGGAGTGCTCCCAGTCAGTTGCTGCGGAAAGTGTGTGCCGGTTGTTATAGGCCGTGGTGGGACCGTCCTTGCCATCCTTCACGGGTGTTTTGGAATAACCGAACTCAGTAGAGCCGGGAATAAGAGAGATAGCCGTCAGCTTTTCTTCCTCATAGCCAACGCAGCGCACCACTTCAAAAGTCAGTTGAGGCAGGCGGTTTCCAAAGTCTGCAAGAGGCAGTTCTTCAAACACCACATAGGCAAGGCCGCGATAGGCTGGCACATCCGGGCTGCCCTGTTTGGCAGCAATCAACGGATCTGCTTCCTGTTCCTCATCACCCTTGTAAATGCGCATGGTGATTTTGGTTGTGTCTATTTCCTTGCTATCCGCCCACACCCGCAAAATGTCAGAGATTGGCCCCTCACAGATCCCAACCGCAAAGTTGGCATAGTAGCTGTAGGTTGTTTGCGTCACCGTAGAAGACGAACCACCGCCCGCCTTGCCGCCATGTTTTTCCGTTGTGGTGGTCACAACCTCATGCAGATTTGTTGCCCAGATCACCTGCCCGGAAACACGCGCACGCCCGGCGACAAGAGGAACCACTGCCCCTTCACTGGACCCCATCACCTGCAGGTTATCCAGCCGCTGCCCTTCCACATGGCTCTTGCTGCCCGGAGTGAAGGCAGAAACCAACATGTTGTCTAAGTAACTCCCGGCAATGCTTGCCGCTGCAGACAGAGCAAATGCTGCAACCTGCCCTGCACCTGTTGCACCCGCAATCGCAGTTGCCGCCGCTGTTAAAACAAGCGTTGCCATATGAGCACCTATGAATAAGAGGAAAAACGGCCCGTTGCTTCTAATCCCCAATTCAAAAGCATCAGCACCACGGGCCAACAATGATCTAGCCTTTGAATGGATCGCTCATTTTTTCGGTATGAGCACCGGCAGGTTTTAGCGGTCCTATTGCCTGCATTGGCTTCTATCGGTTCCCCAAAGTGCCGCACCACATTATGAAGGAAAAGAAAACGCAGCCACCGCCCGGCGCTGCCACCACCCCGAATAGGGAACCTCAACTACCCCCGCACCCTCTTGCGCGTGGATCATTACGCCCGGCCTGCTGATCAGGCCCGCGTGTTTTGCAATCG
>NZ_LMCK01000125.1:1645-2592 GCF_001623165.1 Pseudovibrio sp. WM33
TGTTTTACCCTGTAGCTTGTGTCAATTACCGATGAAAATCGAAAGAAAAATGGAGAAAAACTTGGAGTTGTTGAGCATCGCAATCGGTACCCTTGCGCTCTTCAGCGGTGCTCTCTGGTACTTTAGAAAGAAAAAGAGGCTAGACCTGTCAATTGTACTCGTTATGGCCTTTTGGCCCGCAGTACTTATTTCAGTTGAGATCTTGTTTTTAGGATTTGCGACTGTCTATTGCCCACCAGTCTACTCATCCGCGCATGCCCCTTCTTGCAACATCCTGGGATTTGATGCAGCAACGCATCTCCCTATAGGCGTCCAGATGTTCCCAATGATCATCTATGCAATTCTGTATTGTCTCATCAGCTCATTCATCTGTGCTATCGCGGCTCTCGTTGCGTTCATCCGCCGCCGTAAAAGCAGATAGTTACTGCGCTCTTTTAAGGAAACTCAAACGCAGCCACCGCCCGGCGCTGCCACCACCCTGAATAGGGAACTTCAACAACTCCCGCGCCCTCTTGCGCATGGATCATCACGCCCGGCCTGCTGATCAGGCCCGCGTGTTTTGCAATCGCTCCGGATCGCACCCGGAACACCACCACAGCCCCAAGGCCGGGCGGGTCCAGCGCTGCACGCTGGAAGTACTTCTGCCCGGCTTCTAAAAGCGTTTCACGTGTTCCAACCTCTCCCCAATCCGGGGAATACGCCGGAACCGTTTGCGGCTCAGATCCGTAAAGCTCCCGCCAGATCCCGCGCACCAATCCCAGACAGTCACAACCAGCCCCTTTGACGCTGGCTTGATGGTGGTAAGGCGTTCCAAGCCAACCACGGGCAAGCGCAACAACCTCATTTGATATAAGAGGAACCGTCATTTTTCTGCTCATCCTGTTCTGCGTAGGACAAAATAAAATCAGGGCCGGGCATGTGCGGAAAGCCGCGATAGTTCACCGCGT
>NZ_LMCK01000126.1:0-62223 GCF_001623165.1 Pseudovibrio sp. WM33
CCGGGCGAAGTGTGCCCGCAGGCCAGCATCTTCGTGTGTGTTTTTAGATGCGTTAATGGAGATTGGATTTAGGCATATTCTTTGTGGGATATGCTCTGTTAATCCGCAAACTCAAGGGGTTATGGGTCCCGGCTCGGGGGCCGGGATGACGTCATAGAGGGTGCATTTTCTGAATGGAATCACTCAGTCCCACGATTTATCCTCTGCCGTCATGCCGGACGAGCGGAGCGGTGATCCGGTATCCAGAGCCCAGGTGTTTGTCGAAATTTCCCAAATACATTGAGTATTGGCGCATCAGCTATGGGGGAGGTTGGCTGAGGTGGCCCGCACAATTTGGCGGGCCTGTCCTGTTTTTAAATTAGTTTGCGCTGTTGGCGATGGCGCGTTCGGCGTCATCGAGGCCTTGAGGCGTTCCAACGTGCAGCCAAAGGCCATCGCCTTCGACACCGAAGAGGCGTCCATTCTCAATTGCTTTGTCGAACAGCAGGTTGAGGGAGAATGGGCCTTCCGGCGTATCCTTGAACAGCCGTGGATGGATCATCGCGGTACCGGAATAGATGAAAGGTGCCACCGAGCGCTCATCGCGGCGTTCCAGCTTGCCTTCATCATCCATCAGGAAGTCGCCTTTGCCGTCATAACCAACCGCATTGACGGCTGGTGCGAGCAGCATGAGCATATCCATCTGATTGTCATCCCAGGTTTCTACGAGGAGATCCAGGTTCGGCTTTACCCCTTCCAGCCAGAAGCTGTCGGAGTTTTTCAGGATGAACGGATCGGTGCCTAGAATTGGCAGGGCTTTTTTAATACCGCCACCAGTATCCAAAAGCTCTTCGCGTTCATCTGAGATCTTGACATCCAAGCCTTCAAACCTGCGAGCATGGGCCTCGACAAGGTCTGCAAGGTAATGCACGTTGACAACGCAGGTTTCGAGGCCAGCATCCTTCAAACGTGTTGCTGCGCGCGCGAACATCGACTTACCGTCCACCTCGATGAGAGGTTTTGGGGTTGTCGCCGTCAGGGGCCGCATACGTTTACCCAGCCCCGCGGACAAAACCATTGCCGATTTAGGGTGGAAGGAAATTTCTTTAGGCATCTCGTTGTCTCTGTTGTTTTGTTCTCTTGTTTCAGTCGTCACTTTGGCTCGTCTCATTTGACGAGAGTATGACAGTGAACATGGGTTTGAGTTTTACTTCCCCTAATTGTGCAAAGCACTGCCGCACATAATTGCGGATGCGAGGAAGCATCTCCATGTATTTAGGTTTTCCGAGCTGCTTATCAAGACGTACAAACGCGCCAAGGATTTTGGCATTGCGCTGCAACGCCAACACAGCAACAGCATTCCGAAACGCCATTTCATCAAAAATGGGTTTATGTTTTCTTGCCAAGCCGCAATATCTCTGCAGCAAATGCTCCTGCAGGTCGGCTGGCATGTCCACGCGTGCATCGTACACGAGCGAGGCAACATCATAGGCCGCGGGGCCCATCATTGCATCTTGGTAGTCAATAAGACCCAGCTTATTGAGGCCTGATGCTTCTGGCAACCACATGATATTCGGGCTGTGGTAATCCCGTAAAAGCAGTGTCGGTTCGCTCTGGAGGACGGGCTCCAGCAGCTCTCGCCACGCTTCAACGTAGTCGCGGCCTTGCTGTTCAGTTGCAGGCTCTCCACTGGCGTGAGGCAGATACCATTGGAGGTAGAGGTCAGCTTCCGTGATCAGTACTTCGAAATCACAGGGTTTCAGCTGATGGGGTTTGCCATCAGCCTGCAGCTCTGTTTGCCAGTTGCAGCTGTGGAGCCGGGCGATATCATCAATGGCCAGCTCGTAGCGCTCTTTGACCGCCTCACCGTTTTCGGTGATGATCTGGTCGCCGAAATCCTCCAGCAGCGCCAATCCGTTTTCAGGGTCGGCGGCCAGTCGTTTTGGTACGCGGAACCCATGATCCGCCAAGGCGTTACTGAGCGCGAAGAAGGCAGTAACGTCCCTGGCGCGATGTACGGTTTCGCCGTAGGTTTTGCCAGTGGGCAGACGCGGCTCTGGCCCAGTTGGCGGACTATCCATAAAGACGACTGTCTCACCGTTTTTGTGAAGACGAAAATAGGTCCGCATAGAGGCATCGCCCTGCACGTGCTCACGCTCGGCATCAATCCAGTCGGATTTTTGCAGCAGAGCGCGGCGGGCGGCGAGGCGATCAAGACGGTTTTGCCAGCTTTCGCAGTTGGCTGTGAGGGTGATCTCGCGGGTGTCTGGCTCGGTGCCTTCTGTCAGCTTCAGGTCCAGCGCTTCTGGCCAGTAGGAGGGATCTCCCATCTCTGGCCATTCAATCAACGCGCCGCCGGTTTCCAGATATTCGTCGAGCCCGAGCTCTTCCAACTCCTCCGGCTCTTCAATGCGATAGAGGTCGAGATGGGCGACAGACATTCTCGGCAGGTCGTAGGTTTGAACGAGTGTGAAGGTGGGGCTTGGGACTTCCAGATGAGGGTCAGCTGCCAGATGCCGCAGCAGTGCTCTGCTCAAAGTGGATTTGCCCGTGCCCAGATCTCCGGAAAGAGCAAGTACGTCTCCCTCTTTCAGCAGCTCAGCCAAATCCGCAGCAAAGAGCTCAGTTGCTCTCTGATTGTCGAGAAGTACCTTCATACAATTCGCCTCAAGAGCAGCTGCACATATTCGCGCTCACGCAGAATGCTCTAATCTATACTTTCCAAGCGTACCCTCCAAGAAAGACTGAACTTACTTACCAAGGATACGTACCAATCTATTAGAGCAGGCCGCGTTTTTTTTGCAGACACACGACGCACCCGGAATTCTTCAAGAGTAAGCACTTGCCAAAACCAGCAAGGGAACTCAAGCCCCAGAGGCATTTATCTGACCGAAAACTGAAGGATGAGTTATTCCGCCGCTTCCAGCGAATGGACATGCGGCTCAAGTGGGAAGGTGCAATCCACTGTGGTGCCCTGCCCTTCGGCGGAGGAAATATCGACTGTACCGCCGTGCAGCTCGACAAAGCTCTTCACGATCGAGAGGCCAAGGCCAACGCCCTGACGGTTTCCACCGGCCCCGCGGCCTACAAAGCGCGAGAAGACCTGATCCAGCATCTCCTGAGGGATGCCTGCTCCATGATCTTTGATGCGGAAGCGGATTTCGTTTTCATCACGCTGGCAGCTGATATCTACCAAGCCGCCCTTGTCAGAGTAGCTGATTGCGTTGGACAGCAGGTTGAAGAGAACCTGACGCAACCGGCGCTCATCTGCTTTGAGATGGCCAATGCCCTTCGGCATGTGGGTGCGGAGCGTGATGTCGGATTCGACCAGACGATCTTTCAGACCTTCGACAGCTTCAGATACCGTCTGCGCAACATCGACCTCGGAGATTTCGAGCTCCATGATGCCGGCATCAACGGTTGCCAGATCCAGAATATCGTTGATGATGTGCAGCAGAGCAGACGAAGAGGACAGAATGTAGTCGGTGTACTCTTCCTGCTTCGGAGACAGATCACCAAACTTGGCATCGCCCAACAGCTGAGCGAAGCCGATGATGGTGGTCAGCGGGGATCGCAGCTCGTAGGAAACGTGCTGAATAAAGGCGTTCTTGAGCTGATCAGCTTCCTGAAGCGCATCATTGGTGGCGTGGAGGGCACGTTCCACGTTGACCGTATCAGTGACGTTCACGAAGGTGAGCAGCGTGCCACCATCTGGCAGCGGTACGGTAACATAGTCGATGACAGACCCGTCGATCCGCTCCATGCGACCAGAAACGCTGGTGCGATTGTCGGACAGGCCTGTTACGCCACGTGCAAGCTCTTGCCAACGGTCGGATTCACCCATCAGCTCCTTGCAGGTGTCCAGCAGGTCGTTGACGTGCGGATCACCTTCGAGGAATTCCTGAGACAGGCCCCAGACCTCGGCAAAGGCCGGGTTGGACAGGCGCATGCGTCCGTTGGAGCCGAACACGGCGACAGCTTCTGTCAGGTGGTCGAGCGTTTCCCGCTGTACCCGGGTCAGTGCGTTGAAGCGGCTTTCCAGATCCAGCTGCTCGGTCACGTTCTCGTAGAAGTACGTCACACCACCTTGCGGATGCGGGCTGGCGATCACGCGGAGTGTCCGTCCATCTGGCAAATGCCACCAATACGCCTGTGCATCCAAGGCGTGGTAGCATTCCAGATGCTTGGTTCTCCAACCACGATAGTCAGCTTGCTCTGGCAGTTTACGAGCTGCGCGCAGGGCGTCGAGCAGCTCGCCTTCTTCCGGCTTGGTCTCCAGGAAGCTCTGATCGATATCCCATAGGGAGCGATAGGCTGCATTGTAGAACTGGAGACGATGATCAGCACCAAACACGGCCACAGGTGTTTGAAGCTGATCGAGTGTGCGCGTATGGGACTCGAGTGTGCGGCGAAGCTGTCCCTGTACACGTTCAAGCTCGGAAATATCCTGAGCAAGACCGGCATTGCCATGCTCAGAATTCACATCAGTCAGCTCAAAGACGCGCCGTTCGCCAGCTGCCACAACTGGCATTGGCGAATGATAGACACCGTCAGTCTGGCGCATCATGTTGAGTTTGTTGCGGCCTTTAGCTTCCAGAAGCTCGATCTGTTCATCAACCACAGTGCGGGTGCTTTCGGCCTCGACAGCATCCACATAAGCTGAGTTGACCCAGACGAGCTGGCCATGGTTGTCGCGTTGCCATGCAGGCCCCGGCAATGCGTCCAACAGGCTATGAAGCGAGGAGATCTGCTCGCGCAGTTCTTTGTTTTGCTCAGCAAGGCGGGCGCTGAGCTGACGGTCTCCGGTCAGATCACGCAGACGCAGGACTGCCAGCCCACCTGCTGTATGGCCGGATGCTTCCAGATAGACCCCTTCGGTGGTCGTTAAGGTTAACCGGAAGACTTCGCCGTGGCCGCGCAAATGCTCCAAGAAAGCGCGCAGGGCCTCGGCGGATTTGACGTCCAACCATGTCTCGAACTCGACGAGCTGCGAAAGGCCGCCTGCAAGTTCAAGGTTTTCAGGTAGATGTCCGGCAACACCGGGATGCTTGGCCTCACCATCCCAGACCAAAAGGAGACTGTCTTCTGTTTCCAGCAAGCTTTCAAGGCGGTCAATGCGCGCCATCGCATCGGCTCGGTCCTGACGCAGTTGCAGGATCGACAATGAGTCATTCCTGCGGATGCGGACAAGCACGACGGAGGCTGCGACTGCGTACAAGGCTATGCCGGCCGTTGCCGCGACCCAGACAACCTTGAAGGCGTCAACAGAACTACCTGAAAGAGCTGGCAGAATATCCATAGCCTGAGAGAAACCAGCAGCACCCAGGAGAGCAAACACAGCAACGCCCATCAGGTTCAGAACGAGCCTAAACCTTCTACGCCACAGCACGTTAACACGCGCGTGTTTATGCCAGGATGCTGGCATGTTGTGCCCCTTTCTTCGCCGCCTCAGATTCGTGTCACACGCCGCATTGGTGTCACGAATCGCGAATAAGTCGCTCAACTGCCTAACTTAACGACTGATTCGATAATCAACATAACCTGATTGATTTTTGGGAAGAAGAGGATCTTTACAAAAAGTAAACAAATCCTGTGGGCGAAATAATCATCCACCACAATCTGTAGTAAGCCCAACAAGCGCACCCCCAATATATTGAAAGCGTGCTTATTGGGCCCAGTAGAATTCATGGAGCTGTTAACGCTAAGTCCCTTAGCGTTAACAGCAATTACGAAGAACGCGTATCAGTACTTGTAGTGCTCAGCCTTGAACGGACCGGATTTGTCGAGACCGAGGTAGTTGGCCTGATCATCGGTCAATTCAGACAGGGTTGCACCAAGCTTCTTAAGATGCAGGCGCGCAACCTTCTCATCCAGATGCTTCGGCAGCACGTAGACTTCGTTTTTGTAGTCGTCGCCTTTGGTGTGCAGCTCCATTTGCGCCAGAACCTGGTTGGTGAAGCTGGCGGACATAACAAAGGATGGATGACCGGTCGCATTGCCAAGGTTAACCAGGCGGCCTTCGGAGAGAAGGATCAGACGCTTGCCATCCGGATACTCGATCAGGTCAACCTGTGGCTTCACATTGCGCCATTTGTAGTTACGCAGCGCAGCAACCTGAATCTCGTTGTCGAAGTGACCGATGTTACAGACGATCGCCATGTCTTTCATGTCGCGCATGTGGTCAGCTGTGATGACGTCTTTGTTGCCGGTGGTGGTGACAAAGATATCGCCTTCACCGATGGCCTGTTCCATCGTCTTCACTTCATAGCCATCCATCGCAGCCTGAAGTGCACAGATCGGATCGATCTCAGTCACGATCACACGGGCACCAGCTCCTTCCAGAGACTGCGCAGAGCCTTTGCCAACGTCGCCGTAACCAGCGACAACAGCAACTTTACCAGCCATCATGACATCAGTGCCGCGGCGGATACCGTCTACGAGAGATTCACGGCAGCCATAGCGGTTGTCGAACTTGGACTTGGTGACAGAGTCGTTCACGTTGATCGCAGGGAATGGCAGGTCGCCCTTCCTCTGCATTTCGTATAGGCGCATAACACCCGTGGTTGTCTCTTCGGAGACGCCTTGGATGTTGCCCTTAACTTTGGAGTAGAAGCCCGGGTCTTTTTCGAGGCGACGCTTGATCGCTGCGAAGAGAGCGGTTTCTTCTTCGTTGGACGGGTTGTCGAGAACGGATAGGTCTTTCTCAGCTTTCGCGCCGAGAAGAATCATCAGAGTTGCGTCGCCGCCATCATCCAGAATGAGGTTTGCGGTTTGGCCGTCGCCCCAATCGAAGATTTTGTCCGCATAGGTCCAGTATTCATCAAGGGTTTCGCCTTTTTCAGCGAACACCGGAACACCAGCTGCTGCGATTGCAGCTGCAGCCTGATCCTGCGTGGAGAAGATGTTACAAGATGCCCAGCGAACTTCTGCACCCAACTCAATGAGGGTCTCAATCAGAACCGCTGTCTGGATGGTCATGTGCAGAGAACCAGCGATGCGCGCGCCTTTCAGAGGCTTACTTGCACCAAATTCCTCACGACAAGCCATCAGGCCCGGCATCTCGGTTTCGGCAATTTCAATTTCAGTACGACCCCACTCTGCAAGTGAGATGTCTTTGACGTAGTAATCGTTAGACGCAGTCATTAAATCTTCCTGAAAGCCCGGGCCCATAGTCCCCTCCCGCGTGATTGATGAGTGCTCGCAAAATGAGCGTACACTGCATGCTGTTATACATCACAGGAGAAGACGAACGCAATAAAGATATAAAGGTTTCTTTATATCAACCTAAAGTACAGGTGAATTCAGGAATGCGGAGTGGCTTATACGCTTCTTGGAAGGTAAGGCTTTAGAATTTCTAGGATATTTTCAGGGAAGATCGTCAGTGATGTGGCTTCGAGCTCTTTCCGCGTCCACCAGTGATGCACTCTCATTACCTGAGTTTCTATCACTGTGTGGGGGAAATAGTCGATTTTCGAGTCGGAAACGGTGACAAAGAAAAAATGCTCTTCAGCATCTACCACCTCACCGGATGGTGTCTGAAAAACCGCTCTTCTGGCGTGGATCACCTCACCGACAGGTTCGGTGCTTCCGGTTTCTTCCAGAAGTTCGCGGCGGGCGGCTTCTTCAAAGCTCTCACCCGGCTCAATACCACCGCCAACGGTGGCCCAATAGTCCTGGCCTTTGAGAGGGCCTTTGTCGAACTTGAAATTGAAGAGGAGAATTCGGTCTTGAGGATCAACCACCAACAGGCGGGAAGCTGGGCGCTTTTTCATGAGATCCTCTAGGTGCTGGCCTTATTTAGTCTCTTTCACCGAAACCATCTTCCACCAGATGTGCGATCGCGGAGATAGCTTCTTCTTTCTGATTGCCGGTTACGACAACGTGGATTGAGCAGCCTGGGCTGGCTGCAAGCATCATCAGCCCCATGATGGAGGTTCCACCAACAGTTTGGCCGTCCTTAGAAACTCTTACGTGGGCATCAAAAGTCTCAACCAGCTTGACCAGCTTAGCTGAGGCGCGCGCGTGCAAACCACGGGTGTTCACGATGGTCAGATCGCGAGCTAACACAGTGCATTCATCCATATTTTCTTAGCCTTGCCCGGACAGGACCTGCGAAGCTACGGAGATATACTTCTGTCCTGCACTGCGGGCTTCTTCTACCGCTTCGGCGAGCGATTTTTCATTTCGAACGCTTGCCAGTTTTATGAGCATCGGCAGGTTTACACCAGCTACGACCTCAACGCTACCACCATCCATCACAGAAATAGCGAGATTAGAAGGCGTACCGCCAAACATGTCGGTAAGAAGGACAACGCCAGAGCCGTCGTTGACAGCTTCAACGGAACGCAGGATGTCCTGACGACGTTGTTCCATATCATCATCTGGGCCGATGCTAATGGTTGCTACCCGGTCCTGTGGACCCACAACATGCTCAAGAGCCGATTTGAACTCTTCTGCCAACCGACCATGGGTGACAAGAACTAGACCAATCATATATTTCCCGCGAACTAACAGAGTGTCTACTCTTAGGTTATTCCAATCCTACTTTGTTGAAGGACACGCTGCAGTGCAAGAAAAATCGGCATGCTCATACACAGAGGGCTAATAGTTGTGCACTGGATTAGTAAAAATAAGTGCATTCGCGAGCCGAAGAGCGGCTAAATGATCTTCTTTAGGTACTTGTTGTCGAATTAATTTGACTGAGCAAAGTTCACAAGTCTGCGCTTGCTCCTCCGGCAATCTATCGATTTCCTCTCGGGCTTCCAGATCCAGAACCATATGGATTACTACAGTATCGAGGTAAGGAACATCGACAACGCCATAGCCTCGCAGCTCGGCCTTTCCCTTAATTGGATTTGGGCAAGCCCCTATTAATCGACTATTTTTCTCAGCAATGTAGACACGATCATCAGCAACGAGGGCTGCAAAACTGCCTTTAAGATGCGCGCGCTGTATCAATTCCAGCGCCAACGCTGATTTGCCGGTACCAGAGGGGCCGCGGATCAGAATGCCTTTCGTGCCAACCACCAGGCACGTCGCGTGGATCGCTTGTCCCTCTGCTGCCTGTACACTTTGCTTCTGATCCAGTGTCGTCATGTGGTTGTTTTGGCCCTCAGTTTGATCACGAACCGGGCACCAAGCACTTTCGGCTCTTGCCCCTCTTCTTCAGAGGTTCGGTTCATGACCGAGATTTCACCCCGGTGTGCTTCAATAATCTGGCGGCAGATAGAGAGACCCAAGCCAGAGTTGTTTCCGAAGCCCTCATATTCCGGTCTATCCGTATAGAAGCGCTCAAAGACGCGTTCGCGGAGTTCTTCTTTAATACCAGGACCAGAATCTTCGACCCAGATGATAATCTGATTGTTCTTGCGCTTCGCCGTAACTGTAACAGGAGTTCCTTCTGGTGCAAACGAGCGCGCATTGTCGATCAGGTTATTGATGACCTGACCGAGACGCTGGTCATTGCCCTGCATCTGGAAATTCTTGTCAGTCTTGGATGGCTCAAACTTCAAGTCGACATGAGGGATATCATCACAAGCGCGTTCATTGGCAATGGATACGACAGCCTGCAACAACGTTGCAATATCAACATCGTGGGATTCTGCGCGAGACATTTCTGCATCAATTCGCGATGCTTCAGAGATGTCTGTAATCAAGCGATCAAGGCGCTTTACATCATGCTGGATGACTTCTAGCAAGCGTTCACGTGATCGCTCGTTCTTTGCCAATGGCAGTGTTTCAACGGCACTTCGAAGGGATGTCAGCGGGTTTTTCAGCTCATGTGCCACATCTGCGGCGAAGCTCTCAATCGCATCCATACGGCCATACAGAGCCTTGGTCATATTCCTCAGCGCACGCGCCAAATGACCAATCTCATCGTAACGATCTTCAAACTCGGGAATTTCTTCCCGCGTATTGATCGCTGATTGCACTTTTTGCGCAGCTTCTGACAAGCGGCGGACTGGTCCTGCGATAGTACCGGCTAACAGCACGGACAGGATCATCACCACAACAGCAGCAACGAGAAAGATCTTCAGGATCGCATTGCGTTCTGCGGCGACGATATCGTCAATGTCCCCGCCTTGTGTCGACAGGAGTAGTGAACCAAGGACACCGCGGAAGCGTTGAATTGGCACAGCCACGGCGACAACCATTTCGCCTTTTGCGCCAACACGTACAACGGATGCAGGGGAACCAGCCAGTGCGGCCTCGACCTCAGGGTATTCGCGCCCTTCCGTCCGTCCGACTTCTTTATATGGCGGGTACTCGCCACGGCGGATCCAGAGTTTCAGCTCCTCCCACATTTTCTGGAAGAAGGGATCCTTGCTTTCGTCCGGCGGCGGCAGATCGAAGCGGAAAATTTGGTTTTGGGCATGGAGCTGGCGTGAATCCAGCATCAACATGCCTTCGGGGTCGTAGATTCGGGCCCGTGTTTTGGTGGGCGATATCAGTCGCCGTAGTATAGGTCCGACAATCTCAGGGTTGATCGGGAAGTCCAGACTTCCCAGCGTTGAGCGAGCACTGGTGGACTCTCCGGCTTCCAGACGCAGCAGCATCTCCGGATCAACCATAAGAGAATCACCATCGCTTGTGGTGGACGCCGCAATGGCGCCTGCAATGATCTCACCCTGAACCAGCAATGATTGAACGCGTGCATCGATCAGACCGGCCTGAAACTGGTTCAAGTACAGAATGGAGATCACCATCGCCAGAAGACCGACGAGGTTGAGCACCAGAATGCGGCGGGTCAAAGAAGAAAAGGCATAGATACCGGCGAGCGAGATCCAGCGCGTAAAGACGCGTTGGCGCACTTGCCTACGTCCCAACCAACGGAACGCACCTGTATGTTGCGGGTCAAGAGTATCAGAAGCGTCGTCTGCTTCGATGTCTTCCCGCTTTTGTTCTTCTTTATTTTCCGACATTCACTCTTATCGAATTCTCAGGAACGTGTGTTCTCAGGCTTTTCCAACCTTCAGACAGCCTTGTACAAGCTGCTTCAGATTAGTTCTCGCGGAAGCGATAACCTACACCGTAGAGTGTTTCGATCATATCAAAGTCATCATCAACCACTTTGAACTTCTTGCGAAGGCGCTTGATATGGCTATCGATGGTGCGATCATCAACATAGACCTGATCATCGTAGGCAGCATCCATGAGCGCATTACGGCTTTTCACAACGCCTGGACGCTGAGCGAGAGCAAAGAGAATGAGAAATTCCGTCACTGTCAGCGTGACCGGCTTTGCAAGCCATGTGCAGGTATGGCGCTCTTTGTCCATGACAAGGTTGCCACGTTCCAGCAGCTTGGAGGTCTCAGTCGCAGCACTTGCAGCATCTCGTGGTGCAGCACGGCGCAGAACAGCCTTCACACGCTCAACCAACAGGCGCTGGGAGAATGGTTTGCGGATAAAGTCGTCAGCGCCCATTTTCAAGCCAAACAACTCATCAATCTCGTCGTCTTTAGACGTGAGGAAGATTACAGGCAGATCGGACATCTGGCGAAAACGGCGCAGAAGTTCCATTCCATCCATACGCGGCATCTTGATATCAAAGATGGCAAGATCCGGCGGGTCGGCCTGGAGCCCTTCCAGTGCGACTGTTCCGTCTGTATAGGTCTGGACCCGATATCCTTCGGCCTCCAAAGCTATTGAGACGGATGTCAAAATGTTACGGTCGTCATCGACCAGAGCAATCGTTGGCATATCAGAGACCTTATTCCTCTCTTGCACGTTTCGCTACTTAGTTGGGATTTGAGATTAACTTGCGCGATCCCTAACCTCGAAATAAGGCAAAACCCTGTTTTAGCAAGATACTCGGAAAAATTCCTTATTTAGCGCTACTTTTGACAAGGTTTCGCCTGCCAAGTGCCACGTGTTCTTCATGAAGTGTATCGTTAAACGATTAAAAGTGAAAACCAAGTTTGTGTCGAGTTTATTTTTATAAGCAAAATAAATCTATGCCAGCAAAAGGTCGTATTTCAATCGGTTTAATAGAAAAACGCAGGATTTCTGGTCTTGCTTTTGTAAGCATGACTGCCCCATCCAAGGGGCGTTATCGCTAAATTCACTGGCACAGTGCCATTGAATGACGCAAGCTAAATAGTGAGCCGATTAAGGACTACTGAACATGAACGAGTTCGGACTACGGAATTCCGCGTTTGGGTGTGACACCTTCGGACTGAAGGGCCTCAACAGTGTGTACTGGAACCTGACCGAAGCTGAACTTTATGAGCATGCTATCAGGAATGGTGAAGCACAGATCGCCGCTGGCGGTGCTCTTTGTGCCGAAACAGGTGCTCACACAGGACGCTCTCCAAAAGACAAGTTTGTTGTTCGTGATACCAAGACCGAAGATACGATCTGGTGGGAAAACAGCGGGGCGATGAGCCCGGAGAACTTCAATGTTCTTTTGCAAGATATGCTGGATCATGCTGAAGGCATGGACCTGTATGTACAGGATCTTTATGGAGGCGCTGACCCTGCGCATCAGCTGAACGTTCGCGTTTATAACGAGCTGGCATGGCATAACCACTTTATCCGCAACATGCTTCTTCGCCCGTCCCGCGAAGACCTGAAAAGCTTTGAATCAGAGATGACCATCATCGATCTGCCAAGCTTCAAGGCTGACCCAGAGCGTCATGGTTGCCGGAGCGAGACGGTTATTGCTTGTGATCTGACCAACAAGATCGTTCTGATCGCCGGTACTGCCTACGCCGGTGAAATGAAGAAGTCCGTCTTCTCCATGCTGAACTACATGTTGCCAGAAGACGGTGTGATGCCAATGCATTGCTCCGCGAATGTTGGCGATAACGACGATGCTGCCGTTTTCTTCGGCCTGTCCGGCACCGGCAAGACCACGCTTTCCGCTGATCCAGCCCGTACGCTGATCGGTGACGATGAGCACGGTTGGGGGCCAGAGGGCATCTTCAACTTTGAAGGTGGCTGCTACGCGAAAACCATTCGTCTTTCAGCAGAAGCCGAGCCAGAGATTTTTGCGACCACCCAGCGCTTCGGCACCATTCTTGAGAATGTTGTGCTGGATGAAGCTCGTGTTCCAGACTTTGACGATGGTTCCAAAACGGAAAACACCCGCTGCTCCTACCCTATTCACTTCATTCCGAATGCTAGTGAAAGTGGCCGCGCACCGAACCCTAAGAACATCATCATGCTGACGGCTGATGCGTTTGGTGTTTTGCCTCCAATCGCGAAGCTCAGTGATGCTCAGGCGATGTACCACTTCCTTTCCGGTTATACCGCGAAAGTTGCTGGCACAGAGCGTGGGGTCACTGAACCGCAGGCGACATTCTCCACCTGCTTTGGTGCGCCGTTCATGCCGCGTCACCCATCAGAATATGGTGCTTTGCTGAAAGATCTGATCCGTGAGCACAGCGTGGATTGCTGGCTGGTGAATACCGGTTGGACCGGTGGTGCGTATGGCGTTGGTCACCGTATGCCAATCAAAGAAACCCGTGCCCTGCTTCGTGCTGCATTGGACGGTTCTTTGAACACCGCTGAATTCCGCAAGGATGAGAACTTCGGCTTTATGGTTCCTGTTGCGGTGCCAGGTGTTGATACCAGTATCCTTGATCCACGGAGCACCTGGAGCAATCCAGCCGAGTATGACGTGCAGGCGGCAAAGCTTGTCGACATGTTCGCTGCGAACTTCCAAATCTTCCAGGATCACGTTGATGATCTGGTCCTTCATGCAGGCCCGATCACCAAAATTGCTGCTGAATAGTAGTCATCAGTCCCCCGAAGAGAGCGCTGGAGCGAAAGCCCCGGCGCTTTTTTTGTTTTACTGAACACTGTTCTGTTGTTGCATCCCCTTGAACAAGCAGGCTAGGCTCCTCATTCTATTAGGGCATCGTCCTACGCGAGATCTCTCAGGTTTTTCGCATAGGAGGACGCTTAGGGACCCTGTTTATTTGCGAGCCTGTCATGTCTGTTTCCACGTTGCCTCAAGAGCTTTCCAAAAACCTCAACGTCCTTGGTGTTGCTGAGCGCTGGCAATCAGAGGGGCGCAAACTGGTGCTGGCAACGGTGATTGAAACGTGGGGTTCAGCGCCGCGCCCTGTTGGCAGCCATCTCATCATTGATGAGAGTGGAGAGTTCGAGGGATCAGTGTCCGGCGGCTGTGTGGAAGGCGCTGTGGTTGCTGAGGCCATGGATGTGCTGGAAGACGGCAAAGCGCGCAAGATTGAGTTTGGCGTCGCCGATAAAACTGCGTGGCGCGTTGGCCTTTCCTGTGGTGGTAAGATTGGCGTTTATCTGGAGCCTCTGACGTCAGAGGCAGATCACGGGCATGTTCGCCTGCTGAACACATCCAGAGCTGCACGCCAGCCGGCTGCACTGCTCACAAATCTGGCGACCGGCCTATCCTCTGTGATGCTTTATGCAGACGACGCAGAAGATAGTGCTATTGCCGTTGCTTTTGAAAACGGTGTTCGCAGTGGCAAGTCTGGACGGGTTCAGGCGCAGGATGGTGAAGAGTATTTCCTGAGCATGCAGGTTCCGGCCACGCGGATCGTGGTGGTAGGAGCTGTTCACATCACACAGGCACTGGTTCCTATTGCTCAGACAGCAGGGTTTGACATTACGATTGTCGATCCACGCACTGCGTTTGCCTCCGCAGAACGGTTTCCTGAGGTCCCGTTGCTTGCTGAATGGCCCCAGGATGTGCTGGCGCAGTTGAAGCTTGATCCCTTTACTGCCGTTGCTGCTGTGACCCACGACCCGAAAATTGATGATGTGCCACTGATGGAAGCGCTAAAAGCAGGCTGCTTTTATGTTGGCGCGTTAGGAAGCCGAAAGACCCATGCAAAGCGCAGTGAGCGCTTTTTGGCCGCTGGCGTGAGTGAAGAGGACTTTGCCCGTATCAAAGCGCCGATTGGTCTTGATATTGGCGCCGCCAACCCAGCTGAGATTGCAGTGGCCGTGCTTGCGGAGATTATTGTGACCCTGCGTGGGACCAAGGCTGACCAGAAGAAGGCAAGCTGACGTGAAATTTGGAAGCAGATCAGCCGCAGAGAGTGCAGGATGTTACCTTGCCCACTCCATCAAACATAATGGCCTCTCCCTCTCCAAAGGACATCAGCTCAGTGATGCGGATGTGGGCCAGTTGATTGCAGCAGGGTTTGCGGAGGTTATTGTTGCGCAAGTTGAGGCAACTGATCTGCACGAAGATGACGCCGCTGCTTTGCTGGCCAACCATGCTTGCGGCGCAGCTGTTTCTGCTTCTACGCCCTTTACAGGACGGTCCAACCTTTATGCCTCGCAAAGCGGGATTTTACAGGTAGATGCTGAGAAAGTGACAGAAGCTAACCTGATTGATCCGGCTATCACGTTTGCCTGCTTGCCTCCGTTCACAGAAGTTCGCGAAGGGCGTATGCTTGCGACTGCCAAGATTATTCCGCTGGCCGTTGGTCAAAAGCTGGCACAGAGCGCTGCTGACAAGATTTCCGAGGCTATCTCGGTGGCTGCTTATACGCCTAAATCGGTTGCAGTCATTTCCACGACGCTTCCGCATTTGAAAGAGACCGTTATTGCAAAGAGCCTTCGTGTTTTGCAGGAACGGCTGGACATTGCAGCGAGTAGGATTGCTGCGGATGTGCGTGTGCCTCATGACGAAGACGCGCTCACGAATGCGCTCGGTACAGCGCAAGTGCAGGACGCTGACCTGATTGTTGTGTTTGGCGCATCAGCGGTGGTGGATCAAGGGGATGTTATTCCTGCGGCCCTTCAAGCCGCTGGCGGCGAGCTCATCCATTTTGGGATGCCGGTTGATCCGGGCAACCTGCTCGTTCTTGGGGAGCTGAATGGCACCCCAGTTGTTGGTGCACCAGGATGTGCGCGTAGTCCGCAAGAGAACGGGTTTGACTGGATCCTACGGCGCTTGCTGGCCAATATCCGCATTACCAGCAGAGACATCATGTCGATGGGGGTTGGCGGGCTTTTGAAAGAAATCCATAGTCGTCCTCAACCCCGAGACCATCCTCTCTCTGAGGAGGTTGACAAAGCCATCTGCAGCGGCATTCTACTTGCGGCAGGTAACTCCTCTCGCATGGGGGACCATAACAAACTGCTGGCGCTTATTGATGGGAAGCCTGTCGTCCGGCTCGTTGCCGAGCATGCGCTTGCAAGTAAGTTGAATGAGCTCATTGTCGTCACAGGCGCGATGGCCTCTAAGGTAGAAGAGGCACTTTCCGGGTTGCCGATCCGGTTCAGACATAATGCTGAGTACGATAAAGGGATCTCATCCTCCGTCAAAAAGGGAATCGAGAGCGTCAACGACCAATCACAGGCTGCACTCATTCTGCTCGGTGACATGCCTTTCGTATCTACGGATGACTTCAACAAGCTTTTAAAGAATCACGATTCCATGCAGGATCAGCTGATCGGCGTCTCTACAACGCATGGCAAACGAGGCAACCCAGTGCTTTGGGATCGTGCGTTTTTTGATGATCTCCTTAGTCTGCGAGGTGATATTGGCGGCAAACCAATCATTCAGCAGAACCCTTCGGTGGTTTACACCGTGGAGCTTGGAGAAGCGGCGCGACGTGATTTGGATGATCCCGAAGCACTTCACAATGCCGGTGGTGTGCTGGGAAGGCACTCTGAAAAACCATAATTCGCCACAATTGATGAATCAATTTGGTGCAGTAACCACAACAATTCAGCAGAATTCACGTGGTGGTTAATATTGGTGCATACACATCCACTCTGTTATCTATTTGTTTTACTTGCACTATTGAAAATCAGAAAAATATTTTATCCAGATTTTCTTGTGTAAGCATTTTTACACAGCTAAAAATATCTGGTAATTTGGAAAGGGGAGAGATAATCTTTTTCCCGTCCGGTAAATTTGTTTGCTTTTAATGTAGCAAAAGAAAATTCCGGTGATCCCATAATCAAAAATGGTTCCAACGATCCAACGGCGAGCATGGTATTCACGCTCCTCCCGCGTGCATGCAAGTGTTGATCGACTGGCTCCAAAGAACAAGGGTAGGTAAATGAAAGCACCAGTTATGCCTAAGGCGGGCCAGTGTAAGTGGACTGAAGGTGACAGCGGGAGCTATACATTCCCTTGCAAGAACCGCGCTGAAAATGGCTCTTATTGCGACCACCATCGCAAGATTGTTTACGAGACACCTGAGCAACGTAAAGCGCGTGCTGAGGAAATGCGCGCTGCAAACGCAGCAGCAAACAAAAAGAGACTTGCAGCCTAATCGACTGGGCTGCTCGTTCATCCTGCGCTCTTTTCTCCCGCTAACGGTTTAAAGAGCCTGCTTTCTGCATAGGCAGATACAAAAAAGCCTCGGCACTGCCGAGGCTTTTGTTTTTCTTGGCATCGAAGTGCAATCAGGAAGCTTTGATAGCTGCCTGCAGCTCTTGCAGCTGGGAAAGTACCAGCCGTGCAGCCTGACGTGCATCTTCGTCCTTAGCATCAGCTACATCTTCACTCGCATCTTGAATCTGCTGTGCGATGTAACCTGCATCAAGATCGGCCATCGGGATCGCCTGTTCCGCCAGAACAGTCATGCCAGACGCGGAAACGTCAGCAAAACCACCCCGCACGAAGTACTCGTGCTTGGAACCATCTTCGCTGAGCGCTTTAACAACACCCGGACGCATGGTTGACAAGAACGGCGAGTGACCAGCGCCAACACCAAATTCACCTTCAGAACCTGGCACGATTACGTCAGTAACCTTTGCCGAGAGCAGAAGGCGCTCTGGTGAAACCAGCTCAAACTGAAATGCTTCAGCCATTTAGCTCATCCTCTATCCGTTTCTAAGAGTGACGCCAAAAGCGTCACCCAAAGAAGTCACCGGTTCAAAAGAACCGAGATTAAGCAGCGTCCTCAGCCAGCTTAGCCGCTTTCTCGATTGCCTCATCCATAGAGCCAACCATGTAGAATGCAGCTTCTGGCAGGTGGTCGTATTCACCAGCAACAAGGCCTTTAAAGCCTTTGATGGTGTCTTCGAGCGCAACCAGCTTACCTGGGGAACCAGTGAAGACCTCAGCAACAAAGAACGGCTGGGACATGAAGCGCTCGATCTTACGTGCGCGAGCAACAACCAGCTTATCTTCTTCAGAAAGTTCATCCATGCCAAGGATGGCGATGATGTCCTGAAGTGCTTTGTAGCGCTGAAGTGTTTCCTGGACCTGGGTCGCAACTTCGTAGTGCTCGTCACCGATGATACGCGGGTCAAGCATACGAGAGGAGGAATCCAGTGGATCCACTGCAGGATAGATGCCTTTTTCAGCGATCGCACGGTTAAGAACCGTAGTCGCGTCCAAGTGAGCAAATGTGGAAGCAGGTGCAGGGTCAGTCAAGTCATCCGCAGGAACGTAAACGGCCTGTACGGAAGTGATAGAACCTTTAGATGTGGTCGTAATACGCTCCTGCATGCCGCCCATATCGGTAGCAAGTGTAGGCTGGTAGCCCACAGCAGAAGGAATACGGCCGAGAAGTGCGGACACTTCAGCACCAGCCTGCGTAAAGCGGAAGATGTTGTCCACGAAGAACAGAACGTCCTGGCCTTTATCACGGAAGTCTTCCGCAATGGTCAGACCTGTCAGAGCAACACGTGCACGTGCTCCTGGAGGTTCGTTCATCTGACCGTAAACAAGAGCAGCTTTAGAACCTTCGCCGCCTTTTTCCTTGTTCACGCCGGATTCGATCATTTCCCAGTAAAGGTCGTTACCTTCACGAGTACGCTCACCAACACCAGCGAATACGGAGTAACCGCCGTGTGCTTTAGCAACGTTGTTGATCAATTCCATGATGAGAACGGTTTTACCAACGCCCGCACCACCGAACAGGCCGATCTTACCACCCTTTGCGTAAGGAGCGATAAGGTCAACAACCTTAATGCCGGTTGGAAGGATCTCAGCTTCTGTAGACTGTTCTACAAATGCTGGAGCTTCCTGGTGGATACCGCGTTTGGCATCATGTTCAATTGGACCAGCTTCATCAACAGGCTCACCAATCACGTTCATGATGCGGCCCAGAGTGCCGTCACCAACAGGAACTGCGATAGGTTCGCCAGTGTCGCGTACTTCCTGACCACGAACGAGACCTTCGGACGCGTCCATGCAGATTGTACGTACTGTATTTTCGCCCAGATGCTGAGCAACTTCGAGAACCAGACGGTTACCGCCGTTGTCAGTTTCCAGAGCGTTCAGAATTGCAGGGAGTTCACCTGGAAAGTGAACGTCGACAACAGCGCCGATTACCTGCGTGATCTGTCCGACTTTCGTGTCAGCCATCACTTAAATCCTCGTCTCAACTCGGTCAGAGCGCTTCCGCGCCCGCAATAATTTCAATCAGTTCCGTCGTGATCTGTGCCTGACGCTGACGGTTGTACGTCGTTGTCAGTTTGTCGATCATCTCGCCGGCATTACGCGTTGCACTGTCCATAGCGGCCATGCGCGCGCCCTGCTCGGAGGCACCGTTTTCAAGGATTGCGCTGTAAATCTGAATAGCGACGTTACGTGGCAGAAGAGTCTCAAGGATCTCCTGTTCACCTGGTTCGTATTCATAAAGCGCGTCCTCAGAGGAACCGTCCTGAGCTTCATCTTTCGCTTCAAACTGAGCTGGGATGAGCTGCTTGGCGGTCGGAACCTGACTGATTACCGATTGGAACTGCGCGTAAAACAGTGTGCAAACATCGTATTTCTCATCCTGGAACATTTCCATGACGAGATCGCCGATGTGCTTTGTGTCGCTGAATTCAACAGATTTCAGGCCGCGTAGTTCGATATTCTCTACAATGTACTGACCGTAGCCACGCTTCAGGGCATCATGCCCCTTCTTACCAACGGTGACGATCTTGACCGTCTTACCTTCGGAAAGAAGTTTGTCTGCGTGCTCACGTGCCAGACGTGCTATCGACGAGTTGAAACCACCACAGAGGCCACGCTCTGCTGTGCAGACGAGGAGCAGATGTGTCTGATCCCGTCCTGTACCCGTCATCAGCTTCGGCGCATCATCCCGACCTTCGAACCCAGCTGCAAGATTGCCAAGTACTGTCCCCATGCGTTCAGCATAGGGACGACCTGCTTCTGCAGCATCCTGGGCACGACGCAGTTTCGCCGCGGCCACCATTTTCATGGCCTTGGTGATTTTCTGCGTCGCTTTGACCGAAGCGATGCGGTTTTTTAGGTCCTTGAGGCTCGCCATGGGCGCTCTCGTTCCTTATCCCGTTGCTTCGAATTAACCGAGGGTCTTGACGTAAGCTTCCACTGCAGCTTTCAGCTTGTCTGTCAAATCGGCGTCGAGTGCCTTCTTCTCCCAGATAGCGGAGAGAAGGTCTGCATGTTCTGCACGCAGGAAGCGCAGCAGGCCAGCTTCAAAGTCGCGAACCTCGCCAACCGGACGATCGTCCAGGTAGCCGTTCACACCAGCGAAGATCACTGCAACCTGTTCTTCCGTTTTAAGCGGAGAGAACTGCGGCTGTTTCAGCAATTCGGTCAGGCGTGCACCACGGTTCAGAAGCTTCTGAGTGGTTGCATCCAGATCAGAACCAAACTGCGCGAACGCAGCCATTTCACGGTACTGAGCCAGCTCACCCTTAACCGGGCCAGCAACCTGCTTCATCGCTTTAATCTGAGCGGAAGAGCCCACACGAGAAACTGACAGACCAACGTTAACCGCTGGACGAATGCCCTGGAAGAACAGATCGGTTTCAAGGAAGATCTGACCGTCGGTGATGGAGATCACGTTGGTCGGAATAAACGCAGAAACGTCACCACCCTGAGTTTCGATCACTGGCAGCGCAGTCAGAGAACCGAGGCCGTGATCTTCGTTCAGCTTCGCAGAACGCTCGAGCAGACGGGAGTGCAGGTAGAACACGTCACCTGGGTACGCTTCACGTCCTGGTGGACGACGGAGCAACAGGGACATCTGGCGATACGCAACAGCCTGCTTGGAAAGGTCATCATAACCGATCACAGCGTGCATGGAGTTGTCGCGGAAGTACTCACCCATTGTGGTGCCTGCGAACGGTGCCAGATACTGCAATGGAGCAGGATCAGACGCTGTTGCAGCAACAACGATGGAGTATTCCAGAGCACCAGCGTCTTCCAGAGCTTTCACGAACTGAGCAACAGTTGAACGCTTCTGGCCAACCGCAACATAGATGCAGTACAGCTTTTCGTGTTCGTCGTCAGATGCGTGCAAAGGCTTCTGGTTGAGGAAGGTGTCGAGGATGATAGCGGTTTTACCGGTCTGACGGTCACCAATCACCAACTCGCGCTGACCACGTCCGATTGGAATCAAAGCATCAATCGCTTTAAGACCTGTAGACATTGGCTCGTGAACGGACTTACGAGGCAGAATGCCTGGTGCCTTCACGTCAACGCGGCGACGTTCAGTAGATTCGATCGGACCTTTGCCGTCGATTGGGTTACCGAGTGGATCGACAACGCGACCCAACAGACCCTTACCTACTGGAACTTCCACAATAGCGCCGGTACGTTTTACCGTGTCGCCTTCTTTAATGTCACGGTCGCTACCGAAGATAACAACACCGACATTATCAGTTTCAAGGTTCAATGCCATTCCCCGGATACCACCTGGGAATTCAACCATTTCACCCGCCTGGACGTTGTCCAGGCCGTAAACGCGGGCAATGCCGTCGCCTACGGAAAGTACTTGACCAACTTCAGTCACTTCAGCTTCTTGGCCGAAGTTCTTGATCTGGTCCTTGAGGATAGCGGAAATTTCCGCAGCCCGAATATCCATCAACCGACCTCTTTCATCGCGAACTTAAGAGAGTTGAGCTTGGTTCGCAGTGACGTATCAATCATCCGGCTGCCGATCTTCACGATCAGACCACCAAGAATGGATGAGTCCACCTTCACTACAATCTTCACATTCTTGCCCGTAGAAGCGTTGAGTGCTTCTTTAAGAGCAGCGACATGCTCAGCGTTCAATTCCGTTGCAGAGGTTACTAGAGCAGTAACTTCTCCACGTTTTGCAGCAAGCTGCTCACGGAAACCCTGAATCATGCCTGGAATGGCAAAGAGGCGCCTGTTTTGGGCAACCAACTTCACAAAATTTGCGGTCAGACCGGAAATTCCGGCCTTTTCCAAAATAGCAGAGATCGCCTTTAATTGAGCGTCTGCACTAAAAACGGGGCTCTTGATAAGACGATCAAGATCAGCACTCTCGTTCAAGAGTGCCTCAAACTGGTCGAGACCCTTCTCCACCTCTGCCGTCGCACCCTGCTCCTCAGCAAGGTCCAACAGCGCAGAAGCATAACGCAAGGCCACGCCCGAAATGAGAGATACGTTGTCAGTCACTGGATCCGTGCTCTCCCGCGCATACAAGATTCTGGCGGCTGGCTCGCCGGAAATCCAAATCCTTGATAAGTCGCGTCTAATTCAATTTGAATGGCACAATCTGAGATAACCGTGCCGATAAAGCCGCGCTTCGCATAGCACACGCTTGAACACCTTGCAACATGGCGTAGGTATTCCAACGCATACATTGAGGTATCAAACTTTCTGCGCAGCACTACATGAAACTTTGGGGGTCAACATCAACCTGCACTCTGATACCGCCAGTTGGCTTGGGAGCGGCAGACAACCAGTTTCTCAGAAAGCCTTGTAAATCAACACTCCGGGGTGCGATTGCGAGCAAACGGAACCGATATCTGCCCCTCACCAGCGCCATTGCAGCCTCTGCCGGACCGAGGATTTGAACGCCTTCCGAACTAGGACTATTTACTGCAAGAGTTTTGGAAAATTTTTCGGTGAGAGTTCTATCCGCTCCAGAGATAATCAATGCTGCGAGTCTCCCGAATGGAGGCAGGCCGGCGTTTTCTCGCGACTCGATTTCCGCAGCGTAAAATTCCTCGGGATTTCCGGAGAGAAGTGCCTTTATAACAGGCTGGTCAGGGTTGTAAGTTTGCAGCAATCCCCTGCCTTTTCCGTGTATGCGGCCAGCACGTCCCGTCACCTGAGCCAGAAGCTGGAAAGTGCGCTCTGCTGCCCTAGGATCGCCATTTGCCAGGCCTAAATCAGCATCAACCACCCCTACAAGGGTCATTAATGGAAAGTTATGCCCTTTGGCGACCAATTGCGTGCCGATGACAATGTCAACTTCGCCCGTTTCAACGAGCTTCATTTCGCGATTTATGCGCTCTGTTCCGCCCGGTAAATCCGAAGAGAGAACAAGGACGCGTGCCTCGGGAAATAACGCTGAGACATCTTCAGCAATTCGTTCCACGCCAGGACCACACGCAACCAGCGTATCGGGCTTGCTGCATTCGGGGCATTTATCCGGCATAGGCTGTGAATAGCCGCAGTGGTGGCACACTAATTTGCCCTTAAAGCGGTGCTCTACAAGCCAAGCTGAGCAGTTTTCACAATGGAACCGATGGCCGCAGGTTCTGCACAGGGTCAGTGGTGCATAACCCCTACGGTTCAAAAAGAGCAGAACCTGATTACCGTTGGTCAGTGTTTCCTGAATCTCATTGACCAGTGCAGGTGCCAGCCATTTGCCTCGCTCAGGCCCGTCGCAGCGCATATCAATGCCTTTGATTGTCGGCATTTCCGCACCGGAAGCACGCACTGGAAGCACGATTTTCGTGTATCGGCCCAGCTTTGCATTTACCTGACTTTCCACAGATGGTGTTGCACTGGCAAGCACGACAGGGAAACCAGAGATATGCCCCCGAACAACGGCCATATCCCTAGCGTTGTAGGGAACACGATCATCTTGCTTGTAGGCTGTATCATGCTCTTCATCCACGACCAGCAAACCTAGCCTGTGAAAAGGAAGGAAAAGTGCTGACCGCGCACCAACAACGACCTTCACTTCGCCATTTGCGACTCCCCGCCACGTTCTTGCGCGTCGTTTTGGAGGTACTTGCGAGTGCCATTCGGCTGGTCTGACCCCAAATCGCTGTTCAAACCGCTCCAAAAACTGGTTGGTGAGCGCTATTTCAGGGATGAGAACCAGAGCCTGTTCATTATTTTTGAGAGCCTCAGCGACGGCTTCAAAATAAACTTCGGTCTTTCCTGAGCCTGTCACCCCATCGATAAGGAAGGCTTTGAAGCCTTTTCCTATGGACTCGCACAACTGATTCGCGGCACCTTCCTGAAGATCTGTCAGCTTTCGGCCCGGGAGAGTTGGATCAGGATCAGGCAGTGGCGGGGTTGCTGGCAGCATTGCTTCTTCCAGCACGCCTTGCTTTTTAAGGCCGTCGATGACCGAGGAGCTGACACCAGCGGCTCCCGCCAAGCCGGGGCGAGTCCATGCCATGCCATTTTCGACGAGTTCCATGACTTTTGAACGTGCAGGTGTCATGCGGTCCGGCTGCATGCCATCAATGTAGCGCACACCAGAGAGCAGCGTTTCTGGTTCTAAAGCCTCTTCAGAACGCAGCACCATGCGCAAAACCATGCCGGGAGCGCCCAGCGTCCATGCGGCAACCCAGTCTATGTATTTCCTAAGATCTTCAGCGATTGGGGGCGTATCGTAGACATGCAGGATGCTTTTCAGCCTTTTGGGATTAACCTTTGTGTCCGGTTCTCCATCCCAAACGGCACCGATCACCTCACGCGGGCCAAGAGGCACACGCACGATGGAACCGGGGCGTACGTCCATGTCAGCGGGTACTTTATAGGAATAAGCACCTGCGACAGCGACAGGAACCAGCACAGGTACAATAACCTCTGGTTCACACATCTGGCCGTTGCCAAAAAACTCAGTTTGCTGACTCACGAAACTCCATTCCTTGTTGAGCACTTGCTGGTTTTGCCGCGCATTCTTATCCTAAAACCGAAATCCAGTTTTCGGGAATACGCTTTAGCGGGTTTTACTCTTGTTGTTTCTATACACTCTGGGCTAAACACATACCGGAATTCCCCCCTAGGCCTCCGGTACCCTACGAGAGGCTACTAAGAAATCAGGAGCCTTTCCGGCATGAAATTCTTCGTTGATACTGCTGACACCAACGACATTAAAGAGCTGGCTGCAACCGGTCTTCTCGATGGTGTTACCACTAACCCATCTCTTATCATGAAATCTGGCCGTCCAATGAAAGAAGTCATCGCAGAGATCTGCGAGCTTGTGGATGGTCCTGTTTCTGCTGAAGTTGTTGCAACTGACGCTGAAGGCATGCTGAAAGAAGCTGAAGAGCTGATCGCAATTGCAGATAACATCTGCATCAAGCTGCCTTTGACATTGGAAGGCCTGAAGGCTTGCCGCGTTCTGGCGAACAAAGGCGTGCAAACCAACGTGACCCTTTGCTTCTCTGCAAACCAGGCTCTTCTGGCTGCAAAAGCTGGCGCGACCTTCATCTCTCCATTCATTGGCCGTCTGGACGACATCAACATTGAAGGCCTGGACCTGATTGCTGAAATCCGCCAGATCTATGATAACTACGGCTTCACCACCGAAATTCTTGCAGCTTCTATCCGTAGCGCAAACCACGTAAAAGACTGCGCGCTCATCGGCGCTGATGTTGCAACTATCCCACCTTCAACACTGAAGGGCCTCGTGAAGCACCCACTGACCGACAAAGGTCTGGAAGCATTCATGAAGGACTGGGCAGCAACCGGTCAGAGCATCGTTTAAGCTCTTTGTTTTTCGCATATCGCGATGATATTAAGCGCGGGCCATCGGGTCCGCGTTTTTTGTTTTATCGTGCAGTCCCAGCCAGCCCAAGCCTATCTAAAATTCAGGTATCCGCAGTATGACCACGAAAATCCTGATAAGTGCGTGCTTGCTTGGTGAGCCAGTCCGCTACAACGGCAGTGGCCTACCGCTTGAAAGCAGTATTCTAACTGGTTGGAAGGAAGCCGGTATTCTGGTGCCCCTTTGCCCGGAAATCGCAGCAGGATTTCCAACACCGCGCCCACCAGCTGAGATTGAAGAGAACCGATTGGGCACAGATGTTCTCAAAGGCCATGGCGAAATTTTTGAAGACAATGGGCGCGACGTCACCAACCAGTTTCGCCTTGGTGCTAGCATCGCCGTCCAGACTGCACTTGAAACAGGGTGTCGCTTCGCATTGCTCACTGATGGCAGCCCATCCTGCGGGAGCACCTTTATCTACAGCGGCAATCACGATGGGCAGACACGTTCGGGGATGGGTGTCGTCGCTGCTGATCTGCGCAGGAACGGCGTTGAAGTATTTGCACAACATCAGATAAAAGATTTGGCCAAGCAGTTGTGCAGCTAAGCATTCAGCAAAGGAACTAAGAGTGCAGTTAACTCACTCTATTTTCACGCCCTACGATGCATATGTTGCAATCCATTCCGTCACAAGCCGGAAGTACTTTGCTCGCAAATCACGCTGGTCTTGAGGCAGGCTAGAGACGAGATCTGCTTTCAGATCAATTATGTTCTCCGTAGCGGGGTATTCACGCTCTGCAACTGATGCAAGCGCAGTGTGATTTGAGCCACTCCAGTCGTGGTTCACTTCAAAACCGAATCTCGCAAGTCCATCATGCCAGGTTGCATCCAGATTGAGCCATGCCCCCTGCTCTAACACCCGCACATAGTGGTGAAAGTCCGGCACGCGTTCACGAGTAGCAATTGTTTTTAGCTCTTCCGGAAAACTTCCATGAACAGGTGTGCTCTCGTTGAAGTACGTGAACATCGTGATGATCTCGGCCTGATATCCAGCTTCACGGAGAAAATCTCTCAGCAGAATGTGTTTCCCCGAGCAAGAACCAACGTTGCTTGTATAAACGGCCTTTGGATCTCGGTTACCAGTTGACCCGTATGGGATGTTGCGCACGTGGTGATAGATCTGCGGAAGAGACCGTAAGCTATTCTCCCGCATAATTTTCTGCAGAAATTCTTTGTATTTCCTCACTTAGCTGTCAATGCTCCCTGTTCAAAATAAGAAACAGCTAGTATTTCCCGAAAAACCTCACAAGCAAAGCCTTAGGCTCTACATTTTCGCTAAGTACTGTTTCCCTCCTCTTCATCACCATCGGCAAGGTTCACACCCATTCATTCGGTCAAAGTGGACCAGCACAAACCAGTATCCACCGCGTCAAACAGTGTTGGCAGGGTATTCTTAACTCTCCCTCGCCAGTTTCTGATGGTGACCTCGAAAGACTCCTTCATGCGTAAACTCATTGTATTTTCTGCTGCCCTTTTGGCTTGCATTTGGACAACTGCAGCCTTTTCTGCACCACCAACCAGCTTTTCTCAGGCCAAGCGCCTGTTGGAGAAGCATATTTATCCGTCAGAAGAGTATCGTGAAACCTTCTATTGTGGTTGCACCTACAATGGAAAAAAGCAGGTGGATGCTGACAGCTGCGGGTACGAACCACGCAAGAATGCAAAACGCGGCAAGCGGATTGAGTGGGAGCACATCGTGCCAGCTTCGCGTTTTGGCAAAACACGCGCTTGTTGGAGTGAAGGTGACCCGGCCTGTACCACCAAGAAGGGCAAATCCTACAAAGGCCGCCGGTGCTGCTCCAAAGTTGATGCAGATTTCAAGCGTATGGAAGCTGATCTCCATAACCTCGTTCCAGCCGTTGGTGAGTTAAACGGAGACCGCTCCAATTATCGTATGGCTGTTATCACCGGCGAGGACCGGACTTATGGCGCTTGTGATTTTGAAATTGACAGCAGCCGGAAAGTTGCCGAGCCGATGGCTGAGACGCGTGGTGATATTGCGCGTATCTATCTGTACATGCAGACCACCTACGGCATGCCACTGACAGAGACTGAGGTGGAGATGTTCAACAAGTGGATGGCAGAGGATCCGGTCTCTGAAGAAGAGCAGCTGCGTGATGCGCGCATCCTGGAGATTCAGGGTAACACCAATCCACTCATCTCAGTTGGTTTCTAGCCAGGCGCTCTTTTCACTTCCTACCGTCATAATTGTGTACCGACACATCATCTACCCTAGGGTAAGGTGTTATGACGGTGGGAGGGTACAATGGCAGTTGAAACTGAGAATCTGAAATTCCTTGTTGGTCCGAAGACAGTCCTCGATCATTTAGAGGATAACCCGCTGGATGATCTTGAGGGCGAGATTATCGGGTTTATTGATGCTGCAGAGCGCTCGCTCGACATAGCAATTCAAGAAATAGACAATAAACGCATAACCAACGCACTTATCAACGCAAAGCGGCGCAGGGTGCGGGTGCGGGTGGTATCCGAGGCGGATTACCTGAGCGTTGATGAGCCAGCAGACGACCCGCACTCAAGCGACCCTCGTGTTGAGAACGAGGTGAACCGACAGCTTCACGCGGCGTTGCTGCGCTCTAAGGTGTGGGTTCGGACTGACTTTAACCCACGGATATTCCATCAGAAATTCATCATTCGCGATGGCAATGCTGTTCTGACCGGCTCCACAAACTTCACTGAGACCGGCACACATCGCAACTTGAACCATCTTCTCATCATCAAGAATGAGAAGGTTGCCGATATCTTTGAACGGGAATTCAGGGAGATTAAACGGGGGCGATTTGGCCGATACAGCGTTGATGAGAACGAATCTGAGAACACGCCGAAAGAAGTGATTGTTGACGACATCCGCGTGAAAGTTTGCTTTGCACCAGACCACGCGCCAGAGATGGAAGTCACCAAACAGATGACAAAAGCTAAGGAACGAGTGGACTTTGCTATCTTCACCTTCTCCAAAAGCTCCGGTATTGATGATGCCATGTTGCTGTTGATGGAGGCAGGACGAAAGGTGCGCGGTGCGCTTGATGCCCGGCAAGGCGGACAGGACTGGGCAGCCACTCAACCTTTAGCGGAAGCTGGTGCTGATTTGCATTTCGTTCGCGGTTCAAGTCGAATTGGTAAGCTGCACCATAAGCTTATGGTGATTGATGATAGCATTATGATTGTCGGTAGCTTCAATTACACAGGCCCGGCGAACCGGTTTAATGACGAGAACATCGTCGTTCTGGGGGATTCTGTGGTGCCAACAGAGAACCAGAAACGGTTTGCGATGGCCGCTCGGCAGGAAATTGACCGGATCATCAGTGATCACGGGCAGCCAGTCGTCATCAACTAAATTTGCTCAAGCATTTCGCAAAGGCGTGTATGTTTATCTTTTGGTAACCATTCAGCCAGATTTGGCGCTTACACTTTGCGAATGGCAAATTCCCTTGATAGCGGCGAAGACTTACTCATCATCTGCAAACCAGATGTTACCGCAGCGATTGAAGACTGGATTGATCATCTGGGCTCTGAACGGCGACTGGCTGAACGGACACTGGAAGCGTATGAACGCGATACCCGTCAGTTCCTGCGCTTCATGACCAGTTATGAAGGTGAACCGGTTGCTCTGCGGCATCTGGAGTCTTTGAAACCAAAGGACTTTCGCGCATTTCTGGCAACCCGCCGGAGGGATGGCGCACAGACGCGAACACTTGCCCGTGGCCTTGCTGGCATCCGTTCCTTCCTCTCGTTTCTGGAGGAGCGCGGTGAGGTGAATGCGGCTGGTGCTGCAGCTGTTCGCACGCCGAGACTTCCCCGCAGCCTGCCCAAGCCTATCCCCGTTGAGGAAGCCAAAGCGATTGTCAGCAGCGATCTCGCTTTCGAGGACACTCCCTGGGTTGAAGCCCGCAACGCAGCGGTGTTCACACTGCTCTATGGTTGCGGTCTTCGTATCTCTGAAGCGCTGTCTCTTACATCGGCCTCCGCGCCGAAGGAGGGGGATAAGTCGCTGAAGATTCGCGGTAAAGGCAACAAAGAACGGCTTGTTCCGGTTCTGCCAGTGGTAATAGAAGCTATTGAGGCCTACAAAAAGCAGTGTCCTTATGATCTGTCGGGCAGCTCACCGCTGTTTCGCGGCGTTCGTGGTGGCCCGCTGAATGCGCGCATGATCCAGCTGGCCATGCAAAAAATCCGCAGTGCTCTTGGTCTACCAGACACCGCTACGCCTCACGCTTTACGCCATTCGTTTGCAACTCATTTGCTCTCTGAAGGCGGGGATTTGAGGAGCATTCAAGAGCTATTGGGGCACGCAAGCCTTTCTACCACACAGATTTATACGGAAGTGAACAGTGCACAGCTGTTGGACGCTTATGACAAGGCACACCCGCGTCGTTGATAGGTTGTCACCGTCCCTCACATCACCTTGATCTCCCTTAGCAGATCCCCTAGGTTCGTCGATGTGAAACGGGGTGCCCAACACGTTTGTTGTGGCTGAGATCATACTCGAAGAACCTGCTCTGGATAATTCCAGCGAAGGGAGCACTCACGCCGTGTTGGGGGATAGATTGTCTGCCAGTTTGCCAAGTCCCTGATACCAGCTCTCTTTCGCACAACAAGACCGAGGATAAAAATGGGTCGTGTCGAAAGCGCTTGCGCAACTCTTTCCGCAATTCGTGACAACAGTCCACTCGTCCATAACATGACGAACATCGTGGTGGCGAACACCACAGCCAACGCCCTGCTGGCCATTGGCGCCTCCCCTGCCATGGTGGACGGCCCGGAAGAAGCCCCTGAACTTGCAAGTGTTGCAGGTGCATTAGTGGTCAACGTTGGCACGGTTACTCCTGCTCAGGCAGAGGCCATGAAGCTGGCAACTGCTGCTGCCCACAAAGCTGATCGCCCTTGGGTGCTGGACCCGGTGGCTGTTGGAGCGCTGACCTTCCGCACCAAGTTGGCTGGTGAATTGCTGGAGAACAAGCCGAGCGTCATTCGTGGCAATGCCTCTGAAATCATGGCACTTGCTGGTCAGGGTGCAGGTGGAAAAGGCGTTGATAGCACGGATAGCTCTCAGGCTGCTCTGGCAGGAGCGAAAGAACTGGCGAAGCAGACGGGCGCTGTTGTTGTTGTCTCTGGTCCGGTCGATTTCATCACTGATGGTGCGCGCACTGCTGAAGTCGCCAACGGGGATAAGATGATGCCTTATGTGACTGGTCTTGGCTGTACGGCAACGGCTTTGACTGGCGCAACACTGGCAGTTTGCGATGACCCATTTGATGCTGCTGTTGATGCAATGGTCTTTCTCGGGGTTGTTGGTGAGATTGCTGCAAAAAATTCAGCAGGACCAGCAAGCTTGCAGCTGGATATCATTAACGGCCTCTATCAACTGAACAGCGATATCCTCAACGCAACAGCACGGGTTGAAATGCATGAAACCGTTGCTTGATCTTTCCGTTTATCTGGTGCTGGGGCCGCAAGACTGCCCCGGTCAGGACCCCGTCGACATAGCAATCGCAGCCGCACAAAACGGCGCAACTATTGTGCAGCTTCGTGACAAGACTGGCAGCACGCGCAAGCAAATTGAGCTGGCAGAGCGGTTGATGCAAGCGTTGAAACCGCTGAATGTGCCGTTGATCATCAATGACCGTGTGGATGTTGCGTTAGCAGTTGATGCGGACGGGGTTCATGTTGGGCAGGATGATATGGATGCCACTAAAACCCGGGAATTGATCGGCTCTGATAAGCTACTTGGCCTATCGGTCAGCACTCAGGATGAACTTGATGCTGCGGATATTTCTGCCTGCGATTACCTTGGCATAGGCGCCTGCTTCCCGACGAACAGTAAGGATGATGCGGCTGAGGTGGGCATGCGGAGCTTTGCAGGTCTGACAGCTCAGTCTCAGTTACCTGTGGTTGGAATTGGCGGAATTTCGCTTGCTAATGCGGATCAGGTGATCAAAGCTGGAGCAGATGGAGTTGCAGTTATTTCAGCAATCTGTGGGGCATCCAGTCCATCCGCAGCTACGCGCGAGCTTCAGGACATCGTCAAAAGCGTAAAAGACCTAGGGTGATAGGATAAAACACGCATTTACTCCTCGCAGAGCCCATTTACATTGATATATGAGAGGACTAGGCGGGGAGCTTTTAGTCATGAAACTTAGACAAACAACATTTATGTGCATGTTCTTCAGCACGTTTGCTTTTCTTGTTTCAGCAGCTCAAGCTCAAACAGCCTGTGAAATCCGCAAATCAGAGATGGCGGAGCTGGGGGATTGGGAAAATCCCAAAGCACGTTTGAAAGAGCTTTCTCGGATTGAAATTGAAGGCCAGTGCCTTGATGGACAACTGGTTGTGCGCGCCCGCGCATTTACCAGCTGCTCCCCTCGCGATTGTAAATGGGGTTGGGCTCCAGGGCAGCTTAGTTTTTCTGGCGTACTCACGTTCCGGTTTGGCGGCTTCTTCAAAGCACAACACATTGAGCTTAGGCCAATGGGGGAGCGTATTCAGGCTTACGTGCGAACAGAAATCCACGATCCAACGGTTCCCAATAAGACACGCAGCTACATCCTTGTTCGCCAATAGCAAAAAAAGCCGCCTCAGTTTCCTGAAGCGGCTTTTTCTTAATCTGAAACTTCCAGATTACATATGGATTGGCTTAGCGAATGTCGCCATAGCAGCTTCTTTCACTGCCTCAGACATTGTTGGATGCGCATGACAGGTGCGCCCCAGATCTTCAGAGGAACCGCCGAATTCCATCAAAACACATGCTTCGTGAATCATTTCGCCAGCCCCAACGCCAACGATATGAACACCGAGCACGCGATCTGTTTCAGCGTCAGCCAGAACTTTCACAAAACCGTCGGTGTGAAGCGTTGCTTTTGCGCGACCGTTTGCGGAGAACGGGAACTTGCCGGATTTGAATTTGATACCAGCAGCTTTCAACTCTTCTTCAGTCTTACCAACGCTGGCAACTTCCGGAGAGGTGTAAACAACACCAGGAATGACGTCATAGTTTACATGACCAGCCTGACCGGAAAGCATTTCGGCAACAGCAACACCTTCGTCTTCCGCTTTGTGCGCAAGCATTGGGCCTGCAATCACATCACCGATAGCAAAGATACCGTCAACATTGGTCTTGTAGTGGTTGTCTGTCTTCACGCGGCCGCGCTCATCCAGTTCAACACCTGCTTCTGCCAGACCAAGACCTTCAGTGTAAGGACGACGGCCGATTGCGACGAGAACCACGTCTGCATCCATAGCTGCTGCGGCGGCTTCACCCGCTGCTGGCTCAACGGTCACTTCCAAAGCACGGCCTTTTTTCTGAACCGCAGTTACCTTGGAGGACAGCTTGAACTTGAGGCCCTGCTTTTTCAGCATACGCAGGAACTGCTTGGAAACGTCTGCATCCATTGGGCCAAGGATCTTGTCCATGAACTCAACAACGGTCACTTCAGCACCAAGACGGGCATAGACGGAACCAAGCTCAAGGCCGATAACGCCAGCGCCGACAACAGTCATGCGGTTAGGCACTTTATCCAGAACCAAAGCGCCGGTTGAGGAGACGATAGTTTTTTCGTCAATCTCGATACCTGGCAGAGGCATCACGTCAGAACCTGTTGCGATCACGATGTTCTTGGTTTCAACGATGGAAGTAGAGCCGTCTTCAGCTTTTACTTCTACGCGACCAGCGCCAAGCACACGGCCAGTACCAGTGTGAACGTCGATCTTGTTCTTTTTGAAGAGGTAATCGATGCCGGTTACATTGCCGTCGATCACTTTGTCTTTGTGCGCCAGCATTGCCTTCCAGTCCACTTTGGGCTTGGAAGTTTTGATGCCCAGGGCTTCAAAGCTGTGGTTTGCTTCCTCAAACATTTCAGAGGCATGCAGCAGAGCTTTGGATGGAATACAACCGATGTTCAGGCAAGTACCACCATGGGTCTTACGCTTCTCAACTACAGCAACTTTCATGCCGAGCTGAGCTGCCTTGATTGCACAAACATAACCGCCTGGGCCGGTACCGATGACGACGAGATCGTAGGACATTTGCAAATCCCTGTAAGTAGGCGGGAGAAGGCTGCAACGAAGAGAAGTGCGCCAATTTCCCTTAAAACAAATGTGCCCGGCCAGTGCCGGGCACGTTTATATCAGAGGTCCAGAATCAGACGCTGTGGATCTTCAAGGCTCTCTTTAACGCGAACCAGGAAGGTCACTGCCTCTTTGCCGTCTACGATACGGTGATCGTAGGACAGAGCCAGATACATCATCGGACGGATTTCCACCTGACCGTTGATCGCAACCGGACGCTCCTGAATTTTGTGCATGCCGAGAATACCGGACTGCGGTGCGTTCAGGATTGGAGAGGACATCAGGGAGCCGTAAACACCGCCATTAGAGACGGTGAAAGTGCCACCCTGCATGTCTGCCATGGAGAGCTTGCCATCACGGCCTTTACGACCGAGGTTGCCGATTTCTTTTTCGATTTCAGCAATAGACATCTGGTCTGCATCACGAACAACAGGAACCACGAGACCCTTCGGAGTGCCAACAGCAACACCGATATGCGCGTAGTTTTTGTAGATGATGTCAGTGCCATCGATCTCAGCGTTTACAGCCGGGATTTCTTTAAGAGCATGGGTAATTGCTTTGGTGAAGAAACCCATGAAGCCAAGCTTTACGCCGTGCTTCTTCTCAAAGATGTCCTTGTACTGCTTGCGCAGGTCCATGATCGGCTTCATGTCCACTTCGTTGTAAGTGGTCAGCATAGCCGCAGTGTTCTGAGCATCTTTCAAGCGGCGCGCAATCGTCTGGCGTAGCTTGGTCATGCGAACACGTTCTTCACGCACTTCGTCAGTCGGAGCTGAAACGACGCGCACTGCAACAGGAGCTGGAGCAGCTGCCGGAGCAGCAGAAACGCCAGCAGCAACAGCTGCGAGAACATCACCTTTAAGAACCTGACCGCGCTTGCCAGAGCCTGCAACCTGATCAGCGGAGAGACCTTTTTCAGCCATCATCTTTGCTGCAGAAGGTGCTGCTGGCATGCTTGTGCCAGAAACCACTGGAGCTGTTGCGGCAGCTGCCGGAGCAGCAGCGGCAACAGCTGCGCCGTCGCCTTTAGCGATTTTGCAGAGCAGGTTACCAGGCTCAACAGTTGCGCCAGTTGCCTGAGCGATTTCAACCACGGTACCAGCAACTGGGCTAGGTACTTCCTGAGCAGCTTTGTCTGTTTCCAGCTCAACGAGGATATCGTCAGCCTTTACAACGTCACCAACTTTAACTGACCATTCGCCAACTTCAGCTTCGGTAACACTTTCACCAGCGTGTGGTACCAGAACTTCAACTGTTTCAGCAGCTGCAGCAGGCGCTGCTTTAGCAGCCGGTGCAGCTTCGGCAGCAGGAGCGGACACAGCACCAGCTGCGCCCTCTGCGATGGAACCAAGAAGGGTGCCAACTTCAACAGTCTCGCCTTCTTTCACATCAATGCTGTCCAGTTTACCGGCTACAGGTGCAGGCACTTCAACAGTTACCTTGTCTGTTTCCAGCTCAACCAGTGGCTCATCTGCATTCACCGCATCGCCCGGTTTTTTGAACCATTGAGCGATTGTTGCCTCGGTTACGGATTCACCCAGAGTGGGTACTCGAATTTCCGTCGCCATTGTCTCTATCTCTTTTCGTTTCAGGGCCCCTAAAAGGCCTGTCGGACTTACCTGATTACGAGGTACTTACTCGGCGAATGCATCGTCGAGGAAAGCTTGTAGCTGAGCCAAGTGCTTTGACATCAAGCCGGTTGCTGTTGCAGCAGCTGGTGGACGGCCAACGTAACGCGGACGATGCACTTTTGCATTCACATGCTCCAGAACCCATTCAATATATTGTTGAATGAAGAACCAGGAGCCCATGTTCTTTGGCTCTTCCTGACACCAGACTACATCTGCATTCTTGAAGCGTCCCATCTCTACGCACAAAGACTTGGTCGGGAACGGGTAGAGCTGCTCAACACGGAGAATGTAAACGTCATTGATGTTACGTTTCTCACGCTCTTCGAGCAGGTCATAGTAGACCTTGCCTGTACACAGGATCACGCGACGGATGTCTTCATCCTTCTTCAGCTCAACAGTTGAACCCGGGTTCGTTTGAGCATCATCGTGAAGGAGACGGTGGAAGCTTTCGTCTGCGCCGAAGTCTTCCAGTTTGGAAAATGCACGCTTGTGGCGGAGCAGAGACTTTGGCGTCATCAGAACGAGTGGCTTACGAATGTCACGCTTCAACTGACGGCGAAGGATGTGGAAGTAGTTTGCCGGTGTCGAACAGTTGGCTACCTGCATGTTGTCTTCCGCGCACATCTGCAAGAAACGTTCAAGGCGTGCTGAGGAGTGCTCAGGCCCTTGACCTTCATAGCCATGCGGCAGCAAACATACCAGACCGGACATTCGAAGCCATTTACGCTCACCAGAGGAGATGAACTGGTCAAACAGCACCTGCGCACCGTTTGCGAAGTCACCGAACTGTGCTTCCCACATGGTCAGCGCATTTGGTTCTGTCAACGAGTAACCGTATTCAAAGCCCAACACTGCTTCTTCAGAAAGCATTGAGTTGATGACTTCGTAACGACCCTGCTTTTCACCAACGTGGTTCAGCGGGATGTAACGGTCTTCGTCTTCCTGATCATACAGAACAGAGTGACGCTGAGAGAAGGTACCGCGCTCACAATCCTGACCGGACAAGCGAACGGAATGGCCTTCTTTCAGCAATGCACCGAATGCCATTGCTTCGCCCATTGCCCAATCGATACCTTCACCGGTCTCAATCATTTTGGCACGGTTGTTCATGAAGCGGCGGATCGTGCGGTGTGCATTGAAGTCATCAGGAACATTAGTCAGCTTGCCGCCAAGTTCCTTGAGTTCATCCATTGAAAGACCAGTAGAACCACGACGCGGCTCATCGACTTCCTTAGCAATCTTCATCTTAGACCAACGGCCATCAAGCCAGTCGGCTTTGTTTGGCTTGTAGGTTTGGCCTGTTTCGAACTCACGATCCAGATGCGAACGCCAATCAGCTTTTGCTTTATTAACGTCCTCAGCAGACATCAGACCTTCTTTGACCAGCTTGTCAGCATAGATCTGAAGGGTTGTTTCATGCTTGCGGATCTTGCGGTACATGATTGGCTGCGTAAACGCAGGCTCGTCACCTTCGTTATGGCCAAAGCGGCGATAACAGATGATATCAATCACGACTGGGCGTCCGAACTTCTGACGATATTCAGTTGCAATCTTTGCGGCAAAAGTCACAGCTTCCGGATCATCACCATTTGCATGGAAGATCGGCGCTTCAATCACTTTCGCGGCGTCAGACGGATAAGGTGAAGACCGTGAGAAACGTGGGTTGGTTGTAAAACCGATCTGGTTGTTGATGATCACATGGATCGAACCACCAGTGCGGTGACCACGAAGCGCGGACAGACCGAAACATTCAGCAACAACACCCTGACCAGCAAACGCAGCATCGCCATGCAGAAGCAATGGGAGGACGTTGCTGCGATCAATTTCCGATGTCTCTTTCCATTCAGAAAGCTGGTCCTGTTTCGCGCGAACCTTACCCAGAACAACCGGGTTTACGATCTCAAGGTGAGACGGGTTCGCAGTCAAAGACAGGTGAACATTGTTGTTGTCGAAGGAGCGGTCAGAAGAAGCACCGAGGTGGTACTTTACATCACCTGAACCTTCCACATCATCAGGAGCGTATGAACCGCCCTTGAACTCATGGAAGATCGCGCGATGTGGCTTGCCCATCACCTGAGACAGAACGTTCAAACGGCCACGGTGTGCCATGCCCAGAACGATGTCTTTAACACCAAGAGCACCACCGCGTTTGATGATCTGCTCAAGCGCCGGGATCAGTGCTTCACCACCGTCCAGACCGAAACGCTTTGTACCGGTGTATTTTACATCAAGGAACTTCTCGAAGCCTTCGGCCTCAACAAGTTTATTGAGGATCGCTTTCTTACCTTCTGGTGTGAAGGCAACATGCTTGTCCGGACCTTCAATGCGCTCCTGAATCCATGCTTTTGCAGCAGGATCAGAAATGTGCATGAACTCAACACCGAGGGTGGAGCAATAGGTCCGTTTCAGAATTTCCAGCATCTCACGGATGGTGGCAAATTCCATACCCAGAACGTTGTCGAGGAAGATCTTCCGATCCCAATCCGCTTCAGAGAAGCCATAGGTCGCGGGATGCAACTCTTCATGGTCACCAGGAACAGCAAGGCGGAGCGGGTCAAGATCAGCATGCAAGTGGCCACGCATACGGTAAGCACGGATCATCATGATCGCACGAACACTATCGCGAGTTGCTTGCAGCACCTGATCTTCGGTTAGCTCAACACCATTCTTCTTGGCCGTGGACTTGATCTTTTTGCTGACTTCTTTTTCAGCAGGCCAGTCGCCATCAAGAGCTGAAACCAGTTCACCATTTGCTGGAACTGGCCAATCAGAACGCTGCCAGGTTGCTCCGCGAGCTTCCTTGATTACGTCCTCTGGATTGTCCTGAAGCGAAGAAAAGAATTCTTTCCACTCGGGGTCGAGTGAATTCGGGTTTTCCTGATATTGAGCATAAAGCTCTTCAATATAAGGAGCGTTGGCGCCGTAAAGAAACGACGTCAGCGCGAATACGTTGTTCGCGTCCTGCCGAGCCATCGTTTTTAAGCGGACTGTTGATCCGCCCTACTTTCTTTGGGCGGGTGTCACACACCACATACCCTTGGGTCCCGCGACTGACAGCAAGCCTGGGGACTTACTGCCTTCTCAAGACTGTCGATGAAAGTGATTCACCGACAGTCGATTTAGTATGCCTCCTAAATGGTATAGGAGGTGTAATTTTTAAGCACCCTGCTTCAACTCTTCGAGAAGAGCAACAAGGGTCTTGCCAAGTTTAGCTGGGGATGGAGATACACGGATGCCCGCGTCTTCCATTGCAGCAATCTTGTCGTCAGCTCCGCCTTTACCGCCAGAGATCACAGCACCTGCGTGACCCATGGTACGGCCTGGAGGCGCTGTACGACCAGCAATGAAGCCAACCATTGGCTTAGAACGGCCTTTTGCAGCCTGTTCTTTGAGCCATTCAGCTGCTTCTTCTTCTGCAGAACCACCGATCTCACCGATCATGATGATGGATTCTGTTTCTGGATCGTCCAGGAACAGGTCCAGCATATCGATGAACTCAGTGCCTTTTACAGGGTCACCACCAATACCGACTGCCGTGGACTGGCCGAGGGCTTCCTGCGAAGTCTGGAAGACTGCTTCATAAGTAAGTGTACCTGAACGGGAAACAATACCTACAGAGCCCTTCTGGAAGATGGAGCCTGGCATAATGCCAATCTTGCACTGTTCAGGTGTCAGAACACCTGGACAGTTTGGACCGAGAAGACGGCTGTCGGATGCGTCGAGGCGAGCTTTAACCTTCACCATGTCTGCAACCGGGATACCCTCAGTGATACAAACGATCAAAGGAATGCCAGCGTCGATAGCTTCGATGATTGCTGCGCCTGCACCTGCTGGTGGGACGTAAACAACAGAAGCGTTTGCACCGGTTGCTTCTTTAGCTTCTTTAACGGAAGCAAAGATTGGCAGTTCAGCAGCGGATTCAAGTCCGGAAGACCAGGTTTCTCCGCCTTTTTTAGGGTGTACGCCAGCAACCATTTGGGTGCCGAAGTAAGCCAGTGCCTGCTCAGTGTGGAATGTACCGGTTTTACCAGTCAGACCCTGAACGATGACTTTGGTGTCTTTGTCGACGAGGATAGACATTATGCGACCTCCTTCACAGCAGCCACGATTTTCTGAGCTGCATCGTCGAGATCGTCAGCAGGAATAACATTCATGCCGCTTTCGCTAATGATCTTTTTGCCAAGCTCAACGTTGGTGCCTTCGAGACGCACAACGAGTGGAACCTGAAGACCAACTTCTTTAACAGCAGCCAGAACGCCTTCTGCGATCACATCACAGCGCATGATGCCACCGAAGATGTTAACCAGAATGCCCTGTACGTTTGGATCGGACGTGATGATCTTGAACGCAGAGGTTACTTTCTCTTTGGTAGCGCCGCCACCAACGTCGAGGAAGTTTGCAGGCTCAGCACCATACAGCTTGATGATGTCCATGGTCGCCATTGCCAGACCAGCACCGTTCACCATGCAGCCGATGTTACCGTCGAGAGCAACGTAAGCGAGGTCGTGCTTGGAAGCTTCGATCTCTTTTTCGTCTTCTTCGGTCTTATCGCGCAGGGCAACAATGTCTTCGTGGCGGAACAGTGCGTTGCCGTCAAAGGACACTTTCGCATCCAGAACGCGCAGACGACCATTTTCCATAACGATCAGTGGGTTGATTTCGAGAAGCGCCATATCCTTTTCTACAAATGCTTTGTAGAGGATTGGGAACAGCTTCATGCCATCCGCGCGTGCTTCACCTTCAAGCTTGAGGGTGTCACAAAGAGCGGATGCTTTGTCTTCGGTCACGCCCTGAAGCGGATCGATTGGCAGAGTGAGGATAAGTTCTGGCGTGTTGTGCGCAACTTCCTCGATATCCATGCCGCCTTCGGTGGATGCTACGAAAGCAACCTGACCACATGTGCGGTCGACGAGCAGAGAGAGGTACAGTTCGCGGTCAATGTCTGCGCCGTCTTCAATGTAGAGACGGTTTACGACTTTACCAGCATCACCGGTCTGCGCAGTCACCAGCGTGTTGCCGAGCATGTCAGCAGCGTGGGACTTTACTTCATCCAAATTGAATGCAAGACGAACGCCGCCTTTTGCTTCTGGGCCAAGTTCTTTGAACTTACCCTTACCGCGACCACCTGCGTGGATTTGGGACTTCACAACCCACAACGGGCCTGGAAGGCTTTTTGCAGCAGCTTCAGCTTCATCAGCGGAGAAAATTGCAACACCTTCAGCAACAGGTGCGCCGTATTCCTTCAGGACCTGTTTGGCCTGGTATTCATGTATGTTCATCTGCCCTTCCCATTCTAAGGGGCCCTGCCGAAGCAGGGAGCTAGACTGGCAACGCCTAGTGCTGCCAGTCTTTCAGATCATAGCTTGCGTGGCTTATGCCAGAGCAGGCTGGATTTTCTTACAAGCGTCAACAAGGCCGTTTACAGAAGAAACAGATTTGTCGAACATCGCTTTTTCATCGCTATTGAGATCAATTTCAATGATACGTTCGATGCCGTTTTCGCCAATAACAGTTGGCACGCCAAGGTACATGTCTTTCTGACCATACTGGCCATCAAGGTATGCAGCACATGGAAGAACGCGCTTTTTGTCTTTGAGGTAGCTTTCTGCCATTGCGATAGCAGATGCAGCTGGTGCGTAGAATGCGGAACCTGTTTTCAGAAGACCAACGATCTCTGCGCCACCATCACGGGTGCGCTGAACGATTTCTTCGAGACGCTCAGCAGTGAGCCAGCCCATTTTCACCAGATCGGTGAGTGGAACGCCAGCAACAGTGGAGTAGCGTGTCAGTGGAACCATTGTATCGCCGTGACCGCCAAGAACGAATGCGGTTACGTCTTCTACGGATACTTTGAATTCTTCTGCAAGGAAGTAACGGAAGCGAGCGCTATCCAATACGCCAGCCATGCCAACAACTTTGTTTGCTGGAAGACCGGAGAATTTCTGCAGAGCCCAAACCATCGCGTCGAGTGGGTTGGTGATGCAGATTACGAAAGCGTCTGGAGCGTACTTCTTAATACCAGCACCAACCTGCTCCATAACCTTCAGGTTAATTTCAAGCAGATCATCACGGCTCATGCCAGGTTTACGAGGAACACCTGCAGTCACGATGACGACATCAGAACCAGCGATGCCTTCATAGGTGTTTGTGCCAGACAGACCAGAGTCAAAGCCGTCAACTGGAGAAGATTCTGCCAAGTCCAAAGCTTTGCCCTGAGGCATACCTTCAGCGATGTCGAACAGAACGATATCACCCAGTTCTTTCAGACCAGCGAGGTGTGCAAGTGTGCCACCAATCTGACCGGATCCAATCAAAGCAATCTTGTTGCGCGCCATGAGGAGCTCCCCTTTACGTAACATAGAACCATGATATATGGTGCCTATTTGTCGCAGTGGGTAGCGGTTTTGACGGATGTGCGCAACCCAAATGAAGCACACATCCGCGTTATTTTCCGTAAAATGACGTTTTTTTAGCAGTTTGGATAAGCTCTCAATACGTCATTTCTGAATAAAATTAAATTTTTTCAGATTTCGATATTATGCTCACGCATCAAGTACTCTTCCGAACGCATTTCGATCAAGCGCGAAGCTGTCCGATCAAACTCAAATGCTTCGGTTCCAGATGAGGCAACATAGAGCTCCTGCGGCTCTGCGCTTGCCTGAATCACGAGATGAACGTGATTGTCGTAGAGCGTATCAATCAGATTGATGAATCGCTTTGCTTCGTTCCTACGCGCCTTGTCCAAGACAGGTACACCTTCGAGGAAAACTGTGTTGAAAGCATGTGCAATACGCAGGTAATCAGAGGGCCCTAGCGGGGTGCAACACAATTCCTGAAATGTGAACCAGGCAATCGCGCTACAGGTGCGGCTCACGGGTATTTTCCGGCCTTTATTTTCCAACTCAATAAGATGGCACTGAAGGCCATAAGTCATACTAGCCCAAAGTTTCTCCATTTTCTGAAGACTTTCAGGACCAAGCGGCTCAAGATACGTGTCGGAGCCAGAGAGCTTCTCGAGGCGGTAATCCGTCGGCGCATCCAAATGGATGACACTCATTCGCTCACTCAAAGAACGGATGAATGGAAGAATGTGATTTCTATTCAGTCCGTCTTTATAGAGCTCATCCGGCACCACGTTTGAGGTACACACGACGACAACGCCAGCCTCGAACAATTTGCCGAAAAGCCGCCCGAGCAACATGGCATCTGCGATGTCGGTTACAGTGAACTCATCAAAGCACAGGAGCCGCGTTGTACTGATGATCTCCTCAGCAACCGGGATGATCGGATCGCGGTCTTTGATCGTCCCAGCACTGATCTTCTTGCGGACCATAAATATGCGATCGTGGATCTCCTCCATAAACTCATGGAAGTGGGAACGATGCTTTTTAGGTTCAGGACTTAGATCGTAGAACAAATCCATGAGCATGGTTTTGCCGCGTCCTACAGATCCCCAAATATACAGGCCTTTGATGTAGTCTGGCTCTTCCTTGCTTTTTCCAAGCAGGCGACCTAACAGCCCCTTCTTTTCTTCCGGCTTTCGCTGCACCATTTCTGCAGTCAAAGCATCCAGAGACTTTGCCACCTGAATTTGCGCCGGATCGGCTTCCAGGTCGCCCCGCGCCACCATCGCTTCGTAGTGGGCAAGGACGGTTGTTAGGTTAGACGTATTCTCAAGCACGGAGCTCACATTCCTTAAGCTGTATTTCAGAGGGCAAATCACGCCGATCCGATGGGCTATATTTGCCCATGGCATAAAGGAGAGCGCTACCCAGACGCAAGTACAATAGGGTTTATTCGTAAAACCAACGTCTCACATCTGATCAAATTCTGCGGCGCACTTAAACAAAGGCAAAAAGCGCTGCACCTGATATCGGCGCAACGCTTCGAAACTTATAGGATCATCAGATGATGATTAGCGGGCGAAGTTGATTGGAGCGCCGTTCGCTGTTTGACCAGAGAAGTTGGTTCCAGCCCCAGAGAGGGTCGCAACGTTTCCGCCGCCAGCGTCTTTCAAGACAACCTGACTGCCATTCAGATTCCATGCAGAAATCTGAGAGAGCGTTGCATCGCTACAGCCGCGCGTATTTGCACGGTAACCGCCGCTCCACTTGGTCAGCGTCATGAAGAGCTTACAGTTGTCGCCACCTGAAGAGACGCTCCAGCCGCCAAGCAGATCGGTGCGGCCCACAGAGCCACCTGTTGCATTGACGTTTGGAGCAGGAGGTGCAGAAACAACCTGCGAATTAGCGTTCGCGTCCTGACCGTCAACCAAGATCTGGCCTTCAGCGCCTGGCTGACCAGGAGTGATCGGCGACAGGGTCTGACCCTCGATTGGTGAGATCGGAGAAGCAGGCAACGGAGAGACATAGCTACGGGTATACGTCGTCCGTTGGCACGCTATTGTGGAAAGTGCAATTACAGAAACAAATGCAATCGTCAAACTACGATTCATAGTGGTGTCATCCCAGCCTTGTGAATTAAGGCGTATTAACCATAAAGACCTTAAGAAACTGCCCCTAAAACAAGGCAGGTGAAAGGTTTACCACTCAAAAAATTGTGAGTTTCCCACTGAAACCCCTATTTCCTAAGGGAAACATGGGAAAATCTGACAACTCTCATAAAGCATTGGGCCAACCAACCTTAACAAGCTGCACGCCAATTTAGAGAATCACTAGAAAAAACCTTAGAGGAGGTTGCAAGATCTATAGATTCTTTAATTTTGCGGAATGCATCTGTTGCCTCTTTTATGTTCCGGGGAACATCTTCATCTAGGCAAATATCCCAGTTCAACTTTACTGGATGACCGGGCCACATTGGTTGCTTGTCAAGAAGCACACTTGTCTGAAGTCTTATTATATAGTCAGGTTGAGGTGCATGGGGCAGCGAAAAAATTGTCCAGGGCTTCGGATGCAATCCCCCCTCATCCATACCGTTGGCGAAAAGAACCTTCTTGGTAAGCGAAACCATTTCCTCTCGGGGCAAGGGGCCACCAGAGAAGGCACGCAACTCTCCCATTGAGGTTTGGTTTAAGTAGGCTTCTGCGGCCAGACTCAGAAATGAATTATCTACGCAAACAAACAGTACATTTGCCTTAGTCATAGGCACGTCTCCACTGGAGCGCCGGACAATGTCCAATCATTCGGTGTCACTCGATTCCAGCACTTCATAGTGCCCTTTTTCTTCGGATCGATGACAACCAGACGATGCGCTTAAAATAATTGCGATTAGAATTGGAATGAGCGAAGCCAAAGTGCGGAAATATTCGCAATGGAGGCTTCAAACCTAAGTGAACTCAGTTCACTTTGCTTCTTTATGCCTGTATAAAGGCTCCGATTTTTCTGAGTTTATTTGGAGCTGCACAATGTCTTTCCCTTTATGGACCATACTGATTGCCGGTCTGATGCCATGGCTTTCTGTTCTTCCTGCCAAATTTTCCCGCAAGTTCGACAACTCAAACCCAAGAGACCCAGAATATTGGAAAGAAGGATTTCGCTTGCGCGCGCGCTCCGCAGAGATCAACGGCCTCGAAGCTTTCCCTCTTTATGCAGTATCTGTGCTCGTTGCCCTCGCCTATGGCGGTGACCCAGACTGGATTGAAAGATTGTGCGGTTTGTTCATCGCAATGCGCGTGCTGTTCGTCGCATGCTATTGGCTTAACCGCGCCACCCTGCGTTCTCTTGTCTGGTTCGTTGGTTTGATTTGCGCTGTTGCGCTGTTCACGTCTCCGGCGTGGTCATAACAGCAAGCGCTGGGGGTCATAATCCCCGCGATTTCAAGGTATTGTGAGAAAGGTAAAGATCTTTCTCACGCAAACTGGCACGGTTCTGCTGTTTCTGCAGGACTACAGGTGAGAGAAGTAAACAGAAGGCCCTGTGAGACCCTTAGTTTTTAGGGATGACCGCCCATTTCAGGAAGAAACGATCTGCTTGGGCAGCCGTTTCCTGAGTAAACTGGCGACGACGGCGGGCCAGCAATGCAGGGCCAGCCTCCAATTCAGCCAGGATCAGATCATTGATAGCGCCAGCAGGGCGAACGACATCCTTGATCATCCCAGCCTCGCTACGTTCTACCAATTCTTCAATCTCACCACGAAGCACAGGGCGAATAAAGGTCGCCTCGGCAATATCTGAGAGGCGAGAAGGCGGAACGCCTTGATAGCGATTCTGGTTGTACCAACGCAGCACCAGTGATGAGCGGATGAGGTCATACAAGCGTTCAGGCACGATCTCGCCGAGTGACACACCGTCAAATCGGTGCTTCTGTCGCTCAATCCGATTGTAATGATAAAGCGCGAAGCGAACCGGGTCACAATGCTCAAGGGCAAAAGAGATCAACGACTTCGGAAATTCGTCATGCCCCGCATATGGATCCTTCAACTGAACCCAATCAAGCGGTTCAGGATTGCCTTTTAACAGCGCAATGAGCGTTTTCTTCAAGTCCCAGCCAGACACGTTTGCCGGGACATTCACATCAACGTCTACCGTCTCATCGACCGGAAAAAGAGAAAGATAGTGCTCAATTGATCGAATGTAGATGAACCGACAATTGGCGTAGTGGGCTTCAGACTTTTTATGAAGATACAGGTGCGAAAGATCGCCCGCGTGCAGAACACGCAGATTTCTTTTGTTTTCCAAGTCACGAAAGCTCTTTTCCAGCTCCATAAAAACAGAAGAGCTTTCCGAACCAACCTGTGAAGGTGCACCCACCAATATTGCCTACCTGAAATCTAAGAGGCTTCCCCTCGTTGCACTTACCCTTGAACGCAATTCAGGGCAAGTGCACGCAAGCAGTTTGCTCTCTAAGTTTTAGGAAAACAGAGAGATTGGGTGAAGATACGTCACTTCTTACTTTGCTTCTGAAGACAGAGAATCAAATGCACTGAGCGCTTCTGCTGCGTACATGAGAGAAGGTCCGCCGCCCATGTAAACAGCCACACCGAGAGCTTCCATCAACTCTTCACGGGTTACACCATACTTGATGCAGGCTTTTGCATGGTATCCAAGGCAGGCATCACAGCGTGCAGCAACACCGATGGAGATCGCGATGAGCTCTTTTTGCTTCGGTTCAAGAGCACCGGTTCCAATCGCACTCTTTGCGATCTCACCAAATCCCTTCATAACGCCAGGAATACCCGGGCGCAGTTCAGCGATGCGACCATCCGTTTGGGTGAGGAATTCTTGCCAATTTTCTACAGCCATGCTTCGACTCCTTTTATATTAGGTATTACTAATACTAATAATTCGCAAAAATCCAACAATGACTAAAATCAAAGAAATTGCGCTTAGCGCATTAATATCATTCGTGTTTTTACATAATTTGTCCGTTAATATGACGCATACGTCATTGCAATCTCTACTCAGCTATGATTACTGAAGGAACTCTCGTTTTTTCATTTTCGGAAATTAAAATGTCCATCGCAGAAATCCTGACTGCAAAGGGCCGTGCTGCTGACCTGCTCGCTGCCGCCCGTGATGCATTCCTCACCCAAGGGTACAAGAAGACCTCGGTGAGCGAGATTGCAGATGCCTCAGGTATCTCAATGGCGCATATCTATAATTTTTATCCAAGCAAGATAGACCTTGCCTGTGCTGTTGTCGCTGCAGAAGTGGTGAAGCTGGTTGCGCGTCTTGAAACAGCGACTGACCCCAACGCCAGTGCCTCAGCACGTCTGAGCAAGTTTCTCATGATGGAATTTGAAGAGACTTATCGCCTGCTGGAACTCAACAAGGGTCTGGCAGACTGCTTGCAGGTGCTGGAACAGAAGCGCCCGGAAGACTTTGAAGAACTGTTCCGGCTTGTGCGGCAACCAATGCACACCATCCTGCATTCCGGCAATCTTGCTGAGGAATTTGACCTGCGAGAAGTCAGTCAGGTGGCAAGACACATTCACGCTGCGACGATGAAGTTCCGCTTTCCTCAACTGCACAGCCACGAACCCTATGAGATACAGCGCAAAGAATGCATTGGCGTTATCAAGCTGGTTCTGCGAGGCGTTGAGCGACGCTAGAGAGTTGCTGACTTTTTTGTAAACCCGCCATGAGCTCATTGACGGTTTCGTAGGGATTACAGATATCCCCCCCTTGAAACTGAGAAATCAGCATATCAGTGCTTGTCAATTCCAACTAGCCTTAACGCAAATTTTCCTTTTTAAAATCAAGCATTTATAAAGATCGCAGTTCTAGACTTATTTGTATCAAGTTACCTATCACGTCTGATTATTTAGCCGTGTCATCCTCTTGCGTATTTTGGGGGAACCAATGAGTCGCTTAAGAGTATTTGCGTTTGCGGTATTGGGATTGCTCGGCTTCAGCAGCCATTCCTATGCTGTTGAATACCCACCTGGTGTAGAGGTGGAAGAGCCCTATGAAGTTTACGAGGAAGAAGTTGTCGATGGACTGATCACCCCGCCTAAATATGACTGGGATGGCTTCTATCTCGGTGTGCAGGGTGGCTGGGCTCGCCTTCATGGCACGAACCGCTTCAACAACAGTGGTACGCAGTATAACGGCGGGACTGTTGGGTTATATGGCGGTTACAACTACACCTATCAGAATATTCTGATCGGCGTGGAAGGCGAAGGCGCTTACTGGTCTTTTGGTGAACGTTCTCGCGGTGAAATGTCATTGCGCTCTGATTACTTCGCCGCCGCGAAGATCCGAGCTGGCCTTACCTACGATTGGTTCATGGCGTATGTGACTGGTGGTGCAGCTGTTTCCACCTTCCGTGCCTCTAACCCGAATTTCGGTCCTGGCTCCGACAGCAACACGATGCTTGGCTGGGTTGGCGGCGCTGGCCTTGAGATGTTCGTCACCGAGCGAGTGATTGTACGCCTGGACTATGAGCGCATTGTCTTTCCTGGTCGTAGCTTCACAGTTGGTGGAACGCGCTTCAAGGAAGACATTGACAGCGACGCTATCCGGATCGGTATTTCCTATAAGTTTTAGGCTATTAGCCTCAAATGAAAAAAGCCGCCTCATTTCAGTGAGGCGGCTTTTCTTGATTTTATAAAGTACTCACACGCTGATTAAACGCGGCGCTCGACCATCATCTTCTTGATCTCAGCGATTGCCTTTGCAGGGTTCAGCCCCTTTGGACATGCCTGAGAGCAGTTCATGATGGTGTGGCAGCGGTACAGACGGAATGGATCTTCCAGATTGTCCAGACGCTCACCAGTAGCTTCATCACGGCTGTCGATCAACCAACGGTAAGCCTGCAGAAGGACTGCAGGGCCGAGGTAGCGATCACCATTCCACCAGTAGCTTGGGCAAGAGGTGGAGCAGCAAGCACACAGAATGCACTCATAAAGACCATCCAGTTTCTGGCGATCTTCATGGGACTGCAGCCATTCTTTCTCAGGCTCAGGTGTTGTGGTTTTCAGCCATGGCTCGATTGAGCGATGCTGCGCGTAAAAACGCGTCAGATCTGGCACAAGATCCTTCACAACAGGCATGTGCGGCAGAGGGTAGATTTTGACGATCTCGTGAGAGCATTCGTCAGCACCCTTTGTGCATGCCAGTGTGTTGGTTCCGTCGATGTTCATCGCACAGGACCCACAGATCCCTTCACGACAAGACCGGCGGAAGGTCAGTGTTGGGTCGACCTTGTCCTTGATGTAGATGAGCGCGTCCAGAACCATTGGGCCACAATCATCAGCATCAACGTAGTAGGTGTCGATGCGTGGATTGCGTCCATCATCCGGAGACCAGCGGTAGATGCGGTACTCACGGGTGTTAGTGGCGCCTTCCGGCTTTGGCCAGACCTTGCCCTCTCCCATCCGGGAGTTTTGTGGCAGTTTGAATTCAGCCATAACAGTTACTCCAGGTTTCGGCGCCTTAGTAGACGCGGGCTTTCGGTGCGATCTTCTTCATGTCGATGCCGCCTTGTTCAAAGGTGGTCAACGGCTCAAGAACAACCGGACGGTAGCTCAAGGTCACCTTGCCATCCTCAGAGAGGTGAGAGATGGTGTGCTTACGCCACTCTTCATCATTACGACCATCGAAAGGACCATCTTTGTAATCTTCACGAGCATGCGCACCACGGCTCTCTTTACGCGCTTCAGCGCCGTAAACAGTTGTGATTGCATTTGCCATGAGGTTTTCAAGCTCAAGAGTCTCAACGAGATCAGAGTTCCAAACCATAGAGCTGTCTGACACGTGAATGTCTTGCATTTCACCCCAGATTGCGGAGATGCGCTTACAACCCTGCTCTAAGCTCTCCTGTGTACGGAACACAGCAGCGTCTTCCTGCATGGTCTTTTGCATCTTGGAGCGCAACTCAGCAGTTGGGGTAGAGCCCTTAGCAAAGCGCAGTTTGTCGAAACGAGCCATGATTTTCTGACTGGAAGCTTCGTTAGGCTCTGGAATTGGAGCTTCACGGTCAACAACTTCACCAGCGCGAATAGCAGCGGCACGACCAAACACAACAAGATCGATCAGAGAGTTGGATCCGAGACGGTTTGCACCGTGAACGGATGCACATCCCGCTTCACCAACGGCCATCAGACCCGGCGCGAGTGCGTTTGGATCTTCTTTGGTTGGGTTCAGCACTTCGCCCCAATAGTTGGTTGGAATGCCGCCCATGTTGTAGTGCACAGTCGGAAGGACCGGAATTGGATCCTTAGTCAAATCAACACCAGCAAAAATGCGTGCGCTTTCAGAGATGCCTGGAAGGCGCTCAGCCAACAGATCAGGATCAAGGTGATCCAGATGCAGGAAGATGTGGTCTTTATTTTTGCCAACACCACGGCCTTCGCGGATTTCCATCGTCATACAACGGGAAACAACATCACGAGAAGCAAGGTCTTTGGCAGAAGGAGCGTAACGCTCCATAAAGCGCTCGCCTTCGGAGTTTACCAGGTAACCACCTTCACCACGAGCACCTTCTGTAATCAGACAGCCGGAACCGTAGATGCCAGTTGGGTGGAACTGTACGAATTCCATATCCTGCAATGGCAAACCTGCACGGGCGACCATACCGCCGCCGTCACCTGTACAGGTGTGGGCAGATGTTGCAGAGAAGAAGGCACGACCATAACCGCCGGTTGCCAGCACAACCATCTTCGCAGAGAAGCGGTGGATTGTACCGTCATCAAGGTTCCATGCGATAACGCCTTCACATTTGCCATCTTCAGACATAATGAGATCAAGCGCGAAATACTCGATGAAGAAATCAGCGTTGTGACGCAGAGCTTGACCGTAGAGCGTGTGCAAAATGGCGTGACCGGTACGGTCAGCTGCTGCACAGGTGCGCTGTACTGGAGGCCCTTCACCATAATTTTGCATATGCCCACCGAACGGACGCTGGTAGATTTTACCTTCTTCCGTACGTGAGAATGGCACACCGTAATGCTCAAGCTCATAAACCGCCTTTGGCGCTTCACGAACGAGGTATTCCATAGCGTCGGTATCACCCAACCAGTCAGAACCCTTTACAGTGTCATACATATGCCACTGCCAGCAGTCTGGCGTCATGTTCTTCAAGCTTGCTGCAATACCGCCCTGCGCTGCCACGGTGTGGGAGCGAGTTGGAAACACCTTGGAGATACAAGCTGTTTTCAATCCCTGCTCAGCCATACCGAGCGTTGCCCGAAGGCCAGCACCACCAGCACCTACAACCACAACGTCAAACTTGTGGTCTACAAACTCATAGGCCTTGCCGCTCTGGCTTGGCGCTGTCGATACACCGGTCTGTTCAACCATCTAGATCAGCCTCCGAAGCTGATTTTAAGCACTGCAACCACGGAAGCGAGTGCGATAAAAGAAGCGAAGAAAATGTTTCCCATAAGAAGAAGAAGCTTGAGCCCTTCTGAATGGAAGTAATCTTCGATGATGACTTGCATGCCCAGCTTCATGTGCAGGCAGCCGACCAAGATCACCAAAAGCAGCAAGGTGGAGATGATCGGATTTTGAAGTGCTTCAATGAAACTCGCATAATCAGCGCCTTGCAGCGCGATGACGAGGATAACAAAGAAGGAAATAAGGAACACATTTGCTACAGCGGTCAAACGCTGGCGCCAGAAATGCGACGTGCCGTCCTTAGCAGAGCCAAGGCCGCGAACTTTCCCGAGCGGAGTGCGCATATCGATCATTGATCTCTCCTTAAGCGACGATAAAACCGATGATCCAGAGGATCACGGTAAGAGCAACAGAGGCAATAATCGTCGCGCGAGCCATCCAGTTCGCTGCAGACAATTCAAAGCCATGCCCCATGTCCCAGATGAAGTGACGCAGACCGCCAATCATGTGGTGCACAAGTGCCCAAGTGAAGCCGAAGAGGACCAGACGGCCCAGGAAGGAACCGAACACGTCCATTGCGAATTGATAGGACTCAGGACCTGCTGCTGCGCAGATGAGCCAGAACGCCATCAAAATCGTTCCAAAATAAAGCGCCGCCCCGGTGATGCGATGTAGAATGGACATCACCATCGTCACGATCGGCTTATAGATCTGAAGATGGGGCGATAATGGCCGGTTGGCCTTGAGGTCAGCGTTCGCCATAAATCTCTCTCCCGTCCCTGGTTACAGTTACGCTTACGTAAACGTAACAAAGCAAGGCGTTGTATGAGGTTCTAATACCTTCAGTTTCGGGGTGCGTCAAAGCATCCTATGCGACTAAATGCTTTTTCTACTAGGTTTGCCCTTAAAATTGGCCGAAATGATTAGATTTTGCGGTGTAAATTTTGTTGGTTTCTACCCGATCAAGTAACAAGAATCCGGCAGTTTATTATCTTGAGTTTTGTAGTCATGTTTTAATTTACTGAAATTGCGCGAAATTTTTCAGAAAATCACTTAAAGTCAAATTACGTTTACGTAAACTTTATTTAATGTGAGCAAGCTGACGCGACCCTCTACTTCAAATTTAGAGCAGCCGATCTTGATTTCCAGTTTAGGCAACTATCCCGTGCTCTATTCACTGGTAAAAAGAGACGGAGCAGGTGTGGCCTGCCCCGTGTTGGTAATAAGCTACTGCAGATCAAACTCACAATACTCAACGCCGCTATCATATAGCGTTGAGGAGGTGCATTTGAGATCAATCGGCTCAGAGACATTCGCAAATAACGGTGTCCCTACCCCGCATATGACAGGTGCAACTTTCAGGCGTAGGACATTGATCAGTTTAGACGCAGCCAGCAAACCTGCAAACATCCCTCCTCCGCACAGGTAGATATCGCCACCATGTTCATTCTTCAGCGCAGAGATGTGCGTGGGGAAGTCTGCTCGCACTGCCTCAACCTGAGCGTCTTCAGGCAGCTGAATTCCTTCTGAGAAAATCAGATGCCGCATATGCGGGTAAGCTTTAGCGCCTGCGGGAAGACCATACTGGTAGGCAAACTCATAGGTATGTCGCCCCATGATGACAGTGTCGTAGGTCGTTAAACGCTCGTTGTAAGCGTCTACATGATCACCGGTATGGGGGAAGATTGAAACATCGCCATTCGGGCCAGCAATAAAACCGTCGCGACTAACGGCGACGTCATAGATAATGCGTCTCATAAAGACTCCATCAAAACAAACAGGCATCAAACACCACCCACGTAGATTGTGGGAGTGCTGTTCAACAGAATTGAGTTGCCTTAGTTGTTCACTGACAGAGTCCTCCTCATTGCTGGATTACATGCTGAAACAGATTTCTCTCCGGATCAACCTACACGAAACGAAGAGCAGTCAAATGGAGGGAAAAGAGAGTTGATGTGATGTTTGAGTAACAAGAGACAGCCAAACTTCGCTCCCTTAAATCTCATAGATCAACACTCTTCAGAGCGCTTTTTCCATGTATCTGACGGTCTTTCCTTTTCCTTCCAGCTTAGCTTCACCGACGATTTGAAAGCCTAGTGAAGCATGGAATGCGTCTGATGCCGGGTTGGGAGGATCTGAGTTTACTTCACATACAATGCGCTCGTATCCCTTTGCCTTCGCGAAGTTGAACAGGTCATCGTAGAGTTTGCCTGCAATGCCTTGCCCTCGTGCAGCTTTAGAAATCACAATCCGATCAACATAGAGAAAGTTGTCGTAGACTGCGCAGAACCATTTGAAATTAATCGAAGAATAATCACCGTCCTGGTCGTATGAGATGAGAAGGCCGGTCTCTTTTTCAGCAATCCTTACATAGCTTGCTTTCTCAATAAGCTCTGCAAAACCATCACGTGTCAGAGAGGACAACTCGACGGTATGCTCTTCGTTCAGAGCATGCGTCCAGGTCAGATCATCAACAATAAAGCTTCGAATAGGCAACGTAGCTACTTCCTGCTATTTCTTAAAATTGTAGTTATCTTTGAGTCTAAACGGATAGATTGCGTTTTGTCCGCAATGTCTTGAAAACGTGCACCATAAAGATCGTCGCAAAGAGTGGAGTGATCAGGTTTACGATTGGAATTGCAAGAACGAACGCAACAATCACTCCGGCTGCAAATACGGTTCCGCCTTGCGATTTACGAAAAGCTTTCGCTTCTTGTGGCGGCATAAAGCGCATTGCCACAAACTCAAAATATTCACGGCCCAGCAAATAGCCATTCACGAGCAAAAATGCGATTTGGCCGATGCCGGGAATGAAGAACAACATCAGGGCAAAAATGTTGGCGACAATGATCACACCGACAAAACGAAGAGCCGTAACAATAGCCTCGCCAAGCGGCAGTGCATTGCCTCGCCTTTCATTGGGATAAGAGTGCTCTTCAACAAGTTCGGAAATCTGATCTTGGTAGAAGGCGACGACCATCGCTGAAACCGGAGCTAAGATATAGCCAAGACCGATTAATGCGCCGATGCCTGTTACGATACTAACGGTCGTATCCTGCCAGTCCTGTGGCAAGTCTATGAAATACCCGACTACGCCTTGAATGGCGATCCAGACGACAAGAAGAAGAAGCAATGTTAGCCCTAAGGCTTTGAAAAAGATGCTTCTGAAATGCGGTTCAAAAACCTGCGAGAATGATTTTATTGCTGCCGATAACATCTCTTGTGCCAAATTTATGAAAACAGATGGCACTTAGATAAGCATTTCCCCGGGCTGCAACAAGAGCTGACGCTTGTAAAGCAGCTTGCCATCCATCAGGATCAACAAGCTGCTTCAGTTCTGTGCGCCAGAACGTTCCCAAGTTTACTGCGCGAGTTCCATCTCATCGATCAGCTGCCACTTCAGGCTCTCGAGACTAGCAGAACACTTCTCAAGATCTACTGGATCAAAACGGAACCAGCAACCACCTCCAACATTTGGAGGCTGATCGAAGGCGCGGTCGATGGCGTTGTTGGCGAGGTGGCATTTGAGCAATGTTCCTACGCCTCCGTGGCCAGAGAATAGAACAGGTTCGCCGCTTGGAATTGTGGTGAGCGTCTGTTTAATTGCAGTGATGACACGACTTTGTGCATCCAGCGCTCGTTCCCAGCCGCGAACGCTCACTGCGGGGCGGCTGAAGAACTCATCAGCGACTCGCTCAAACTCATCTGGCTCAAGAAAACCGGTGGAGCTGCGATCATTTTCGTGGAGGCCTGCGGATGTGATCAGCTCCATACCCAGGTGGCTCGCGATAATCTGACCAGTTTCGATTGCCTTTTTTTCGCGACTGGAAATGACATGATCGATTTGCAAAAGCCATGGCTGGCGCAGGCCTTGTTCTAAACGTTCGCGACCTTTATCCGACAAATCCCAGTGCGGAACTGGGGTTGCCGGATCGATGTCAACATTTGGGTGGGTCAAATATATACAGTAAGTCATGGCACCTCCCCGGTGCCATCAGGCACCTGTTAAATAACCACTGGCTCTACTCGTCCATGGGTCATTTTTCCTCGATATATTTCTTGATCAAATGATGCGCGATAGAGATGTCAGGGGGACAAATTAATCCTGACCCTGCTTCGCCTTGGAGCATCTTCAGTGTCTCCTCTTTGGAAAACCACTGACAATCCTCCATTTCTTCATAGTCGATATTCAGGTCAGTCGTCAGCGCCTCGCCGTGGAACCCGATCATAATGTTTGACGGGAACGGCCATGGTTGGCTGGCGACGTATTCCACTTTGCCGACTTTAACGCCTGCTTCTTCAAAAACTTCTCGGCGGACGGCATCTTCAAAGGTTTCGCCTGGTTCCACAAACCCAGCGAGTGTTGTGTAGACATTTTCCATCAGATGGTAAGGACGCCCCATCAGGCATTTGTCCCCGTGGGTGATCAACATTATCACCGCAGGGTCCGTTCTTGGGAAATGCTGCGCTGAGCAAGACGGACAATCCCGTCGATAGCCAGATTCGGCGAGTTCCGTTGGCTGCCCACACTGAGAACACATCTTATGGGAGGAATGCCACCGGCCTACAGAAGCAGCCTGCGCCATCATTCCAAGCACTCTCTGGCTGGCTGCTCGTTTCATCGCTATTCCGCGCAGTCCATATGCCGCGAAAGCCCCGAGTTTTTCCAGCTCCTCATCAAGCGTTTCAGCATCCGCTGTGTAACGCACACCAAAGTATGGGCGGTCTCCATCAGTCTCGTCAATGCCAAGAAAGATGGTTGTCCGATCAGTGATATTCAGAGTTTTGAGCATCTCAACGGGATGGATGAAAGGCTCAGTCATGACCTCTTTATTGAAGATGAAAGCATCGTTTGCCTGAATTAGAAAGCGGGCATCCGGGCTTGTCTTTAGCGAGTTAACCCATTCGGTATCTTTACGTTTTTCACCACAGCGATTAAGCGAGTTGGCAGAATAACAAAGAGCCGCAGAGGCATCATACACCTCGGCTGTTTCGGCCAGCATTTCGAATTCCTTAAATTATAAACTTATGTAAAGTGAACCCGAGATAACACTGAAATGCAATGTTGTGGCGACATTTTCTGATTTCGGATTTGGTAGAACTCTTTGAAGATTCACAGTCTCGTCCACAGTAGCAAGCGGTAAACATCAATGAACGCTTGCAAAATACAGGTAAAACGACCATATACACGTTCGGGAGGTTGGTGGTGGACGAGCCACTCGCCAACCGGGTCAGATCCGGAAGGAAGCAGCCCTAACGAGTCCATGGCACGGGTCATCGTGCCAGCCTCCCACCTAATTTTCCCCGCGCCCATACTCGACAAGCGGCCGGTCTTCGTCTTGAATGGCCGGGAGTAAGTTTTACCTTGCCTTTGAAGTGGCTGAGGATTTGGGCGATATGGACGGAATAGACCTTCAAGACGAGCACCAGACAACAACAGGCGCGGAAGATAATTCTTCCAGCAGCGATGGTGCATATCGCGTTCTCGCCCGGAAATACCGACCTAGTACGTTCGATGACCTTTATGGTCAGGAGCCGATGGTTCAGACTCTGCAGAATGCATTTGAGACTGGCCGTATCGCTCAAGCGTGGATGCTAACCGGGGTTCGCGGTGTTGGTAAAACAACAACGGCACGTATCCTTGCTCGCGGCTTGAACTACGACATTCCGGGTGAAATCGATAAACCAACCATACACTTAGACAAAATCGGCACTCATTGCCAGGCGATCATGGAAGGGCGTCATGTCGATGTGATCGAGATGGATGCTGCGTCTCATACTGGTATTGATGATATTCGCGAGATTACCGAAGCAGCGCGGTACCGTCCGGCGAGTGCGCGGTACAAAGTGTACATCATCGATGAGGTGCACATGCTCTCCAAGTCGGCGTTCAACGGGTTGTTGAAGACGCTGGAAGAACCGCCGGAGCATGTGAAATTCATTTTTGCGACCACAGAAATCCGCAAGGTTCCTGTGACTGTCCTCTCTCGTTGTCAACGGTTTGACCTGCGCCGGATTGAGAGCTCTACGCTTGTGTCCCTGCTGCGCGAGATCTCCGGCAAAGAGGGCATAGAAATTTCTGATGAGGCGTTGGCCCTCATTGCGCGCGCTGGTGAAGGTTCTGCCCGAGACAGTTTATCCCTTCTGGATCAAGCCATTGCGCATGGTGCGGGCCGCATTGAAGCCAATGAAGTGCGCCAGATGCTAGGCCTTGCTGACCGCAGCCGGGTGATAGATTTGTTTGAGCACGTGATGCGCGGCGACATTGCCAGCGCTCTTGATGAGCTCAAAGCCCAATACGATGTGGGTGCCGATCCGGCAGTTGTCCTCTCTGACCTTGCAGACTTTACCCATTTGGTGACTCGGCTGAAAGCAGTGCCGAAGGCGGGTGAAGAGAACTCTGTGACTGAGAGCGAACGGCAGCGTGGGCGGGACTTTGCTGAAAAGCTTTCCATGCGTGTTCTTTCCCGGACATGGCAGATATTGCTGAAGGGAATTAACGAAGTACAGAATGCGCCTAAGCCGTTGGCTGCGGCTGACATGGTTCTGGTGCGCTTGTGCTACGCCTCCGATCTTCCTGATCCGGAAGAGGCGCTGAAGCTGCTGAAATCTGGCAAGTTCTCCCCTGCTGGCGGCAATGCGCCTGCGGGCAACGCGCCACAGGGCGGCGGTGGATCAAGTGCTAGCGCTGTTCCATCCGGTGGCGGCTCAGCACCTCAGTTACGTGCTGTAGCTGGTGGCCAGCCGATGACACAAGCTATTGGTGCTGCACCGCAATCAGCTCCTCAAATGCGGCAGGCCGAGGAACTTAAAGAGAAGATTGCGATCCGCTCCTGGGCTGAGGTTGCTCAACTTGCAGCCCGCATGAAGGACATTCCAGTCAAGGTTTCAGTTGAGCGCACGCTGCGTCTTGTCAACTTCCAGCCGGGCCGTATTGAAGTGCAGCCGACTGAGATTGCGACAGCTGATGCAGCTGGAGAACTGGGCCGAAAACTGACAGAATGGACGGGTCGCCGCTGGATTGTTGCGGTAAGTCGTGACCAGGGTCGACCGACTTTACATGAAGAAAAAGAAGCTAACCAAAGACAGTTAGTTTCGGATGCACATTCTGATCCGGAAGTGGTGAAACTTATTTCTGCCTTTCCCGGGGCTAAGGTTGTTGACGTGCGCATTTTGAAGCAGGAGGAAGATCTCCCCCTTGAAGCGGCGTCCGAGCCTGTCGACATAGAAGACATGGACTCTATGGATTTCACCCAAGATTTCTAAGGTTTCTGTGCTATGAAACCTTATGAGCCGAATTGATAGAGCGCTGATGTGCGCTCAAGAGACGTTTAAGGAGCGAGTCGATGGACTTTCTTAAAATGATGAAGCAAGCCAAGCAGATGCAGGAAAAAATGGGCGAGCTTCAGGAGACTGTAAACGACCTTTCTGTTGAGGGAACCTCAGGCGCAGGCATGGTCACCGTTACGTTGAATGGTAAAGGTGAAATGACTGGTTTGAAGATTGATCCTTCTCTCATCAATGCTGATGAAGTTGAGATCCTGGAAGATCTTATCCTCGCTGCGCATAATGATGCGAAGGGAAAAGGCGAAGCTTTGGTGCAGGAGCGTACGCAGGACATGATGTCCGGTATGGGTCTGCCAGCTGGCATGAAACTCCCGTTCGGCTCTTAAGATCTTCAAGGCTACGTGTTGCCAAATCACCGCGACCCTGCGCAGATTTGGCCGTAGACCTGAAACGGATTTATTCCCTCTTGCCCGCCTCTTCAGGCGGGCATAGTTTATCTGGCATTGTCTCGCAAAACTGCTTTGCGGGTGCCTTTTCTTTCTCGCAGAGAGCATAGATTTTAGATGAGTACACGCAGGGTTGCTGGTCCCGAAATTGAACGCCTGATACAGCTGCTGTCCAAGCTGCCCGGCCTCGGCCCGCGCTCGGCCAGACGTGCTGCTTTGCACCTGGTTCAGAAGAAAGATCAACTGCTTATCCCGCTGGCCGAAGCCATGGGTGTAGCCGTTGAGCAGGTCGGCATCTGCTCAGAATGCGGTACCGTGGATACCAGTGATCCTTGCACCATTTGCTCTGATCCGCGCCGGGATGGAGCCACTATTGTGGTGGTTGAGGACGTCTCTGACCTTTGGGCGCTGGAGCGGGCATCCGCTGTGAGTGCACATTATCATGTCCTCGGTGGCACCCTGTCTCCGCTGGACGGTATTGGCCCGGATGACCTCAACATTTCCAAGTTGGTTGAGCGTATTGAGGGCGGTGCGGTGAGCGAAGTTATCCTCGCTGTTAATGCGACCGTTGAAGGGCAGACCACTGCGCATTTCATTACGGACCAGCTTGCGCGATTTGAGAATGTGAAAGTGACCCGTCTTGCCCATGGCGTGCCGGTTGGTGGGGAATTGGACTACCTTGACGAAGGCACGCTGGCGCAGGCTTTGCGAGCAAGAACAAAGTTTTAGCAGGTTTCTTGCTCTGTGCTTATGCGGGTATTTCCGCCGCTTAAGTCGTTTGCGTTGCTATGTGCGTTGATTTGAATGATTTGCGTATTTATTGCGTTGAACAGGATTTTTGAAAATGGACACGTCTTCCGCCAAACCAACCCAGTTTTTCATCCGCAAAACCCAGCGCAACGATGTGGACGAACTGCTCGCTCTGCTCAACCGGATTATTGAGGCCGGGGGGACAACTGCGCTGGAGAAGCTGTTGAACAAAGGTGAGTTCATCGAGTGGTTTCTTGAGGCTGACATTTTAGAGAGCACTGTTTGCGCGATTGACCGTGACAGCGGCGAGCCACTCGGCTTTCAGATCGCCAGCCATTATGGAGATATCCCCGCTGACTGGGTTGATATCGGCACCTTTGTGAAACCGGGTCTGCATAAGAGCGGCATCGGCAGTGCGTTGTTCAAAGCAACACTTGCCAATCTGGAAGGTAAAGGCCTCACCACCATCAACGCCACCATCCGCGCCGACAACACCGGTGGCCGCGCCTACTACACCTCCCGCGGCTTCAAAGACTACAAAGTACTGGAAGCAGTTCCGCTCTCTGACGGGACACCGGTAGACCGGATTTGTAAGCGGTTTGATTTGGGGTAAGTAGGTAATAGGTTGCGTCAGACTATTTGACTTCACCCAACGCAATCTACTGCCTTAAACATAACGCTCAATCACTAATCAGCATTGAAATCTGTCACGATCGAAATCAAACTCTTTGGGTGCAGTACACTTCGAGAGTCTGTAAGGGATTTTGCCTGATGAAAGCGCAAAAGGATCACCATTTAGTCTTGCGATGATTCTTCGTTGCGACAATGCCAGCGACTGGCATGCAAAAGACCCACCATATCGCTTCGTTACTGGGTTATAGCTCTTCGCTGGATGCCGCCAACAAACAGCTTTTTGTCCTGCAACAGTATCACGCTTCCATTCCTCCGCGACTACCACTGAGTTCCCCGGATACCATAACCAAGCACGACCATTTTTGCCAAGATAGTTGACCTGATATCCATGAGCCTGAGAGAAACTTAAATAAGTCCAACCACTACTCGGGTACTCAGGAAATACTATCTCGCGGTTCACCACATCTTCAAAGGCTGGTCGAGATTGATTAGAACACCCAACTAGTCCTGCAATCATAATAAATGGAACAGTTAGGCCCACTGCTTTCAATATTTTTAACATTTGAGATCCACACGCCAATAATCAAAGCCTGAGTATTTAGATTGAATCTCTCGCAGATCCGACTTCTTTGAGAAGCCACCAACAAAAGCCAGTATTCCTGCCCCAAATTCTGCTTTACATCCAGTTACAGCGCGTGCAACGCCTTCAACCTCAGCAGGCGAATAAGGAAATCCTGAGCCTTTGGGAGCAACAAATGAAAAGGCTTTATCTTTTGCAACGGCCACCTCAAATGGCTTCCCTGCAAAGCGAACCTCCTGACGGGTTTTCCAGATAGAAAGGTTGGCAGCCTTTCGAGCGCGGACTTCTACACTATTACTTCCACTGCTAGAACAGCCAGCAATCAACATAGAAGCAGCGCATAAAGCGAACAATTGCTTTTTCATAACACTTCCCCATAGGTAATATACCGGCGGATATCACACGTTATTGGGGAAGTAAATTAACTGGCCATTACTACTTAGCTCAGTTTATCGAAATCACGCCTTACCTCTGTGAGTACCTCATGTGGCCCACGTACTCAGTCCAAGCAAAAGAGACGTTGAGATCTGCGTTTTGATTATCTGATTTAACTATAATGTATTGGTGACGCTGTTGCGATTGCTTCAATGCCGTCTTCCCGCACTTGATGCGGGATCCAGTGGGTTGGGGCGGTAGAGGGAGTGTTACCCCTGATTTTTCAGGGGGTGGACGCATTACTGCTAGCACTGGTATTTTTAGGGAGGCGCTGACCTGCGGCGGGTGGTATAGCCGCAGACCAGCAGGGCACCGTTTGGCGAGGATGCGGGGTGGATTTGCGTTTCGCCATTGGTACCGGAGGCAAGTGGCACGGGTTTGTGCCATTTACCCATCACAGTGCTGTTGAACGAGCTCTGCGTGGTCAGGGGTACCGATCACGTAGAGCGCGCTGCACGATTAAGCCATTTTCTAAGCCAGTCCTTTTTTACGAGGCTGGCTTTTTTCTTTGCTCCTGTGCATCTCCCTGATCGAAAACCGATGGGGTTTTTCGGGAGGGTGCCAGCGAGCAAAGCGTCATACGGCTTAATCAGGAAGCGGAGTTTTTGTGTTCATTGGCTGCGGATGAGCGACTCGCTCTAACATTCCGCAGCTTTTTTCCAGTGCTTCAAGGCGATCGCGGAAGGCGTGATGCAAAGTGAACAGGGCATCGCGCTCACTGGAGTGCTGCATTCTCTCTGTCAGCACGAGGTGCTGAATATACGAGAGGTTTTGCAAATCCGAGACAGCGACGATGACTTCGTCAATTTCATTTTGGAAAGTATTTGTGGCGCCACAGGCGCATGCGGAGTCGATCATTCTCAATCCCTCTGTAAGTAGGGTGTTGAACAACCGCACGACAACAAGGCTTTCGACGGCCCGCTGGCGAGCGGGAGGTTCGAAACCTGCAAACAGACAGGCGAGTTTATTCCCTCCCGAAAGAGGTATTGTATTCACCGCCCTCCCGCTCATAGCAAAGGG